>JBNJFE010000001.1:0-84899 GCA_051746505.1 Campylobacterota bacterium
ATGACTTCACGATAACTCCACGATTTGTTTTTATAATGCTCCTATAAAAAGAAATAAGGAGCCAGAAATGAAAAAAACATTCGCAGCGATTTTGATCGCAGGAAGTATGAGCGCAAGTTTCGCCGGATACAATATGGCAGCGTGCACAGGATGCCACGGAGCGGGCTTTGAGAAAAAAGCGATGGGCCAGAGCAAAGTGGTTAAAGATATGAGCAAAGCTGAGATCGTCGCTTCGCTGCAGGGGTACAAAGACGGAACTTACGGCGGGGCGATGAAAGGCTTGATGCTGGGACAGGTGCAAAATTTAAGCGGTGAAGATATAAAAGCGATCGCCGCAGAAATCAAAAAATAAGGAGCATAGGATGAAAAAGCTAGTATTAACAGCAGTTACGGTTGGCCTCTTGGCCGTGGGCGCCAGTGCGGACGCGGATGTGGGACAAAAAGTGTATTCGCAAGTGTTTAAAGACAAGTGTCAAATGAGCGGTACCAAGTTTGCCGCAGCCCACAGCCAGGATGAGTGGCAAGAGATCATGGATGCAGGAAATTTTGGCAGCCAGATGGCTGCGATGTGTCCGGATGTCCAGACCGTTCCGCAAAAGTTTCAAAAACATCTGTTTGATTTTGCCTACAAATACGCTAACGACAGCGGCAACGTTCCCTCTTGCTAAAAGCAGGAATACAGAACAACTAAGCCAGGGCAAATTTTTGAAAATACGCTTTGGCAAATGAAACCCGCACCTCAATCGCGCGTTTGCAGCTGAGTTCCTTTTTGCAACTGTTGCAAACGTCGATGAGGTCGTAGGTGGCAGGTGTGTGTTTCATCTTCTGCATATTCAAGATTCCCTCATGGTAAAACCCGGGCATATTATCGTCTATAACAAAGTTTTTACACCCTTTTTGTGTATGAAGAGTATGCATAATGCACTCCTTTGTCGTGAAAGTGATTTTATTGTACTGCAAAAACGCGGTATTGCCTTTTGGCGTCACGTTTTTTTGATTGCGATTTGCAATCGTTTTGCTACAATGGCAAAATATTGCTATCAGATTTTTGACAAAGGAACCCCTTGGCCGCTGTATTTATATTTATACTATTGCTGGTATTGATAGCTGATATCGTATTTTGGAGTATAAAAACAGGAATCTCTCCGATGTTTAGTTCTATCAAAGCAAGCAGGCGCATAAGCAGGGAAGCAGGGCGTTTTCCGGTATCCCGAGGCGATGGCAAAGCTGGCTAAAAAAAGAAGCAACAGTACGGTAAAGCCAAGTCTCATCAGCAGTACTTTTGCGCTTGAACATGTGAAAGAAGATAAAAAGGTAGTTTTCAACGATCTGTACCAGACGCCTCTGTATCTGTATGGGTGGTGGGTCCTCGGAGACTCGAACTCCGGACCGCTCGGTTATGAGCCGAGTGCTCTAACCAACTGAGCTAAAGACCCGCAAGCAGTAGTGTACAAGCTATTTGAAGTTTGTTTTGCTCGCGGAATTATACAGAAAATTAAACCGAAAAGCAAGAAGATTCTGTAAAATGCCAAAAATCACCATAAAGTTTAAAAAACTGCTTCCCCCGTGGCTGAACAGGGGCAGGGGAAGGCCCACCACAGGGGCCAATCCGATCGTCATGGCGATATTGATACTCATATACAAAAAAATCATGAATCCAAGCCCCAGAGCCATCACTTTTAAAAAGTAATCATCCCTGGCATAGTTTGCGATGGAAAACAGATGCAAAATCAAAAACGCGTAAATAGAGATCAGTACCATCGCCCCTACAAAACCGAAACGTTCGCTTAAATACGCGAAAATAAAATCACTGGAAGCAATAGGCAGAAAGTTTAAATGCGTCTGGGTGGAGGAATCTTTATCCTGTCCCTTCAATCCTCCGCTGCCAACGGCGATGATGGATTGCTGAACGTGGTAGCTTGGTTCCTCCCCGATAAAATCGGTGATGCGTTTTTTTTGGTAATCATGCAAACTGTTGTACGCAAATGGCGAACTCACAGCCAGGGCCAAAAAGATAGCGGCCCATATTTTCCAGTTTACGCCCACGATAAACAAGACACCGTATCCGATGATCAAAATAATCAGTGCCGTACCAAGGTCGGGTTCTTTTAAAATCAACGCAAACGGCAGCAGAATGAAAAAAGAAAGCTTGGCAAACTCTTTGAGGTTATACCCCTTTTTACCCGGCGGATTGTCGTGAATGAGGTAAGCCATCATCAGCAAAAAAGCGGGTTTGATCAGTTCGGAGGGTTGTACCGTCAGTCCGATCAGCGGAATTTCCAGCCAGCGTTTGGCTCCAAGCTTTGTCACCCCGACAAACTCCACGGCAACAAGCAGTAAAATCATGACCCAGTAAATGGGCGGAATAAGCCATTTGATCCGCCGCCAAGAGATAAAGAACATGATAAAAAAAGCCGCCGCTCCCACGGCGTAATAAATAAGCTGCTTTTGAAAAAGGTATTCATTGAGTTCATACATCAAAAACAGCGACCACCCTAAAATGGGCACCAAAAGCAGTACGATCAAAAAATCAAAATGTGATACAATTCTTTTATCAAAAGTTATAAAGCGCCGGATGTTTTTTATCGTTTTCATGCGGCGATTATATCCAAAAAGGGGTTAAATCCAGTGACACTCAAAGAAAACAAAAGCTTTACCTGCCAAACCCCCGGGCGTCTTGACCGGTTTTTACAATCAGCACTGCACAGTTCGCGCAATCAGGTTGCCAGGCTGATTGCGCAGGGGTTAGTTGAAGTCGATGGCAGGAAGGTCACCAAAGCCGGTTTCAAACTCAAAACCGGCCAGCAGGTTAAAGCTTCGATCATGCAGGCTAGGTCCCAGCCAGCGAGCGTGGATTTTGACGTGGAAATTTTATATGAAGATGAGGATATATTAGTCATCAACAAACCCAGCGGATTGGTGGTGCATCCGGCCCCAAGCGTACACGAAGCCACCCTGGTGGACTGGCTGAAAGCAAAAGGAATCAGTCTTTCAACCATCAGCGGCAGCCAGCGTCACGGGATTGTTCACCGCCTGGATAAAGAAACCAGCGGCGCAATGGTCGTGGCAAAAAACAACCGGGCTCATCAAAAATTAAGTTTACAACTGCAGGATAAAAGTATGGGGCGCTATTACCTGGCGCTTATTGATATGGAACTCAAAGATGACTGCGTGGTTGAAAAGCCCATTGCCAGAAATCCGAAAAATCGCCTGAAAATGGCGGTGGTACCGGGGGGAAGAGATGCCAAAACAGCTTTTAAAAAACTGCTGCAAAGCCGCCGCAACCGATACGAACTGATCGCAGCCAAACTGTTTACGGGCAGAACGCACCAGATACGGGTGCATTTGGCGTCGTTTAACCGCCATATCGTGGGGGATAAATCATATGGTTTTAAGAGTGAACATGCTAAAATAAGTAGATTTTATCTGCATGCGTATATTCTGTACCTGCATCATCCAAGAGACGGCAGGCTTATCTATTTTCACGCTCCGCTTGATGCGGATTTTACACAACTGTTGCAGCAACATTTTGAAACGGAGAAATTACATGAAAAACTTGACAGGGATACTATCATCAATAGTTTTGATTTTTGTGATCAGCGGATGTAGTCTCAAACAGCCGCAAAAACAAAAGATCGATCCAGACATGCCCAGGGTCCAAGATGTAAAAATTATTGAAGATATCAGCACGGTCGCATTTGAGTGGCAAACGGTCAAGGACCCGGGGATTGACGGGTATATCATTTACCGCTCCAACCCTACCGCAGATGAGGGCAAACTCCAGGAGATTGAGCGTATTGACGATAGGTATTCCAACCACTACGTTGACGAGTCGCTTGAACCCAATACCAAGTATTACTACCGCTTTGCCACGTACAAAAAAGAAGGCCCAAGAAGCGAACCGGGTCAGACCCACCAGGTCCAGACAATGCAGATGATTCCTCCTGTCAGCTACGTCCACTCCGTCCAGACGCTTCCGCGGCGGGCCAAGATTATTTGGCGGCCTCACAGCTTCAGGGGAACGCAGGGGTATGTGATTGAAAAGAAAACCCCCGGCAGTGAATGGGAAGAACTGGCTGAAGTTTCCAACCGGCTGAGTGCGGAATACATTGACCACGATCTGCCAGATAACAGTGTTTTTCACTACAGAGTCAGGGTTAAGCTGTATAACGGATTGCTCAGCGCGCCCAGCAAAGAGGTGACGGCAAAGACAAAACCCCTGCCTCCCAGGGTCGAAAAGATTTCGGCAACCAATGACCTGCCCAGAAAAATTACCGTCAAATGGGACCCGGTCAGCATGGATGATTTTATGCATTACAAAGTATACAGAAAAAATATCTTTTGGAGTTATCACGCCAAGACTGATAAAAACCGTTTCAACGACCATATAGACAAAGACGGCAAAAGTTATGAATACAAAGTCACAACCGTTGACAAAGATAAACTTGAAAGCCTGGACAGCGCCGTGGTAAAGGGTTCCACTCTTCCAAAACCCCAGCCTCCAAAGATCGGGTTGATAAAGATGGATGAAAAAAGCATTTATCTGCAGTGGTACCCCCAGGATGACAGGGCCCAAAGCTATATCCTGGTCAAAAACGGCGAAAAGTTTTTAGACAATATTACCAATACCGTATATACCGACAAAGAGGTTGAAACCGGAAGGGAGTACGAATACAGCGTTATCAGCGTTGATAAACACGGTCTTACCAGTGAAGAAAGCGACAGCGCCAATCTCTTTTTGCCGATGACGGTGGAAAAGTAGCAGATGCCCCACCTGGTAACACGACCCTTTGACCCCGGCGTGCTGGAAGAACTTTTCGGCGGCTTTGTCGTGAAAGGGGGGCAGGACGGTTGCGTGTGGCTGTATGACAGTGGATCGTTTCTGGTAGAAATCAAGCGGCGAAAAGATGATTTTTTGCTCAAAGCCGACAAAATCACCAGGCCCACCCAGGCCCGCCAAATAAAACAGAAGCTTGCAGCCGTTGCGGCAAAGCTGGATTTAGAAGTCCTGCACTCAAATATCAATGCCACAAACAGCACCCCGGACAGTCCTTTTCTCAAAAACCCGCATTTTTTTGAAAACTTTCAAACAAAAAGCCCGCTTGCAGTGGAGATCGGTTTTGGAAGCGGCAGGCACCTGCTGCATCAGGCAAAAAAACATCCGCAAAAACAATTTATCGGGATAGAGGTGCATACACCCTCGATTAACCAGGTGCTTAAACAGATCAAACTGCAAGGGGTGACAAACGTATTTATTGTCAACTATGACGCCAGGCTGCTGCTGGAACTGCTTTGTTCAAACAGCGTGGAGACGGTGTATCTGCACTTTCCCGTTCCCTGGGATAAAAAACCCCACAGAAGAGTGATCTCTGCAAGCTTTGTACATGAATGTATGCGGGTTTGTCAAAAAGGCGGGCGCCTGAATCTTCGCACCGACAGTGAAAACTATTTTGCCTACAGTCTGCAAACGTTCACCGCACAAAACAGATGTGAGTACCGGGTGCGCAAAAATCTTGATATTGAGATCAGCAGCAAGTATGAAGACCGCTGGAAAAAGATGGAGAAAAATATTTACGATCTTGATCTGTACAGTTTAGACCACAGCGAAGAAAAAACAGCCACGTACGATTTTTCGTTTAATCTAAACCCCGCAGATGTCGATATAGAATCATTATTGGGGCAAACGTATAAATACGAAAATTTTTTTATCCATTTTCAGCGCCGGTACACAAACAGCCAAAGAACGCTTTTGCAGGTGAGTTTTGGCAAATTCGACAAACCCGAAAACAGATACATCTCAGCCGGGCCCCGGGGAGTTTGCTATCTGTACCAAAAGCCCGTGGGTACAAAAACAAATTTTTTAGCCCACCAAAAAATCAGGGAGTTGCTCCAGCATGGCAAACGTAGTTAAAATAAGCGATATCGCTCTTTCATACGGGCATGACACTATTATCGAAGGTGTGGAACTCAGCATCAAAAAAGGCGAATTCGTCTTTGTGACCGGGCCAAGCGGCAGCGGTAAATCCACCTTCTTAAAAGCCCTTTACGGGGCTATGAGTCCCGACCGCGGCGTACTTAACATCGGGGGGATGAATCTCAACGGCATCTCCAAAAAGAAGCTGCAAAAGCTGCGCCGCCATATCGGGATCGTGTTTCAAGATTACAAACTCGTCCATGAATGGAACGTGGAAAAAAACGTACAGTTGCCGCTGCTGATCGCGGGGTATTCCAATGACGTTTTGCAAGAACAGACCAAAAAACTGCTCAGCCACGTCAAACTTTCGCACAAGGTGGATAAACACCCTTATGAGTTAAGCGGCGGCGAGCAGCAGCGCGTGGCTTTGGCCAGGGCCCTGGCGCATAATCCTTTTTTGATCCTGGCTGACGAACCCACGGGCAATCTTGATGAGTATTCGGCCAACGTGGTGTGGGAACTGCTTGAGGGGGCCAACGCGCAGCTTGAGACGACCGTGATCGTGGTTACGCACAACGTTCCCTCGCATCTGAGCGTTCCCCACCGGCAGTTTCGCATCCAAAACGGAGAAGTTTATGAAGTCTATTAAAAGCCATATTTCGCTGCTCTTGCCGCTGGTGGCGATCCTGTTTGGGTTGCAGTTTATCTTTTCGTTTGACCGGGTCGTGGATTTTTTTGAGAAAAAGCTGGCCCAGGAGTATACGATGGTACTTGCGGCCAAAGAAAAGCTGGACACCCAAAAGCTGGCCACGCAGATTGAAGCGGTCGATTCGATGCAGCGTATCGACAACGAAGCGATCATGCAGCGCTTTTCAGCTTCGCTGCCTGCGGATCTGGCCCAAAACCTGAAAGATCAACTGCCCTTTTTCTACACGGTGAAGTTGGAGCGTTTTTTAAATACAGAGGCTTTGGATGATGTTATTAAAGATTTGGAACAAAACAGCGATATTGTTAAAGTAGAAAGCTTTAAAGCCAATCATAATCAAACCTACGAACTGCTTAAGCTGGTAGAAGTCGCGTTTGAACTGTTTGTGGGAGTACTGACGTTTGTGAGTTTTATGCTGGTGTACAAACAGATTGTGGTCTGGGAATTAGAACACAGCCAGCGGATGCATATTATGTCGCTTTTCGGGGCGCCGCTGATGCTTCGAAGCGGGGTGCTGTACAAGCTTGGCTTTATCAACGCCGTAATCGCCGCGTTTATTGTCTCAGCGATCTTTTATTACGCCGGGGACAGCGCAAGCGTCAAAGCCGCCGCGGCGGTGCTTGGCGTGGATACGGGGTTGCTTTTTAACAGCAGTGATTTTATGTATCTGATAGGATTTGCGCTGGTAACGGTTTTTTTAGCCGTGAGTTTGGTGATCATGAATTCAAAGGATTGAGAAAATGATTAAGATTATAGCAGGGATGCTGATTGCCGCGCTGCTCGCGCAGGCTTCGATACAAAACAGGATACAAAGCCGCTCCCAGCAGCTGGCGGGTATTCAAAACTCTTATAAACAGATGGATAGCAAACTTGCCTCCATCGCACAAAAAATAGGAACAGCCCAGAACAAAAAACAAAAACTCACCAAAGCGATTAAAATCACGCAAAAAGAGTTGGCGGGCAAAGAAGCGTTTTATGAAAAAACCAAAAAACGCTACGCACAAACCAAACAGCAACTGCAAACGATCAAAGAGGATAAACAGAAGCAGCAAAAAGAGCTTGAAGCGTTGATCGTTAAAGAGTTTGGTCTCATGATGGCGCTGCAAAACAGTTCTATCAAAACCCGTGAAGGTTTTGTCAACTCCTATGTGTTTAAACAGACGGGTAAATACACCAGAAAAAAGATCACCGCCTTAAATGACAGTATCACACAAATGGATGAGAAAAAACAGACTCTCAGCGCCAAAAGCCGGCAGCTGGAAACAATCATAGGGCGCCTGGAAGATAATAAACAGCAGCTTATTGCCGACAAACAAAGCTTGGAAAATACGATCGCGTCATTGAAAAAAAACAGAAACGAGTATAAAGAGAGGTTAACTGCCATCCGGGAGAAAAAAAGCCGCTTGAGTACGACGCTGCAGGAGTTGAAAGTCGTTGCCAAGCGCCAGCAGAAAGAAAAAGAGGCCAAGCGTCAGGCAGCGGCAAAGCGGGCCTTGGAAAAAAAGGATGAAAGCCTGCCCAAACTGCAGCGAAACGACAAAGATATCGAAGTCAGACAGATCGGGTCTTCGTATTACCATGACAATCTTTACCGCTACCGGGGACCAAAAACGATTTCACCGCTTGAAAGCGCTTCTATTACCAGAAATTTCGGCACATACACCGATCCGGTGTATAATATTAAAATCTTTAACGAATCGGTCGTGCTGAAGCCAAAATCCAATCCGGCCAATGTCAGAAACGTTTTAAACGGAGAAGTTCTTTACGCGCAGGAGACGAATATGCTGGGCAACGTGGTTATTGTCAAACATCCCGATTCCATGCATACCATCTACGCGGGTTTGTCAAAGATCGCTCCGGGTATTCGTTCTGGCAAGCGGGTCGCAAAGGGGATGGTTATCGGCCGGGTGAAGGATGAACTGACCTTTGAAGCGACCAAAAACAGCCGCCATCTCAACCCCGTACGATTGATCAGTCTGCGCTAAATGGAGATAAAAACCTATCTAAAATCACTGCGCAGTGAAGTGGCCCATACGCAGGGGAAACATTTTTTATACAACCATACAAAGCGTATCGACGGGTTTGTTATGCAGGCGTATAAAGAGGTGCTGCAAGAAGCGTTTGGCCAGTATATGCCGATGCAAAACTCTATTCCCATAGCCGTAATAGCCATGGGCAGCTACGGCCGCGAGCAGCTGTGCGTCTATTCTGATATCGATATCATGATCGCGTATGAAGAGGTTGCAGGCTATGCGTGTGAATCGATCGTAAAAGCATTGGTTGTGAAACTTTTTGACACGGGGCTGAGAATCGGCCACCGCGTGCATGAAATATCCCAGCTTCGTCAAGCCGCAAGAAGCGATGTGACGATTAAAACCGCCATGCTGGAATCGCGCTTTATCGGCGGATCGAATTTTGTATGGACCGGGGTGCAAAACCGTCTGCTACAGATCAGGAAAGAAGATCAAAAAACCTATATCGGCGCAAAGATACAAGAGTACCGCAGCCGCCACAAAAAATACCCCCTCACCGTAGAACCCGATATCAAAAACGCCCCCGGCGGCTTTCGTGACGCAAACACGGTGTTTTGGATCGCCAAGGCACTGCTGGGCGTGGACAGGATCAAAGATGTCGGGTTTGACGACAAAGAGTACAGGGAGTTTCGCAAAGCCCTGGAGTATCTTTTTCGTATACGTACGGCACTGCATATCGCAAACGGCAGGAAAAACGATACGCTGCGCTTTGAAGACCTTGGCACGGTTGCGACACTGCTGCAAGATGATGATAGTTACAAAAACAAGTTTAAACTTGTCAGCAAAACGCTTGCGTGTCTGGATATTATCCACCGCCAAAGCCTGATCTGGATCGATCAGCTGAGTTCGTGGCTCTTTTTTGATGCAACAACAATCCAACGTATCCACGCTCAGGACCGGTATATCTTTACCTGCGGGCAGTACCTGCTGGCTTCAAAAAGTAAGCAGGGCACCCTTGGAGTGTATGTGCGCGCTCTTTTGCAACATCCCGGCGCCAAGCTTTCACCCTCTTTTATCCGCGCTGCGGCCAAAGCGGGCCGGGATAACAAACTCCTGCCCAAAAAAGATATTTTTTACAGCCAAAACTCCTGTGCAATACTGCAGGGGCTGCATAGATGCGGTCAGTTGGCCGCAGTTATCCAAGTAATGAAAAAAATCATGTTCATGCCTCAGTTTGACGGATACCATCACTACGCCGTGGATGAACATTCGCTTTTGACGCTGCAGTATTTAGAGCAAAACGATGATGCATTTTTGCTTTCTCTGCAAAAGAATGTAAGTGTGGATGAGTGGGCGATGTTGAAACTCACCGCATTGTTGCATGACTGCGGCAAGGGCAGAAAAAGTGATCACAGCCAGGTGGGAGCTAGGGTGTATAAAACCTTTTCGCAAAAGATCGGTATGCCCCTGACGCACAAAGGGGTGCAGCTCATTAAGATTCATACTTTTATGAGCCTGACCGCCCAGCAGGAAGATATTTATGACGATACGGCGGTACTGAAATTTTTAACGTATGTGGGGGATAAAAAAACGCTTGATATGCTGTATCTGCTGACGGTGGCTGATATGAAAGCGGTGGGGCCTAAAACGTACAACCACTTTACAAAAAAGCTGCTAAGACAACTGTACGAACGCTGCCTGGATCTTTTGGACCAGGACCGCGCCCTTGGCGAGGTAGCCAAACGCGTCAAGGTGGAAAAAAAGCTGTTGAATTTCGCCCGCTTTCAATCCTGTCCCAAGCTGTTGCAAAAAAAGATTTTTTCGATCAGTTCCAATCTTTTCTTCCAAAAGCTGCCTTTGGAAAAGATATGCACCGTTTCCATGCAGGCTGAAAACGTGCAGGAATACCGATTCTGGATCCATAACGAGCAAAACTTAAGCATCGAAGTGATCAGGGCAAAGCAGTTTAATATCGCGTACCTTCTTGGCAGGCTTAAGCGCCTTAACGTCGTGGATATGGATATTTATAAACTTTTTGACGATAAAAAATACTTTAAGATCGATTTTTTTGAAAAGGTTGAACCCTTTGAACTGGCAGAAGTTGAAAAAATCATTCAGGATTCTTTTGATATGGATAAAAAACCCAGTCTCAAACCCGTAACCATCTACCCCAAAGAGGTCCACATTGACTGTGGCCACTCCAACACGGTCGCGCTGATGCGCTTAAACTGCGCCAATCAGACCGGACTGCTTTCGCACGTGGCCAGTGTTTTTGAACTCTTTGGCATCGATATTGTTTCAGCCAAGGCCAATACGCATAAAAATAGGGCCAAAGACCTGTTTTTAATCCAAAAGAGTGATAAAATTTGTAATAATATCAAAAAAGTTATAGGATCGTTATGTGTGGAATAGTCGGCTATATCGGTAAAGGCGAAGTCAAAAGCCAGCTGCTTGAGGGGTTGGCGGAGTTGGAGTACCGCGGGTATGACTCAGCAGGCATCGCGATGATGCAGGAGAGGGAGGTGACCAGCTACAAAGCCGTGGGCAAGCTCAAAAATCTTGAAGCCAAGTGCAAAGACTATACCCAGACCGGCGGGGTCGGCATCGGCCATACCCGGTGGGCCACCCACGGCAAACCCACCGAACTCAACGCCCACCCCCACTACGGCGGTTTCAGCTACGTCGTGCACAACGGCATCATCGAAAACTACGTCCAGATCAAAAGCAGGCTGCAAAAAGAGGGTGTCGAATTTGTCAGTCAAACCGATACCGAAGTGATCGCGCACCTGTTTGAATACAATCTGGCCCAAACAAAAAGCTGCGACAGGGCTTTTGCAGAAACGGTCCAAAGTTTAAAAGGCGCGTATGCGATTTTGCTGATGAGCACCCAGTGCCCCCAAGAGGTCTATTTTGCCAGGAAAGGGTCGCCTTTGATGATCGGCAGAGACGGGGAGTCGTACTTTTTTGCTTCCAGCGACGCGGCGATTGTGGGCAGAGCCAAAGAAGTGAGCTACCTGGATGAAAACGCCTGCGGCAAGGTCAGTGCCGAGGGTATCGTGACCGATTTTACAAACGGCGGTCACGATTTGAAGTTTGTTCCCCTGCTGGGCGATAAGATTTCGGCCCAAAAGGGCGGGTACCGGTTTTTCATGGAAAAAGAGGTGTATGAACAGCCCCAGGTGCTTAGTGATACGATCATGGCAAGAGCGCTTGACGAAGATATTGTTTTTGAAGAGTTGGAAGGCTTTGATTTAAGCCGGGTGGAAAACATTACGCTGTGTGCGTGCGGGACCAGTTTTCACGCCGCGCTTTCGGCAAGCTATCTGTTTGAACAAAAAAGCAAGATCAAGTGCGACGTGGAAATTGCCAGCGAATTTCGCTACAAAGCCCCCATTATCGCTTCAAATACACTCTTTATCGTAATCAGCCAAAGCGGCGAAACCGCCGATACCTTAGAAGCGCTGAAGATGGCCAAGGAAGCGGGCGTCAAAACCCTGGCGATATGCAACGTGGACAACTCTTCCATCGTGCGGCTAACCGACCGGTCTATCCTGACCAGAGCCGGTATAGAAAAGGGCGTAGCCAGTACCAAAGCCTTTGCCACCCAGATGATGGTGCTGTGGATGCTGTCGCTGTACCTGGCAAAGCAGCGCGGCGTTGCATGTGGCTTAACAGAGGAGTTGAACGCTATCAGGCATATTCCAAGAGTGGTCAAAAACAGCCTGGCCCACCATGAAAAGCTGCGGCGCTTAAGCAAGCGCTACCTGCACGGGCATGGATTTTTCTTTATCGGCCGCGATCTTTTTTATCCCCTGGCGATGGAAGGCGCGCTCAAACTTAAAGAGATCAGCTACCTGCACGCCGAGGGGTATCCGGCAGGAGAGATGAAACACGGGCCCATCGCGCTGGCTGACAGCGAGCTTTTTACCGTAGCGCTGCTGCCAAAGCACCGGCTTTATGATAAAATGAAAAGCAGCGTGGAAGAGCTCAGCGCCAGGGATGCCACGATCTTAACCGTGGGCAGTGAACTGCTTGATTCTATCGCCGATGATTTTGTTCTTACCGGGAACCATGAGCATGTGATGGCGGAGTATTACGAGATGATGACGGTTTTGCAACTGTTGTCGATGGAGGTTGCTATCAGACTTGGCAATGATGTGGATATGCCAAGAAATTTGGCAAAAAGCGTAACAGTGGAGTAACGGATGAATGCAAAACAAAAAACAACGGCGGTACTGACCATCGTTTTTATACTGCTTTTTTTGGCTATTGTCGTCATTTTCAGCCTCAATCTCCGTGAAGTGGGGTTAAAAAGCGCAGAAGACAAAGCCAGGGTCACAGGCAAGATCGTCAAAGACGGTTTAACCGCGCATATGGCAAGCGGTACGATGGATAACCGGGAGTTTTTCTTAAAAAGTATTGAAAATACCCAAAATCTCAAATCGATCTGGATTTCAAGGGCCAAAAGCGTTATCGATCAGTACGGTCCGGGGTTTAATAATGAAATCCCGCGGGACAATGTCGACAAAGAGGTGCTCAAAAGCGGCGAGGAACAGTCGGTTGTTGTGGACAACTTCACCACCAGCACATTTCGCCTGACGATTCCTTACAAGGCTACCGAAGGCGGCAACCTCAACTGTCTTGGCTGCCATGAGGCTGAGCCCGGAGAAACGCTGGGCGCGGTAACGGTGGTACTTGATATGGGTTCATCCAAAAGCGTGGGAATCGATACCATCAAAGATGTAGTGCTGATTTCCATGATCAGTTTTATGCTGATTCAACTCATCATCCATCTGCTGTTAAAACCCTACGTGGATATTTTTGAAGATATCAAGCTGGTGATGCAGAGAGCCAGCAACGGAGATTATTCGGGGCGCGTAACGCAGGCCAGTTCAAAAGAGACCAAAGAGTTAGCCGGATGGGTAAACTCGCTGATGAAAAAGCTCCAGATCGCACTGGACAGTATCGAAAGCAAGATCGATATCTTTTTAACCCAGAAGGTCAGGGAAAAAGATCCGCTTGAAGAGGTCAATCATACCGTCGATCAGTTAAGCGATATTTACAAATACCGCCAGATTATTGAAAAAGATGAGTCCATTGATGACGTGTATCGGCGACTTGGCTACGTACTGCGGGAAAAATTCAATATCGAAAACTTTAAATTCATTGAAGCCGATACGACCAATAAACACACCCTTGTTGTTTACGCAGAAGGAGAAAACCTTTGCAACGCCGAAGAGACCGGGTGTCGTGCTGACAGGACCAACACCACCGTTGATTCGGCGCAGTTTGAGGGAGTGTGCAATTCCTTTAAAGGCGACCGGTACTATATCTGTATTCCCTATTCGATTTCAAACGATCTGGATTTTATTATCTCTATTAGCAGCGGCGACAAAGAAGAACACGACCGTATCAAGGGATTGCTGGAATCGATTGAGGATTACATGAACGCATCGCGCCCCGAGATTGTGAGCAAAAAGCTGCTGCAGACACTGCATGAATCGGCCAGAACCGACCAGCTTACCAAGATGTATAACAGGAAGTTTTTGGAAGAGTACATAGCCAAAAGCTTCCCGCAGGCCAAACGCTCGGGGATTACCTACGGCTTTTTGATGGTTGATATCGATTATTTCAAAATGGTCAATGATACCTACGGCCACGACGTCGGTGATGAAGCGATCAAGGTGGTCTCAGGCGTCATTATGGACGCTATCAGAGAATCTGATCTTGGTATCCGCTTTGGGGGCGAAGAGTTTGTCGTGCTTTTATACAACACCACAGAAGAGGGGATGATGAAGATTGCCGAAAAGATTCGGCAGCGTTTTGAATCCAAGGTTATAGAAGTCGGGCAGGAAAGCTTTAGCAAAACCTGCTCAGTAGGCGCCGCGTTTTTCCCCGGTGACGGCGATACGCCGTGGAAGTGTATCAAATACGCGGATATGGCTCTGTATGAAGCCAAGGAATCAGGCAGAAACAAGGTAGTGCGCTATACCAAGAAAAACGATAACAGCGATAAAAACAAATATTAAAAGGAGTTACGGACAATGAGAGGATACAAGGTATTTTCAGGATCGGCAAACGAGGAGTTGGCCGAAAACATAGCAAGAGCGCTTGATCTGCCCTTAAGCAGTGCCAAGGTCAGCAAATTCAGTGACGGTGAAATCAACGTCCAGATCAGTGAAAGCGTACGGGGCAGGGACGTGTTTATCATCCAGCCAACCTGCGTGCCCACCAACGACAATCTGATGGAACTGCTTATTATGACCGACGCGCTGCGTCGAAGCAGTGCCAGCTCTATTACGGCCGTGATGCCCTATTTCGGCTATGCAAGACAGGATAGAAAAGCAGCTCCCAGGGTGCCTATTACGGCAAAACTGGTTGCGGACCTGATCGAAAAAGCCGGTGTGGACAGGGTGATTACGATGGATCTGCACGCCGGACAGATTCAGGGCTTTTTTGATATTCCCGTTGACAACCTGTACGGCGCGATGCTGTTTGCCAACTACCTCAAAAACAAAAAATTGCCAAATCCCATTATCGCCAGTCCCGATATCGGCGGCGTTGCCAGGGCCAGATACTTTTCACAGAAACTGGGAACGGATATGGTGATCGTGGATAAAAAGCGCGAAAAGGCCAACGAAGCAGAAGTGATGAATATTATCGGCAATGTGGAGGGCAAAGACGTGATCTTAGTCGATGACATGGTCGATACCGCAGGAACCATGGTCAAAGCCGCCAAGGTGCTCAAAGACAAAGGCGCCAACTCCGTCATGGCATGCGCGACCCATCCCGTACTCAGCGGTCCGGCCTATGAACGCATTAAAGAAAGCGAGCTTGACGAACTGGCCGTTTCTGATACAATTCCGCTAAGCAAAGAGTGTCAAGAGTGCGAAAAGATCAAAACCCTCTCGGTCGCGCCCATTTTCGGGGAAGTGATCAGACGGGTATACCACAATGAAAGCGTGAACTCGCTTTTTAGTTAAAACGTTTTTATGCAAGGAGAAGCAGGGCAGTGAGTAATAATAATATACGAAATTTTTCAATCATAGCACACATCGACCACGGCAAGAGTACCCTGGCCGATCGGATCATGCAAGAATGCAAAGCCATCAGCGACAGAGAACTCAGTGCGCAGATGATGGATACGATGGATATCGAAAAAGAACGGGGCATCACCATTAAAGCCCAAAGCGTGCGCCTTGCCTATGAAAAAGACGGGCAGGAATATATCCTCAACCTTATCGATACCCCCGGCCACGTGGATTTCAGCTATGAAGTCAGCCGCTCGCTTGCCGCGTGCGAAGGCGCGCTTTTGGTCGTGGACGCTTCCCAGGGCGTGGAAGCCCAGACTATAGCCAACGTATACCTGGCTTTGGAAAACGATCTGGAAATTATCCCCGTGCTTAACAAGATCGATCTGCCCGCAGCCGATGCCGATAAAGTGGCTATGGAGATAGAAGAAAGTATCGGCTTAGACTGCACCGAAGCGGTCCATGTCAGCGCCAAAAGCGGTATCGGGATCAATGAGTTGATGGATACCATTATCGAAAAAATCCCCGCCCCGCAGCCTGAAAACAAGGGTGAAGTCAAAGCTATGATTTATGACAGCTGGTTTGACAATTACCTGGGCGCTTTGGCGCTTGTACGGGTGTTTGAAGGTGAGATGAAAAAAGGGGATAAGGTTCTTGTGATGAATACCGGTGCCAGACACGAGATCAATCAGCTGATGTATCCCCACCCGGTCAAACCCGTTGAAACCAAAAGCCTCAGCGCCGGTGACGTTGGAATTGCCGTGCTTGGACTCAAAAACGTTTCGGACCTGGCCGTGGGCGATACGATCACGCTGGCTGAGCATCCGGCCAAAGAAGCGATCCCGGGATATGAAGAGGTCAAGCCCTTTGTCTTTGCGGGGCTGTATCCTATCGAAACCGATAAGTTTGAGGATCTGCGCGACGCGCTGGATAAGCTCAAACTCAATGACGCCAGTTTGCATTATGAACCCGAGACTTCCGCAGCCCTTGGTTTTGGTTTTCGTGTTGGCTTTTTGGGGATGCTGCATATGGAAGTGGTCAAAGAGCGTTTAGAGCGTGAATACGGGATTGATCTGATCGCTACGGCTCCGACGGTGGTGTATCACGTGCATATGACAGACGGGGAAAGCAAAAAGGTAGAAAACCCTTCCCAAATGCCTGAGCGTCAAAAAATCGACCATATCGAAGAACCCTATGTCAGAGCCACGATTCTGACGCCCAACGAGTTTGTGGGTAATATCATCACGATGCTTAATAACAGAAGAGGGATCCAGGAAAAGATGGATTATCTCAACGAAGACCGCGTAATGCTTGTGTACGCCGTGCCTATGAGTGAAATCGTGACCGACTTTTACGATAAACTCAAAAGCGCGACCAAAGGGTACGCCAGCTTTGATTATGAAGTGATCGAATACCGCGAGGGCGATCTTGTCAAGCTTGATCTTAAAGTCGCCGGCGAAGAGGTGGACGCACTCAGCATCATCGTGCCAAAGGATAAAGCCTTCAGCAAGGGTAAGGATCTGGTCAACAAGATGAAAGAGATCGTCCCCAGGCAACTGTTTGAAGTTTCCATCCAGGCCAGTCTTGGCAATAAGATCATCGCCGCGACCAAGATCAGCGCGATGCGCAAAAACGTCACCGCCAAATGCTACGGCGGCGATATCAGCAGAAAAAGAAAACTGCTGGAAAAACAAAAAGAGGGTAAAAAACGGATGAAATCCGTCGGCAGCGTCGAATTGCCACAAGAAGCGTTTTTAAGCGTACTTAAAATCGACTGATGCGCTGTATTGTCTGCGGGCGGTTGTCTCTGGATATCGTCTGCAAGACATGCACGCACGAATTTTTGACTCCCAAATACTCCCGGACAAAACTGCATGATTTAGAAATTGTCTATTGTTATAAATACGACGAAATCGCCCCGCTGCTTTTGACCAAACATACCCCCGCAGGCCACCGCGTGTTAACGTTTGTGAGCAAAAGGACGTTTGCCCGCTTTCAAATCCCCTACACGCTGATGCCCATAGACCACCGTATCAAAAGCGGTTACAGCCACAGCGCCGTCATTGCCAAACAGGCGGGACAACACCACCTGTTTAACAAACTGCAAGCTGCCAATGAAGTAGTGTATTCAGGACAATCAAAAGCATACCGCCAAAACAACCCAAGAGGGTTTGTCTACAGCGGACCAAAGAAAACGGTGGTGCTCGTTGATGATATCTTTACCACCGGTAGTACGCTGCTTGAAGCAAAGCAGGCGGTGGAAAAAGGCGGCGCGCAGGTGCTTTTTGCCCTGACGCTGGCCCACTGAGTTTTAGCGTACGATCTGGGTCAGATAACCTTTGATCAAGTCGTAAATATCGCTGACTTCGGGGCCGTTTGGTTTGTTGGTCAAAAGCAGGCGAAGCGGTTTGAAAAAGTTTTTACCCTTTAATCCGCTTTCTTGCATAAGATGTTGCTTGAAGTCGTTAAATGTATCAAACAAAGGCGCATCCATGATCATTTGCTGCAGGGTTCTCATCTGCTCTGCGAATTCACCCTCAAAATCCTTGGGTCGAAAGATAGCCGTAATCTTTTCGTCGATCTCTTTGAGCGTACTGGCTTCTTCGGTGTAGAGTTTGGCCAGCTGTCCGATCTGGCTTTCGGCAAAGCCGAAATAATGCGAGAGCCGCTTATCATCCATGCGGTTGATGTGGGCGCGGTTGACAAAACGCAGGCGGTCCAGATCAAATCTGGCGGGATTTTTTGAAATATGGTTGATATCAAACCAAGCGATGGCTTCATGCATATCAAAGATTTCTACGGGGGCTTTGTTGCCAAGGGCGATGAGGTAGTTGATGATGGCATCGGGTAAAAATCCCTCTTCAAGCAGCCACTTGACGCTGGACGCATCATCGCGTTTGCTCATTTTTTTGCCATGATCGTTTAAAATGATGGGCAGGTGGGCGTAGACGATGTTTTTTTCATAATCGAGCATGTTTCTGATATGAATCTGTTTTGGCGTATTGCTGGTATGGTCTTCGCCTCTTGCCACAAAGCTGACGCCGTGGACCATATCATCAACGGCACACGCGAAGTTGTACGTGGGCGTCGTATCGGCTCTTAGGATCACAAAACTGTCTATTTCATCGGGGTGGGTGGTGATTTCACCCTTGATTGCATCATCAAAGGTGATGGGCCCGCCGGGCTTTTTGAGGCGAACGACATATTTTTTATCGCTTTTAAGCACCTCTTTGCTGGTTAAAAATTCGCATTTGCCGCTGTAGCGGTACGCCCTTTTTTCTTTTTTGGCCAACTCTCTCTGGGCCTGCAACTCTTCATCGCTGCAAAAGCACGCAAACGCTTTTTCCTGTTCGATCAGTTTGATCGCCATGTGCTGGTGGATATGGCGGTTTTTACTTTGGTGGTAGAGTTTATCCTCATTGATACCAAACTTTTGTAAAATGGCCATGATCTCGTCATCTTTGCCTTCGATGTTTCTTTCCTGGTCGGTATCTTCAATTCGGACGATAAAATCTTTGTTCTGCTGCTTTGCAAGCATATAGTTAAAAATAGCGACTCTGAGGTTGCCTATATGCATATCTCCTGTAGGCGAGGGTGCAAATCGAAGCATTGAAATCCTTTTTTAGGTATAATTATATCTAAAAGTACAAAGGCTTGCTTAGGTCTTTTGGAGCAAATTTGATGATTTTTAGCAACACCCTTTCCAGAATGTTTGGCTATGTAGCCGATAAACCCTTTCCCGCTTTTATCCAAAGATTGATCAATACCCAGTATGTCAAGCGTATGGGGCTGGATATGAGCGAGTTTGCGGACCCCGGCGAGTACAGCACGCTCAATGCGCTTTTTACCCGAAAACTGCAAAAACAAAGAGCGATCGAAGATGGCATGATTTCGTCCGTGGATGCGTTTATCACAAAAGCAGGCCCCATCAGAAACGCCGCGGCGTTTCAAATCAAGGGGATGGAATATGACCTGCGTTCCCTGGTGGGTCACAGAAATTGGCAGAAATACGCCGACGCGCTGCAAGAGGGGGAATATATCAACTTTTACCTCTCGCCCAAAGATTACCACCGCTACCACGTGCCTTTTGATCTTCAGGTGCATTCTATTACCCATATCCCCGGTGCTCTGTATCCGGTGAACTTTACCTACCTTAATAAAATCGATTCGCTTTTTAACAAAAACGAACGGGTGGTGTTAGAGTGCGCAATACAGGGCAGGTGGTTTTTTATCGTACTTGTGGGGGCGCTGAATGTGGGCAAGATGGTCCTGCATCCTGAAAGCGATATCCAAACCAACCGCAAAAGCACCGCGATAAAGCGCTATACGTATAAAGATATGCATCTGAAAAAAGGTGATGAACTGGGGTATTTTAAGATGGGATCAACGGTCGTGTTTTTAGCCCAGCAGGAATTGTGGAATCTTTGCGTGCATGAGGCAAGCAAGGTTCGCTTTGGGCAAAAGGTTGCTGATATGAGGCCGTCACAGGTTCCAAAGAAATAAGAACACAGCCTTATGTAGCGCTTTGCGCTTATTTTAGAGGTGGCCTTTAAATGCTTCAAGGTGGCATTAATGAACTTTTCAATAAAATTGCACAAAAAATAGGGGAAACTTTTGAAAGATTTGAGAAAAAAAATAGAAAAATGCACTGATCTTGACGCATTGGAAAAAGTCAGAGTTTCTATTTTCGGCAAAAAGGGCGATCTGGCCAAAGAGTTTGCCAAACTCAAAGATATCGCCGCCGAAGAAAAAGCGGATTTTGCCAAAAAGCTCAATGAGCAAAAGCAGCAGCTTAACGAAGCTTTTGAAGCAAAAAAAGATGAACTTGAAAAGATTGCGCTGGATGCGAAGCTGCGATCGGAAAAAATCGATCTTGGCCTGTATTCGCCCAGACAAAAAAACGGCGCGCTGCATCCGGTGATGAGTACGATGGATACCATCATCGAGTATTTTGCCGCGCAAAATTTCAGTGTCGAAACAGGGCCCCTTGTTGAAGACGATTTTCACAACTTTGAAGCGCTGAACCTGCCAAAATTCCACCCCGCACGCGATATGCAGGATACCTTTTACTGCAAGGACGGTTCACTGCTTCGTACACACACGTCCCCCGTTCAGATACGGACAATGCAGCACAAAAAACCGCCCATTCGCATGATCAGTCCCGGTACCGTGTTCAGGCGCGATTTTGACTTGACCCATACGCCGATGTTTCACCAGGTGGAGGGGTTGGTCGTTCAAGACAGGGGCGAAGTTTCTTTTGCCAATCTCAAATCGATGCTGACTGAGTTTTTGCAGTATATGTTCGGCGAAGTCCAGGTGCGTTTCCGCCCCAGCTTTTTCCCCTTCACCGAACCCAGCGCTGAAGCTGACATCAGCTGTATATTCTGCGGCGGGCAGGGGTGTCGGGTATGTTCGCACACGGGCTGGCTGGAAGTCCTTGGGTGCGGCATGGTCGATCCCAATGTTTTTAAAGCCGTAGGCTACAAAGACGTCAGCGGATACGCGTTTGGTCTGGGGGTAGAGCGTTTTGCGATGCTTATCCATCAGATTCCCGATCTGCGGTCGCTTTTTGAGGGAGATTTACGATTATTGGAGCAGTTTAGATGGTAGTAACACGAAGTTGGTTGAATGAATGGATCGATTTAAGCGGTATTTGTACAAGTGATCTTTGTAAAAAGCTCAATGACCTTGGCTTGGAAGTTGACGGGCACGAGGAGTTGCAAACGCCCCAAAACGTGGTAGTGGGTAAAGTGCTTTCCTGTAAAAAACACCCCGATGCGGATAAGCTTAATATTTGCGAAGTGGATGTGGGAACGGATACAAGGCAGATCGTGTGCGGGGCCAAAAACGTTAAAGACGCCGAGTATGTCGCCGTGGCAATGATCGGCGCGGTGCTTCCCGGCGGTTTGGAGATCAAACATACCAAGCTTCGCGGCCAGGCAAGCGAGGGGATGATCTGTTCTTCCCAGGAACTGGGTTTTGCCAAAATCAATGACGGGATTATGATCCTTGATGCCGGTATCGGGAGTCTGGAACCGGGCAGGCAGTTACATGAATACGCGGTGTTTAACGATACCGTTATTGAAATTGATTTGACGCCAAACAGAGGGGACTGCCTCAGCGTCCACGGTATCGCCAGAGACCTCAGTGCCGCTTTTAATAAAGAGCTTCAAACCCTGGAGGAAAAAGAGTATAAAGAAAGCATCGGTATCGGCAAGATTTTAAACTTTGTCTACGAAGATATCGAAGGCGTCAATATGCATTACAAGGTCGCTGATATCAAAACGGTCACCGTGCCCTTAAAAGTCCAGCTGCGTCTTGCGCAGATTGAAAAAGAGATCACAAGCCCGCTGGAAAAACTGATGGCATACAGCAGCCATGAAAGCGGGGTCGTCCTGCGGGCGTATGATTTTGCCTTTTTTGGCAGCCAGAAGGTAAAGCTGGAACTCAAAGAGGATAAGCGCGTGGAACTTTTCAGCGGCAAAGACAGCGCTTCAATCGTAGGCATTAACCAAAACGACAAAAGCCGCGTCAAAGGCAGTAAAGTTATCTTGGAAGCCAGCTATATCCGGCCTGAAAAAATCGTGCCGGCTGTGGCAAAACAAAAGTTACAAACCGATGGCTATTTTTTCAATACTTCACGCGGCAGCGAGCCGGACGTGGATTTTGGGATGCAGGCTCTTTGCTCTCTGCTCGCGGACAATTCAGACAGCGCGATATACAGCGGCAGCTCCACCTTGTACGCCAATAACGAGAAAAAATCGATTTCGGTTAATGTCAAAGCTTTAGAGGATTTGATCGGTCAAAGCGTGGATAAAACAGATGTGACAAATGTGCTAAAACACCTTGGTTTTACGATCCAAAATCTCGACGGAGAGCGTTTTGGCGTTATCGTTCCCCCTTTTCGCCATGATATTGAAAACATGGAAGATATCAGCGAAGAGATCGTACGCATGATCGGGATTGACAATATTGCGCCAAAACGGTTGCGATTTGAAGAACACAACCGGGTTAACGATACCCTCAAGCATTACCGTTTCAAAAAAGAACTCAAACATCAGGCGGTGGCACAGGGGTATTTTGAAGTTATGACGTATCTGTTTTGTGAAAATGCCCGCTTGGAGAAAAACGGTTTTGAAACGGTGCAGAAGAACAAAGCCCTCATCAACCCGATTACTTCGGATATGGACGGCCTTCGCACCACCTTGTTGATGAATATGCTCGAAGCGGCGAAAAATAACTTCAATTACGGCAAGCGCAAGGTCAAACTCTTTGAGACGGGCACCGTCTTTGATAAAAAAAGAAACGAAACCCAAAAACTGGCTTTTGTCCATGCCGGGGCAAAAGAGGATGACAACGTCGGCAACAGCGGCAAGCCAAAACGTGCTGATATCTTTTCGTTTATCGAAGAAATCGGCGGCATCATAGGTGATTTTGAGATTACTTCCTGCAGCGAAAAAAACCGTCTTGTTCATCCCTTCCAAAGCGGAGATATTATCAAACACGGTGAAAAGATCGGTTTTATCAGCAAGCTGCATCTGGATAACGATTTTGATTTGGAAGACGCTTTTATCGCCGAGGTTTCACTGGATGCGCTGATACCTGCGCTGGTTGCGGTTGAGCCGGTTTCAAACTACCAGGGTAGCAGCCGGGATTTAAGCGTTTTGATCGATCAGGATATGGCGTATGAAAAAATCCGCGCGATCCTGCGGGATCTGGATATTGCCTCGCTTGGCTATTTTTACCCGGTCGATATTTTTGAGGATGCGTCGCTAAAGGGGAAGAAAAGCTTGACACTTCGCTTTTTTATCCAGTCAGATCAGCACACGCTTCAAGATAAAGAGGTCAATGCCATTATGGATGAAATTTTACAAACGCTGCAAAGCAAAGCGAAAGCTTCCCTGCGATGAAACAGCTTTTTGTCAGCGGCGGGGCAGAAGGATTTGATTTTGTCTGCGACAGTATCGCCGCGGATAAATCTATTTCGCACAGAAGTGCGATGTTTTCACTGTTAAGCGATAAACCTTCCCGTATACGAAACTACCTCTTAGCCGGCGATACGCTTTCTACCCTTGCCATCATCGAAGCCCTGGGGGCAAAAGTGCAAAGACGGGGAAGTGACGTAACCATTACGCCCCGGGATGATATATATGAAGCCGGCGACGTACTTGACTGTGGCAACAGCGGTACCGCGATCCGGCTGTTTTGCGGTTTGCTCAGCAGTGTACAGGGTCATTTTGTCCTCACCGGCGATAAGTACCTCCGTCAGCGGCCCATGAAGCGCGTAGCCCGGCCGCTTCGCTCCATCGGAGCCAGGATTGACGGCAGAAAAGAGGGGACGCTGGCCCCGCTAAGTATCAGGGGAGGGGGATTGAAACCCTTTACCTACCGCTCCGAAATCGCTTCGGCCCAGGTCAAAAGCGCGATGATTCTGGCAGCGTTGCGGGCAGAGGGGAAATGTTATTACAGCGAACCCCACCAAAGCCGCGACCATACCGAGCGGATGCTTTCAGGCATGGGCGCCAAACTCAAAACAGGTCAAAGCATTGAGATAACGCCGATGGAAAACCCTTTGAATCCGCTGGATATCGATATCCCCGCCGACCCCTCAAGCGGCTTTTTCTTTGCCGTAGCCGCGGCAATCGTTCCCGGAGGCAAAACCGTCATCAAAAACGTCAGTTTAAATAAAACCCGTATTGAAAGCTACAAAGTCCTTGAAAAGATGGGCGCAAGGATTACGTATGATCTCAAACAGGATAAATATGAACCCATCGGCGATATCAGCGTATCGCATACGGGCAGGCTGCAGGCTGTGGATGTGCGTGAAAACATCTCCTGGCTTATAGACGAACTGCCCGCTTTGGCTATTGCCATGGCCGTTGCCAGGGGGCAAAGCAGTGTCGCAAACGCGCAGGAACTGCGGGTCAAAGAAAGCGATCGTATCAGCAGCGTGATTTGCAATCTGCAGCGCTGCGGTATACAGTGCGAAGAAAAAGAAGACGGTTACAGTATCACCGGGGGGAATCTGCAAAGCGCGAGCATTACAAGTTACGGCGATCACCGCATCGCTATGAGTTTTGCCGTAGCCGGACTGCTTGCGGATATGCAGATCAAAGACACCGAATGTATCGATACCTCGTTTCCGGATTTTGCCAAGCTTCTTAGCCAGATTGCAAAGGTTGAACAAAGCGATGATTGAGATCAAAGTCGCAAAGAGCCTTGGTTTCTGTTTCGGCGTCAAAAGAGCCATCGGCATCGCCCAGCAAAACAGCGGCAGTATCACGCTTGGTCCGCTTATTCACAATAAAGCCGAGATCAAACGCCTCAAGGATGATTTTGACGTGGATGTCGTTGATGATCCCCAAAGCGTACACAAAGGCAGCAAAGCCGTTATCAGAACCCACGGAATCGAAAGAGAACGCAAAAAAGAGTTGCAAGCAAGAGGCGTAGAACTCATTGACGCGACCTGTCCGTTTGTGACAAAGCCTCAAAATATCGTGGAGGATATGAGCCGTCAGGGTTATGACGTGGTGATTTTCGGGGATAAAAAGCACCCTGAAATCAAAGGCGTTATGAGTTACGGCAATGAACGCACCTTTGTCGTCAACTGCCTGGCCCAACTGAAAAACCTGCCCCTTGGCCCCAAAGTAGCTATCGTCTCACAGACGACGCGTAAACCAAGCGACTTTGTCTCTTTGGTGTCATACCTGACGCTGCATTACAAAGAGGTCCGGGTATTTAATACCATCTGCAACGCCACGTTTGAAAACCAGGATGCTACCGGGGATCTGGCCAAAGAGGTTGATATCATGATCGTTATCGGCGGCAAACACTCCTCCAACACCAAGCAGCTGCTTTCCATTGCTAAAAACGAATGCACGGACAGTTACCTGGTGGAAAGTTTTGAAGATTTGCAACAGGAGTGGTTTCAGGGCAAAAAAGTATGCGGAATCAGTGCGGGAGCATCGACTCCTGATTGGATAATTGACAATATCATTGAAAAAATTCAGTTAATTAAAATCTAGTTTTAGATAAAATTTGCCATAATCGGTTTATAAAAGGTAGGTAATGAATAAAGAGTTTCAAGACATTGAGATGACAGACGAAGATTTCGCAGCGATGCTGGACGAGTCGCTGAAAGGATCTCAAGATCAGATTTTAGACGGCGTGATCGCAAAGATTGAGGATACGCAGGTACTGGTTGATATCAACCAAAAGCTTGAGGCGATCATGAATATTGACGAGATCAAGGATGAAGAGGGTGAGCTGACGTATAAAGAGGGCGACAAGATTGATGTCGTCAAAACCCGTCAAGCCGGATCCAGAACGTTCGTATCGCACAAAAAAGCGATCAGCAAAGTACGCACAAAAGAGTTTATCGCCGAATACGACGATCAAAACGAGTACCTCATTGAGGGCAAAATCGTGGGCAAAAACAAAGGCGGATACGTTGTCGAAGCCGACGGGATAGAGTTTTTTATGCCAAATTCACTGGCGGCTTTTCGAAAAACGGCCAAGGTTGTGGGCAGAGACGTCAAAGCATACGTGGTAAAAGTGGATAAAGAGAAAAACTCTATCGTGATTTCGCGCAAAGCGTATCTTGACAGAAAAGATGAAGAACGTGAAGACGTCATCAAAGAAGTGATGGAAAAAGACGTTATCAACGGTGTGGTAAAAACGATCACGAGTTACGGCATGTTTGTTGACGTCGGCGGAGTTGACGGGCTGGTCCACTACAGTGAAATCAGCCACAGAGGTCCTGTTAACGCGGCTAAGCACTTTGAGGTGGGCAATGAAGTCGAAGTCAAAGCCATCGCGTACGATCCCGATAAAAAGCATTTGTCTCTTTCAATCAAAGCAACCATCCCCAACCCCTGGGAAGAGGTGAAAGAAGAGATTGATGAGGGAGATACGATCAAGGTTACAGTCAGTAATATTGAAAGTTATGGCGCGTTTGTTGATCTTGGCAATGATATCGAGGGCTTTTTGCACGTTTCCGAAATTTCGTGGGACCGCGGCAGAAAAGATCCCAAGGATTATATCAGCATCGGCGATGAACTTGACGTGGAAGTGATCGAAATCGACAGTGATAAACAGCGGTTGCGTGTTTCTCTGAAAACCCTGAAGCCAAAACCCTTTGATCAGTTTGCTTCTTCGCACAAGCCCGGAGACGTTGTCGAGGGCGAAGTAAACAACACCACCGATTTTGGCGCTTTTATCAAGCTTGGTGAGGGTGTGGAAGGTTTGTTGCACAATGACAACGTCGACTGGAACGCTACAAAAGCAAATGAAGCGTACAAGGCAGGCGACAAGGTTGAGGTTAAAATTATCTCAATCGATAAAGACAGTGAAAAGATCAGCCTTTCTACAAAAGCGCTGCTGCCATCACCTGCAGCCGAATTTGAAAAAGAGCACAACGTAGGCGATATCGTCACGGGTACGCTCAAAGATATTACCGATTTTGGTGTTTTTGTCAAACTCAACGATAAGGTTGACGGTTTGATCAGAAACGAAGAACTCGGCCCGATCGATACCCAGGAGTTGGAAAAAGGCCAGGAGATCGAAGCGGTTATTATCATGATCGATCCCAAAAAAGACAGAGTACGTCTTTCTGTGAAGAAAAAAGATAAGCAGCAAGAACAAGAGATCCTGCGAAATATGGATGATTCCACATCCACTCTCGGTGACGTGCTCAAAGACCACCTGAAATAAGCAGGTCATGAAAAGCGTCTACTACGGCTTTGGCAGTGTATTGCTGATCGGGGTCGTAGCGGCGCTGTACCTTCTGTATCAAAATGTCAACAATCCCACCGTCGCCTCTAATTATCAAAGCGTCGTACAAAGCCAGACAGAGCCCAGTGAACAGGATTACGGCTGGCTTGAGGGATTGAGCCAGACGGGAGTGACGCATAATCAGTATCCCGTCGAAGAGTTGAATATGCAGTTTGCCCTAAGCGACCTGCCCGAACCGAAAAAGATTCACCGTCTGCTGGCAAAAAATATTGACAGATACCAGTACTTTTGCATAGAACAGATTTTTGCGCAAAACAAGGTCGAGTATTCCATTCTCAGACAGGAAAAAAACCTCATTGCAAATGTCATGAACCTGGACAATGCAAAACTCAATACACTCAAAAAAAGTTTGGATTATTACGAGATAGATTATAATTTTGATATTTTTTACGAAAAGGACTATTAAATGGCATTTAAAGTTGTAGTTTGCGATCATATACATACCGACGGGCTGAATATGCTCGAACATGACAAAGATATCGATTTTGTCAATGCCACAGAGGTTGACAAAACCGCGCTTTTAGACGTTATCGCCGATGCCGATGTGGCCGTTACGCGAAGTTCTACCGACGTGGATGAGAAATTCATCACGGCGGCAAAAAACCTCAAAGCCCTTGTCCGGGCCGGAGTCGGGGTTGACAACGTCGATATCGAGCGCTGTTCCAAAGAGGGAATCATTGTCATGAACGTTCCTACGGCCAATACAATTGCCGCGGTCGAACTGACCATGACCCACATGTTAAGCTGCGTGCGTTCGTTTCCTTATGCCCATAACCATTTAAAACAGCAGCGCATCTGGAGACGGCAGGATTGGTACGGCATTGAATTGAAAAACAAAAAGCTCGGTATTATCGGCTTTGGCAATATCGGAAGTCGGGTCGGCAAGCGTGCCAAAGCGTTTGAAATGGACGTTATCACTTATGACCCTTACATCGATTCGAAAAAAGCAACCGACGCGGGTGTGAAATACACCACCGATTTCAACGCTATTTTAGAATGTGATATTATTACGATCCATACGCCAAAAACGGTTGAAACCATCGATATGATCACCAAAGACGAGATAGCGCGGATGAAAGACGGTGTTATACTGATCAACTGTGCTAGAGGCGGGCTTTATAACGAGGCCGACCTGGTTGCCGCGTTGCAAACGAACAAGGTGCAGTTTGCCGGAATCGACGTGTTTGACAAAGAACCCGCAACCGATCATCCCCTGCTTGATCTTGACAATGTTACTGTTACGCCCCACCTTGGCGCCAATACCCTGGAATCGCAGCAGCGAATCGGGGTACAAGCCGCAACACAGGCTATTGAAGCGGCCAAGGGAATCACGTATGCCAACGCGATGAATCTGCCTATCAAAGAAGATGAGATCAGCAGCGAGGGGAAACAGTATCTTGATCTGGCGCAAAAAATCTCCTTTTTTGCCGCCCAGGCCACAAAAAGCGCTGTGAAAAAAATCAAGATCACGGTGGACGGATCGATTGAGCGGTATATGGACTCTCTTACCACATTCAGCGTCGTCGGAGCGCTCAAAGAGTCTTTGGGCGATAAAATCAATTACGTCAACGCTTTGCATGTTGCCCAAGACAGGGGCGTGGAGATTGAAACCTCAAGTGCCGCGCAAAGCTACGGGTATCTTAACAGGGTGTGTGTGGAACTGACCACCAGCGAAAAAGTGTTCAGTGTCGCCGGAACGATCTTTGACGGTGACAAACCCCGTATCATCAAGATCAATGAATACGACCTTGATATTGAACCAAAAGGGCGGATGATACTGCTTAAAAACAGTGACGAACCCGGCGTTATCGGTGACGTGGGAAAGATTCTGGCAAAACACGATATCAATATTGCCGATTTCAGGCTAGGCAGAAGCGACAAAGAAGCCCTGTCCGTGATTATTATCGATGAAGCGATTAACAGGGAAACCCTTGAGGAACTTAAATCTTTAAAAGCGGCTATTGAAGTTTCCACCGTCTTTATCTAGGGTGTACAAAGGGGGCATCAAAAGTGTTCCCTTTTGTAACGCTTAACTCGAATATTCAGATTTTATTTAACAAATTTTTCTTTTGTCCGATACTGTGATTAGGTATCAGTTTGTACTTAAAAGATTTGAAAAAGGAGTTTCAAATGAATATTTCACAGTTAGGCGCGCAGCAGCAGGGAGTACAAAGCCTCAATGTTGACGACCAAGCCGGCGCAAAAAATGCCCAAAGCACGAATATAAGCGATAAAGTGGGACAGGAAAACAAAAAAGCCGCGCAGCTAAAGAACACGGAATCCACGCAGATGGAGCAGATGCAAGATGATGTCAAAAAATCAAAACTCAAAGATCTTGTGGATGAGATGAATCAAAATCTCAACCCCCTTGATACGTCTTTGAAGTTTGGTTTTCATGACAAGAGTGATACATATTATGTAAGTGTGATAGACGCGAACACCGATGAAGTTATCCGTAAGTTTCCGACCGAGGAAGCGATGCAGCTTTCTGCAAAAATGAAAGAACTTGTCGGGATGATTTTTGATAAAAAAGGATAGATTATGGCAAATGGGGCACTCAGTTCTCTTGGTATCGGCAGTAACGGTACATTAAGTTATGATGTTATCGATCAGTTAAAAGAAAGAGATATACAAAACAGTGTCAAACCGATTGAAAGAGATATCGTTGACATCAATGAAAAACAATCCTCTCTTGCCACGCTGAAATCGGAAATAGCAGCATTTAAAGATTCCGCAGCGAGCCTGTCCGATTCTGTTTTGTTTGCCCAGCGTGATGTTAAGGTGTCCGGTGACTCCGTGCAAGCCGATGTCAATGCGGGTGTAGATGTCCAGGATATGGATATTGAAGTAACACAGCTTGCCCAGAAAGATGTTTACCAAACCGATAACAGCTACAGCCAGATAACCAGCGGTGTTGCCAGTGGTGAGACGACATTGGAACTGTCTGTAGGATCAAAAACGTATGAAATAGATGTGGACGGATCAACATCACTTGATGAACTCAGAGGTAAAATCAATGAGGTCGCCGGCGAAGACGTAACCGCATCGGTACTCAATACCGGCGGAGACAATCCCTATAAACTTGTTATCAAAAGCGATGAAACGGGCGCTGACAACGCTATTACCTTCAATGATACCGCCGGCAAAATGAACTCTACCTTTAGCAACATCCAGACAGCACAGGATGCGGCGTTTAAATATAACGGGGTCAGTATTACCCGGGGGAGCAATCAAGTTGATGATTTGATAACGGGCGTTAATTTGACATTAGTCAAAGAAGACGAAGCCGGAGAAAAAACCAATATCAGCATCGAACAGGACAACAGCGGCTTAAAAGAAAAGATGGAAGGTTTTGTAGAAACATACAACTCTCTTTCGGGGCAGCTGGACGAATTGACAAAATATGATCCCGACAGCGGAGAATCTGGGCCGTTTCAGGGCGAAAGCACGATCAACAGATTGAAAAACGATCTTTCCTCAATCTTTACATATACCAGCGGTGACAGAGAATCATTGCAGGAGTATGGTTTGGATCTGGACAAAGAGGGCAAAGTAAGTTTTGACGGCGAAGAGTTTGACAATGCTATCCGTGAAAAAGATATTTCTGAGATGAAACAGTTTTTCGTAGGCAGCTATGAAGAGATATACGGTGAGGAACGGCTCGTTGACGGCGTATTCAAACAGTTTGACAATATGGCCGATGAATATACCAACTTTTCAAACGGCAGTTTGAAATATTACGGCGAACAGTTAGAAAGTGAAGAAAAATCGTTGACCGAAGAGCGCCAAAAGGCTGTGGAACGCCTTGATCAGCGCTATGAGACGATGGCTTCGCGTTTTGCGCTGTATGACAACCAGATTTCAGATATGCAAAATTCGTTTCAGGCATTGCAGCAACAAATCGATCAAGCCGCTAAGTAAAATAGCTGTTGTGCCGATATGTCGGTATAGTTATATATGAACTTTTTTAGGAGTCAATCATGCAACATGCATACAGTGCTTACAATCAAAACCACGTACAGATACAATCGCCAGAGCGGCTTATAGAGATGCTTTATGAAGGGATACTGCGTTTTTGCGGTCAGGCCGTAAACGCTATTGAAAACGAGGATTTGGAAAAGCGGACCTATTGGATCAACCGAAGTACCGCGATCTTTACCGAACTGCTCAATTCCCTTGATTATGACAGCGGCGGTGACGTCAGCCATTATCTCAGCGGAATGTATGTCCAGCAGATCAAAAACCTGGCTCTTGCCAACACTGAAAACGACAAAGATCGCATCAATGAAGTCATGAATGTGACAAGGAACCTGCTGGAAGTATGGAGGGAAGAGGTTTGTCAAGTCAAAGCTGGCTAGAAGCGTTTAAGCTCGCACTCATCGATGCCGATGAGAAGAGGATGCAGGAGTTAAACGACAACCTGCCCGAATTTGAAACAACCGCACAGATGGAAGAAGCCTGCGCGTATCTGCAGCAGGCGATTTTGCATCTGTCCTCACAGCAGGATACAATCAAAAAAGATATGGGTTCTATCATTAAAACAAAAAAATATCTCAAGTCCCAGTAACTCCCCTATCCACGTTTTAATCACAATTTCGTTAAAATATCCTTATTAAACTTTGCACAGATAAGGATACCAATGAGTAAAAAGATAAACAAAGTCGTTTTAGCCTACAGCGGCGGGCTTGATACGAGTATTATCCTCAAATGGCTGCAGGATGAGTATGACTGCGAAGTCATCACGTATACCGCCGATATCGGCCAGGGAGAAGAGGTGGAACCCGCCCGGGCCAAAGCCAGGCAGCTTGGGATCAAGGATGAAAATATATTTATCGATGATTTGAAAGAGGAGTTTGTCAGAGATTACGTTTTTCCGATGTTTCGTTCCAACGCTATCTATGAAGGCGAGTACCTGCTTGGTACCTCTATTGCAAGACCCCTTATCGCAAAACGCCAAATAGAGATAGCAAAGCAAACGGGAGCTGATGCGGTTTCTCACGGGGCAACGGGCAAAGGCAACGACCAGGTGCGTTTTGAACTGGGATATCTGGGCCTCAATCCCGATATAAAAATCATCGCGCCGTGGCGCCAGTGGGATCTTAATTCACGTGAAAAGCTGCTTGATTTTGCGACAACGCACAATATCCCCATCGAAAAGCACGGCCAGAAATCCCCGTATTCCATGGATGCAAACCTGCTGCATATCTCCTATGAAGGCGGTATTTTAGAAGACCCCGCAGCCGAACCCGAAGAAAGCATGTGGCGCTGGAGCGTCAGCCCGGAAAAGGCTCCAGATACCCCCGAATATATCAATATTGAGTATAAAAACGGCGATCCGGTGGCTCTTAACGGCGAAAACTTACGTCCCGCGCAGATGCTTGCGGCTTTAAACGCCCTTGGCAATAAACACGGGATCGGCCGTATCGATATCGTCGAAAACAGATTTGTGGGAATGAAAAGCAGAGGCTGCTACGAAACCCCCGGCGGTACGATCATGCTTAAAGCGCACAGGGCGATTGAGTCGATCACGCTTGACAGAGAAGAAGCGCATATGAAAGATGAACTCATGCCAAAATACGCCAAGCTGATTTATAACGGTTTCTGGTTTGCCAGCGAACGCGAAATGCTGCAGGCTGCTATTGACAAAACCCAGGAAAACGTCAACGGCAGTGTCAGGTTGAAGCTGTATAAAGGCAATGTAATCGTTGTGGGCAGACAGTCAAAGCAGTCGCTTTTCAATGAGGAACTGTGCACGTTTGAAGAAGACAGTGTATATGATCAAAAAGATGCCGAAGGTTTTATCCGACTCAATGCACTGCGGCTGATCGTTGAAGGACGAGCCAGAAAGAAGTAACCGATGTTCACACGCATAAAGCGCTCTATGCAATCTTTTTTTCGCGAAGTGCTTTTATACCACAACTCTTCGCTGGAGTTTCGCGCCAAAGTTTTTACCGTGATTATTGCGGCAAACACAAGTCACGGGGCGTGTGAAGAACAGCGGCTCAAAGAGTTGGCCTACAGCGTGTATCACGATGACAGCGACAGGGCGGAGATTTTGATCGATACGGTCAAAGAGTATCTGCATACGATTGAAGATAATACTTCAGAGCAGTTCAACCGCTTTATCGCCGAGATAGAACATGAGGTACGCGTGACGCCGCGTTTTAAAAAAAAGATCGATCTGCGGGCACTGCATACCTTTAGAAAATGCAGCCAAAGTTTTGAGGACCGCTTGTACCAGCAGCGGGTATTTGAATTCTTAAAAGGAGTCAGGCAGTGAGTTCGGGATGGGGATGCAGCCATTTGGTCGATGACTGGTGCCGTCTTTTGGATAAAAAGTGCGATCCGGGGGATAAAGGCTGCGTATTATACGGCAAAGTCGTATTTTCCGATCCAAATACAAAATCCAACGAAGCGTTTGAGCGCCGAAAGAAAAAGCGCCGCCGAAGAAAAGATTAAAAGATAACCGTTTTGTTGGCGTGGACAAAGATGCGGTCTTGCAAAGCATACTGTAAAGCTTTGGCCAGCACGACTTTTTCGACGTCTTTACCCGCTTTTTGCATATCTTTCCAGTCAAAACTGTGATCGACCCTGACAATATCCTGATAAATAATGGGCCCTTCATCAAGCATATTATTGACAAAGTGCGCGGTTGCCCCGATGATTTTGACACCCCTGTCATATGCCTGTTTATAAGGGTTGGCCCCGATAAAGGCGGGCAGGAAGGAGTGGTGGATATTGATGATTTTTCGCTCGTACTCCTTGACAAAATCGGGGTTGAGAATGCGCATATATTTAGCCAAAACGATATAATCAAAACGGTACCGGTCTAAAATTTTCTTGATCCGGGCTTCATGTTCGCTTCTGTCCAGCCCCACGGCGCTGACATGGTAAAAGGGGATGTTGAACTTTCCGGTTAAATCCTCAAGGGTGTCGTAATTTGCAATCACCGCTTCGATATCAGCTTCCAGTTCCCCGTCGGCATAGCGGATCAGCAGATCGCCCAGGCAGTGGCTTTCTTTTGTCGCCATAACCACGATCTTTTTTCTTTTGGCCGTTACGATCTTGATATTGGCGTCTTTTGGCAGGATCGCTTTGAGCTTCGTTTCCAGCTCGTAGGAAGTAATATCGCCCTCTACGACGCTGCGCATAAAAAACTTCTTTGTCGTGGCATCGACAAATTCACTGTTTTTTTCAATGTTGAGCCCCTGTTTGTAAAACAGTTTGCTTATTTTAAATACCAGTCCCTTCTCATCGCTGCAGTCGATCAAAACCCGTAATTGCACCGGCTATCCTTTGTACGCTAAATTTTTTCGCAATTATACCACAGCTTAAAACGGCCAGATACTTTCAACGATTTCACTGCCCCAGCCCTGTCTGGTCGTCTCGGCTAGATCGCCCCTGGTGTCGTACTCAACCTTGGCATCGGAAATATGTTTGGAATCGATTTCATTATTCTGATTGATATCATAAGGACGGATGACGCCGCTTATTTTGATGGTTTGCTTTTCTCCCTGGATCAGCAGTTCGCGGCTGCCGGCGATAAAATAGTTGCCGTTTTGCATCACTTTGATGATGCGGGCTGAAACGGTCGTGGTAAACTCTTCGCTTCTTGAGGTGGAACCGCTGCCTTGAAAAGAGCTGTCGCTGCCGCCTTCAAAGCCGATATCTGTTACATTGTTGAGTTTATCGACAAGTCCCGAGACGGTGTCGCTCTCGCCGTTGTATCCCGTAACCCCGCCGCCAAGCGCGCTGTTGCTGTTTTTGCTCAGACTTTTATCCGATGATGAAGAGGTGTTGGCGCTTTCATTGATGACAACGGTGACGATATCGTGTTCGCTCATCGCTTTTCTGTCGGCAAACAGCGGGTTCTCCCCGCGCCCAAAGAGACTGCCGGCGTTGGCGTTGTGGCTGCGCACCTCCCGTGATGGCATCTGCTGGACGTACTTTGGCGGTTTCATATCCAGAGTGGGTTTGGTATAGGGTGCGCTGCATCCGCTTAGAAAAAGCGCTGTCGCGATAATTGTGGTGTAAGCAAACTGTTTCAAGGTTCCATCCTTTTTGCGTTATAATTAGAAAATTCTATTGAAAAGGGTGCCTATCTATACCGTACATGATACATACAAGGCCCAAATAGAGGTTAAACGTTCCAAATTCAAAGCATATATTGTTCCATTTTCACTGTTTGCAGATTACAACGGCAAACTCAGGGAGCAAAATCCCAAAGCCAGCCACGTCGTGTGGGCGTACAGGCATTTAAACGATCATGACCAGATGGTGGAAAACTGCAGCGATGACGGCGAACCGAAAAACTCATCGGCCCCGCCCGTGCTCAATGTAATGCGAGGACGCGAACTGACCGAGTGTGCCGTTTTGGTAGTGCGCTATTTTGGCGGGATCAAGCTTGGTATCGGAGGATTGGTGCGGGCGTATAAAGACAGCGCGCTTGCGGCGGTGGATGCGGCCAACCTGACTCCTTACGAACAGTGCCGGCAGTTTGTCTGCAGGGTCGCCTATCCCGAATTTGGCAAATACGAGTATCTGCTCACTGCATTCGGACTCAGCGCGCAAAACGATTTTGGCGCCCACGGGGTAGACAGCATCGTCTGTGTCCCGCTGTCACAAAAAGATGCGTTTTTTACCCAAGCAAGTCTGATAGCCCAAGATATAAAAACAGCGGATATAGTACGATAGGCACGAAAAACATATACGAAGGTACGGGTTGGCGCATCGCCGCATCCAACTCCTTTGGCAAATCCTGCTTGATATAAATCCGGTTAATAAGCGAGAGTTTAAAGATGACGTCGGTTGCTTTAATCCCGATGATAAACAGCAGCCAAAAAGAGTAATTCTGTGTTAATACGACGATAAACAGCAGCAGGTACAATCCCGGATGCATCGCAAAAAACAAAAAAATGTTTTTGGCATACAGTTGATACGAGCGGTGTATCATCTGCCTGAGTGATCCGGCCTTTTGCCAAGACATTTCAAAATACTCCATCAGCGCCAGCAGCAGGGCGTAAGCCAACACGATATCCATGCAATCCACCTTTTACGTAAATGGTGATATAATAACATAAAAAGTAACAGAGGTGAAGAATCAAAAACATAGCGTGTGATCACTGTGATTTAGAATTTGACAAGGCGGTCATGATCGAAGACGGGGATAAGCATTTTTGCTGTCGGGGCTGTCAGGGGGTATATCATCTGCTCAAAGAAGACGGACTGGAGAGTTTTTACGCCAAAAAGGGTGATACCAAGCTTACACCCGTATCGCAAAAAAGCGTGGATCTTGGCAAGTTTGATCTGGAAGGCTTTGCGAGTAAATATATCAAACAAACCGATGAGGGCTACAGCGAAGTTTCTCTTATCATCGAGCATATCCACTGCGCGGCGTGCGTGTGGCTCAATGAAAAGATACTGCACCAGAGTGAGGGCATTATTGAAGCCAATATCAACTACACAGACCATAAGGCCAAGATCGTCTGGGACCCGGACAAGATCAAACTATCACAAATCATAGAAAAGATTCAGGCTATCGGGTATGACGCGTATGCGTATGATCCCAAGGTGGTCGAACAAAAAATACTGCAGCAGCGCAAGGATTATTATATACGCTTAGCCGTGGCTATCTTTGCGACGATGAATATCATGTGGCTGGCGGTGGCCAAGTATTTCGGGTTTTTCAGCGGCATGGAAAAAGATGTGAAATTTATTATCAGTTCAGCCGAATGGGCCCTGGCTACGCCCACACTCTTTTTCAGCGGCTGGGTATTTTACAGGGGCGCGTATTTCGGGCTTAAAAATAAAATCATCAATATGGACCTGCTGGTAGCAAGCGGGGCGAGCCTGATCTATTTTTACTCCATCTACGTGCTTTTTTCCGGTACGGGCGAGACCTATTTTGATTCGGCGACGATGATTGTCACCTTTATTTTAGTGGGCAAATTTTTAGAAGTGCTGTCCAAGAAAAACGCCACTGATAGCCTGGACAATCTGCGCACCTCCATTCCCGAAGACGTGGTTGTACTCAAGCAGGGCATCGAAAAAACGATCAGCGCCAACCAAATCCAAAAGGGTGATCACTGTGTTCTCAAAAGCGGCGATTTGGCAGTGGTTGACGGGACCGTACTTGATGGCAGCGGTTCGGTGGACGAATCCGCGCTCACCGGCGAGAGCCAGCCGGTATACAAAACCGCTGGTGACGCAATCATCAGCGGTTCTACCAGTATCGATACCACGTTTATATATGAAGCTAAAAAAGATTTTGAACACTCTACGCTTAACAGTCTGGCTACGCTGCTGGAAAAAGCACAGGAGCAAAAGCCAAGGATTCAAGAAAAAACCAACGAACTCTCCAGGTACTTTTCCGCCGGGATTTTAACGGTTGCGCTGCTGACCTTTCTTGGATGGTTTGTTTCCAGCGGCGAGTTTGAGCCAAGCTTTGTTACCGCCGTGGCCGTTATTATTATCGCCTGTCCGTGCGCGCTGGCTCTTGCTACGCCCGTTGCGACCCTGGCCGGGCTTTCAAGCGCGTATAAAAAAGGGGTGCTGTTTAAGCAGGCCAGGTATTTAGAAACGATGGCCGGATGTCAAACGCTGCTGCTTGATAAAACAGGGACTATTACCCGGGGAAGCCCCGAAGTCACCGAAGAAAGAAAGCTTGTTGATTTTGACAAAGGCCTGTTGGCGGGTTTGATTAAAGATTCCAAACACCCCATCAGCAAAGCCCTGTATGCGTATCTGGGCACCGCGCCTGAAGCCGTTGAGGCGATGCAGGTTGTGGAAGCCAAAGGGATCCGGGCTTCGCACGGGGGTAAAACACTGCTTGGGGGCAGCAAGGCGTTTTTGGAAGAAAACGGTATCGCAGTTGACAACGAATTTGACGCGTCACATTTTATCTACGCCGTAGACGGGGAGGTTATAGCGTGGTTTGTCTTTGAAGACGCGATCAAAGAGGGTGCCTACGGATATATCAAAGAGTTTCAAAAGATGGGACTGCATGTGGCGATGGTAACGGGCGATAACGCCCAGGCGGCGCAAAAAGTAGCCCACGCCGTGGGGATCGATGAAGTTTATGCACAGCAGGACCCCAAACAAAAGGCTAAGCTGGTCGAAAGCTTTGAAGGCGGCGTGATCATGGCCGGAGACGGGATCAATGATTCGCTGGCGATGAGCAAAGCCCATATCGCCTGCGTGATGGGCAGCGGCGCCGATGTCAGTATCAAAGTCAGCGACGTGGTACTGCTGCACAGTTCGCTGCAAAACCTGCGTGACGCGGTTGCTATCAGTAAAACCACTCTTGGCTTTGTCAAGCAGAACCTGGGCATTTCGCTGGTGTATAACGTGCTGACGATCCCCTTGGCTATAGCCGGGTATGTGATTCCGCTGGTGGCGGCGCTGTCGATGAGCCTGAGCTCGCTGATTGTTATCGGCAATTCGATGCGTATCAGACTCAAGCACGGATAAGGAGAGGCAATGGATTCTATTACGCTGGTATTGATGATAAGCGTTTCACTCTTTCTGGGCGGTCTTGGTTTGATCGCCTTTGTCTGGGGGCTCAAAACCGGCCAGTTTGACGATAAAGACAAGATGATGCAGGGCGTGCTTTTTGACGGTGAAGAAGAACTCAACGACGCCGCACACAAGCAGCAGAAAGAAAAAACAAAGAAAAAAGATGACAAAAAAGATTAAAAAAATAGGGGTTTTTGACAGCGGTGCGGGCGGGCTCAGCGTCGTCAAAAGCCTGCTTGAAAACGACCTTTTTGAAGAAATAATCTATTACGGCGATACGGCCAGGGTGCCATACGGGATCAAGGATAAAAACACTATTATCCGCTACGGCCTGGAAGCGCTGGAATTTTTTAAAAACTTTGACATCGATCTGCTGATCGTTGCGTGCAACACCGTCAGCGCGTACGCCCTTGAAGAGATGCGTGAGCAAAGCGACTGTGAAATCATCGGCGTGGTCGAACCCGGCGTGCTGGCGCTTCGTTCGGTGGTGCAAAACAAAAAAGACCATGTTTTGATCCTTGGCACCAACGCTACGGTCAACAGCCGCTCCTACCAAACCCAGCTGCAAAAGCTTGGCTACAGCAATGTCGAGGCAATGGCCACGGGGCTGTTTGTTTCTTTGGTCGAAGAGCGCATTTTAAACGGTCCCATCGTTGAGGAGACGATGAAGCACTATTTTCAAGATATCAGCCCAAAAGCCGTCATTCTGGGCTGTACCCATTTTCCGCTGCTGCAGGAGCGAATCAATTCTTATTTTGCTCACAGCGCAAAAATGATACACTCGGGAGATGCAATCGCGACCTATCTGCTGCAGCGGTTTGACTGCCGGCAGCAAAGCAGGGCGCGCGTGCAATTTTTTGCCTCGGAAAATCCGGGCGGATTGAAAGCAATAGCAAAATCGTGGTTAGGAGAGATGTATGAGTGAAGCGTTAGCAAGGCGGTATCGACCCCGGGTATTTGAAGATCTCATCGGCCAGGAAAGCGTTTCCCAGACGCTGAGCCAGGCATTAAGTCAGGACCGTCTGAGCCACGCGTATCTTTTTTCGGGACTGCGGGGCAGCGGCAAAACCTCTACCGCGCGCATCTTTGCCAAGGCGCTTTTGTGCGAAAACGGGATCAGCGCCCACCCCTGCGGAGAGTGTGAACACTGCAGGGCCGCTGACGGGGCCAAACATATTGATATTATCGAAATGGACGCGGCAAGCAACAGAAAAATCGATGATATCAGAGAACTTATCGAGCACACCAAATACAAACCCTCTATGGGGCGGTTTAAAATCTTTATCATCGATGAGGTCCACATGCTTACCAATGAAGCGTTTAACGCGCTGTTGAAAACATTGGAAGAACCTCCCTCTTTTGTCAAATTCATCCTGGCCACCACCGATCCTTTAAAGGTGCCCGCAACGATACTCAGCCGTTCGCAGCACTTTCGGTTTAAAAAGATTTCGGCTTCTTTGGTTTTGGCGCATCTGGAACATATCTGCAACCAGGAGGGAGTGGCTTTTGAAAAAAGCGCGCTGCAGATGCTTGCCAGAAGCGGGGGCGGTTCGCTTCGCGATACGTTGACGCTGCTTGATCAGGCTATCGTGTACGCCCAGGGCAGCGTGGATGACGCGGTGGTGACAAAAATGCTTGGTATCATCGATCCAAAGGCGATTGAGGGGCTTGTGGGAACTGTTATGCAAAGAGACAAAGAGGGGGTGAAAAACTTTATCGCCCGCTACAGCGAATATGAAGCGGGTATGATTTTAGATCAGCTCAGCATCTATCTGCATGAAAAACTGTTTGAAGACGACAAAATGCTTACGCCCATGATCATTGAGCGTTTTTTCCGTGTCATATCAGAGGGGAAGCAGCTGCTGCACCTTGGCAGCGACGAAGAGTTTGTTCTGTCGCTGAGCCTGTTTAAAATGATCGAAGCAGTCAGTATCAAAGATATCGATGAAATGATAGCAGAACTTGAAAGTTCCATCACAACCGGACAAAACTCCAGACCGGCTGTTTCAACGCCCCAAAACGACACGCCGGAGGAAAAAAGCGAACCCGCGCCAAAGGCGGCTGCGCATCCGTTTGAAAAGCTTAAGCAAAGCATTTATGACCGAGATTACGAACTGGGGCGCTGTTTTGAGGAAAGTATCGAGTATGTTTCCCATGACGAAGATGAAATTCGCTGGGTGTCAAACGCGCAGGGGAGATGCCAAAACGAACTGGCCCAAAGCTATAGCATTATCAAAGGTTTTATCAAAGAGATATTTGGCCCCGTCAAGGTCGTAAAAGTCAATAAAGACCAAAACGGGGACAAAGTAGACAAAGAGACTCAAGACAGTGACGATTCCGGGCAGGGAGGCAGCAGCTGCATGGAAAAAAACAGCGGTCTTCAAGAAACCGAAGCTTCCAGGGAACTTGATCCAAAACAGATTGTCAAAGCCCCGATGGTGGCCAAAGCCGCGCAGCTTTTCAAACCTGAAAAGATTAAGATTCAGCCAAAAGTGTGATTACGCAAAAACCTCATCCAAGATAGCGTTGACAAACTCCTTTGGATCAAAAGGGGTCAAATCCTCGGGTTTTTCACCCATACCCACGTAGTAGATGGGCAGTGCCAACTCCTGCGCGATCGTAAAAAGCGATCCGCCTTTGGCCGTACCGTCAAGTTTGGTAATGATAATCCCGTCAACGCCCACGATCTCATCAAACTGCCTAGCCTGGTTGATCGTGGAACTGCCCTGGGTACCGTCTAAGATCAAAAGCTTTCGGTGCGGGGCACCCTCCATTGCTTTGTTGCTGACCCTGGCCATCTTTTGCAGTTCGTTGGACAAATTGGCGTGGTTGTGCAGCCGTCCGGCGGTGTCGATGATAACGTTGTCAAAACCTTTGGCCTTGGCCGAAAGGATCGTATCGTATACCACGGCACTTGGATCGTGGCCGTGTTTGGTACTTACCACGGGTACGTCGATACGCTCACCCCATTTGCCAAGCTGTTCGATCGCTGCGGCGCGAAAGGTATCACCCGCGCCCAGCATGACTTTTTGTCCACTGTTTTTGTAGCGCTGGGCGAGTTTGGCGATTGTAGTCGTTTTGCCCGCGCCGTTGACGCCGATAATCATCTCCACAAAGGGTTTGGCGTCGCTGTTTTTCTCTTTTGGTTCATAGATAAAAAGCGAAATCAGCGAATTGAAAAGCTGCACGCGGTTGACCGTCTGCGGCAGTCCGTTGATAACGTTTTCAACCAGTTCGTAACTCATATCCGCTTCAAGCAGCAGATCTTCGACCGTATCGATATCGAGTTTGCTCTGTTTTTTGGGAACGACCTCCTTGATGGCGTCGTTTGTTTTCTTTAAGCCTTTTTTAAAAAAGCCGAACATTATTCTTTTTCTCCGTCTGTTTCAAGCTTGCTTGTAATCATTTCCGGCGGAACGGGCCCGACCCAGTGGCTGACGTATTGGCCGTTTTTAAACAGCGCCATGGTGGGGATCGTTTTAATCTCTCCGATGCCGATCTTGCCCGCTATTTTTTTGCTCAGTGCGTAATCGTCGTCGGTATTGCTGACAAAATATCCCATTTCGTATTCATCCATAAACTCAAGCAGTTCGCTGTCTGGCTTGTCCTGTTCGACCAGGCTGGCAATGATTGTGACATTGTCGTAACTGCTTTGAATGTCGGTCAGATGCGGGATTTCGGCTTTACACGGCGGGCACCATGTCGCCCAGAAAACCACAAGCGTATAGGGTTTGTCGTGCCCAAAATCCAATTCGTCGGTTTCGGTGACGGTGAGTTTCTGGCCTCTGGGGTCGGCCAGATCGTAGGTAACGGCGCTGCTTTGCTTACTGTCTTTGTCGACTTTGCTAAGTCCCTCTTTATCATCGCAGCCGCCCAAAAGAAGCAGGGAGCCCAAAAGTGCTGTTATCGTGAGTCGTTTCATAAATTCGTTCCTTTTTGTTATAATGCATATTGCGGATAATAATATTTGCAATTGTATTAAAAAATTGATAAGAGACAGTTTTGGATAAAAAAAAAGCGTTTCGATCAAAGTGTAGACAAAAGCTTTCAAAGGTGAATCCCCGCACAAAAGGGGGGATGAAAACGGCAAAAAAAATAAAAAAAGTTATTCAATACCACAACGCACGGGTTATTTTACTCTATCTGCCGATGCCTTTGGAACCTGATATGATGCCTTTGATCTACAGTTTACGAAAAAACAGGACAGTACTTGTACCGAAAGTTACGGGCAAAAGTTTTGCGGCGGTAACGTTTTCGCTGCCGCTTGCCAGAAACCGTTTCGGTATTTACGAACCCCGGGGCCAGGCAAGCAGAGCGAAGATCGATCTTGCCGTGGTACCGGTACTTGGAGTGGATAAAGATTGCAAAAGAGTCGGGTTTGGCAAAGGGATGTATGACCGTTTTTATGAGCGGCTTGGATACCGTCCCTTTACCCTGTTTGTCCAAAACACCCCCTGTATAAGCAAAGAAAAGATAACGGACTCGCACGATATCAGTGCCGATATCTTTATCACTCCTGACAATACCTATTACAGAGGAATCAGAAGTGTTACTAGAAATAGCAGTGGTCGGGGTAAGTGCCGGCGCGAGCGCGGCGGCAAGTTTTTACCTCACAAGAAACCACGAACGATCAAAACATGATATATATGAAGCAAACGCCAAGGCAAAAGCAAAAGTTATCGAACACGAAGCCACGCTTTTGCTCAAAGACGCCAAATACAAACTCAAAGAAAAAGAGGTAGAACTCAAAGAGCAGTTTGATAATGAACTGCTCAGGCTCAAAGACGATTTCGCGCGCAAAAAAAGCAGGCTGGAGCGGGAAAAAAACGCTATTGAGGCAAAGCTTCAGGATGCCGATTATGAAAAAAGCGTGGCCCAAAACGAGTCCAGACGCCTCAAAGCGCTGCGGGCCGAGCTTGAGAATATGAAGCAAAATTATCAAAATAAACTGCAAGAGTGTATCGACGTATTGCAAAACCATACGTCGCTGACCCAGGAAGAGATTCGCGCCCAGCTTCGCGACAAGGTAGAACAGGATTATAAAGCCTATACCTCCGCACTGGTGCGCAGGTATGAGAAAAAAGCGCAGCAGGAAGCCAAGAAAAACGCCAATTATATCCTGGCCCAGGCCACTTCGCGCTATGCCGGTGAATTTGCCGCCGAGCGCCTGATCAATGTGGTTAATTTGCCAAATGATGAGCTTAAAGGGCGCATTATCGGCAAAGAGGGCAGAAATATCAAAACCCTTGAAATGCTGCTTGGCGTGGATGTTATCATCGATGACACTCCCGGCGTGGTGATTTTAAGCAGCTTTAATCTCTACCGGCGCGCCGTCGCCACAAAAACGCTGGAGCTGCTGCTGGAAGACGGCCGTATCCAACCTGCGCGCATTGAAGAGATTCACCAACGGGTTCAGGAAGAGTTTGAGCAAAAGATTTACGATGAGGGTGAAGAGATCGTGCTTGATCTGGGTGTGGGCCGGATGCATAAAGAGTTGACCAAACTCATCGGCAAACTCAAATACCGCGCCAGCTACGGCCAAAACGCCCTTGGCCACAGTCTTGAAGTGGCGCATCTGGCGGGAATTATGGCCGCTGAGATGGGCGGGGATGAAAAGATGGCCAAACGCGCCGGGCTGCTGCATGATATCGGCAAAGCGTTAACGCATGAGTATGAAGGTACCCACGTCGATCTGGGCGCGGAAGTGTGCCGCCGCTACGGCGAGGGCGAAGTGGTGTTAAACGCCATCTATGCCCACCACGGCCACGAAGAAGCAAGCAGCGTGGAAAGCTTTGCCGTGTGCAGCGCCGATTCGCTCAGCGCCGCCAGACCCGGGGCCAGACGCGAAGTATTGGAGAGCTTTTTAAAACGGGTTAAAGAGATAGAAAATATCGCTATGGAAAAAGAGGGCGTTATCCAGTGCTACGCCATAGACGGCGGGCGAGAACTGCGTGTTTTTGCCAACGCCGTACTCATTGATGACAACCAGTCAAGCGTGCTGGCCAAAGAGATATCGCAGCAGATAGAAAGCGGCGTGCAGTATCCGGGTGAAATCAAAGTCACCGTTATCCGCGAAACGCGGGCTGTAGACTACGCCAAATAGCGCAGTTTTTTTTCAGCTTCCACGACAAGATACAGGAGTATGCTTGCGCCAAAGACAAGCCCCCACTGCGCCGCTCCCATCGGCGCGGTGCCAAATAAAACGTGCATAAACGGCGCGTAGATAAACAGCAGCTGCAAAAGACTCATCAAAACAATCCCCGCAATCATAGGCTTATTTGACAGTATTTTCAGTTGTAAAACGCTGTAACGCATCGAACGGCAGTTCAACAGATACAGCATCTGCCCGAAGATGAAGATGCTTACGGCGGTAGTCTGGGCCGTTTCATGGCTGAGATTCTGGACGTGTTTGACAAAATAAAAGGCGAAAAAGGAAAACACAAGCAGCATACCGCCCACGTAAATGACGCGAATGAGCAGGTTTTTGGATAAAATCGCTTCATCTTTTTTTCTTGGTGGCTGCTGCATCAAACCATCTTCTTTTGGTTCAAAAGCCAGGGTAAGGCCCAAAAATACGGCCGTGGTCATATTTACCCACAGAATCTGTACCGCAGAAAGGGGCAGGGCAAAGCCAAAAGCCACCGCGCAGATGACAACCAGGCCCTGGCCCACGTTGGTAGGCAGTATCCACGTAATAAACTTGATGATATTGGCATAAACGCTTCGGCCCTCTTCTACGGCGTTTCTGATCGTGGCGAAGTTGTCATCGGTTAAGATCATGTCGCTGGCTTCTTTTGCCACCTCCGTTCCCGCCATCCCCATGGCCGTACCGATATCGGCCTGTTTGAGTGCGGGAGCGTCGTTGACGCCGTCGCCGGTCATGGCTACGACGTTGCCCGCAGCCTGCAGCAGCTGTACCAGGCGCAGTTTCTGGGCGGGGGTAACCCTGGCAAACACGCAGACGCCGCTGAGTTCTTTGGCCAGCGCAGCATCATCCATCGCTTCCAGCTCACTGCCGCTGAGGGCTTTGAGCTTATCCTTTGTGCACAGGCCGATTTCCTCGGCGATGGCCATGGCCGTGATTTTGTGATCGCCGGTGATCATTTTGACGTCAATACCCGCTTTCTGGCAGCTTTTAACGGCGGCTTTAACCTCCTTTCTTGGCGGATCGATCATAGCCTGCAGCCCCAAAAAGACTAAATCGCCGCTGACCCGGTCGTGGGTGATCTTTTTGAGGGTTGTATCCAGGTGCATAGAGGCAAAGGCCAGTACCCGTTTGCCCTGTGCGGCCATCTTTTGGGCTTCCTGCAGGATCGTTTCATTATCCAGCGCCGTTTCCTGTCCGTTTTCATCCAGCATCGCCCCGCACCGCTGCAATATCTTTTCGATCGAACCTTTGAGGTAGATTAAAGAGTGGGTTTCATCCCTGGCTCCGTAATAGCTGGCCATGTACTGGGTGTTAGAATCAAAATCCAGCGTATCGATGTGATAAAGATCGTTTTGCAGCAGCTTTTTTTGCAAGCCGCCCTTTTGTGCAGAAACCAGCAGGGCTGCTTCGGTGGGGTCGCCGACGATGGTAAATATGCCCTTTTTTTCAAGCAGGTTGGCTTCATTGCACAGCATCCCGGCTTTGAGCGTCTGCATTAGCGCTTCGTTTTCTTCATAGGTGTCGTTTGTAAAAGCGCCGTTAGTTGGATTATACCCCACGCCCGTGAGGCTGTAGCGATTTTTGCCGGCATAGAGGGTGTCCACCGTCATTTCGTTTTGGGTGAGCGTGCCGGTCTTGTCCGAACAGATCACGGTGGTACTGCCAAGGGTTTCGACTGCGGGCAGTTTTCGGATAATAGCGTTTTGTTTAGCCATCCTGGATACCCCGATAGCCAGGATAATAGTCATCGCCGCGGGCAAGCCCTCCGGGATCGCGGCGACGCTGAGTGCGACCGCGGCCATGAACATTTCCACACCCCCGCCCCCTTTTGCCATGCCAATGGCAAAAGTCAGCGCCGCAGTTGCCAGGATGACATATAAAAGTACCCTGCTAAAGCGAGCGATTTTTTTGGTCAAAGGCGTCTGCAGCGCATGGGTTTGCCCGATCATGGTATTGATCTGTCCGATCTGGGTATCATCGCCGGTTGCGACAACAACACCCGCACCGCTGCCTGAGGTGATAAGACCGGAGCGAAAAAGCATATTCGTTCTGTCGGCCAGATCGGTTTTCTGCGCCAGGGTAGCGGGGGTTTTTTCCACGCTTACCGATTCGCCCGTAAGGGAGGATTCGTCAACTTGCAGCTGCTTGGAAGTAATAAGCCGTATATCGGCGGGGACCTTGTCGCCAGCGGTGAGGATGACGATATCGCCGGGAACGATCTCTTTGGCGTCTACGGCGTGTTTCTGGTCTTCGCGTACAAGCGTGGATTGCGTAAACCCCGCCAAACTCAAAGCCGATATGGCTTTGAGGGCTTTGTGCTCCTGAAAATAGCCGATAAGCGCGTTGAGGATGACGACGGCGAAAATAACGCCTGAATCGACATAATGGCCCAAAAGCAGGGTTATAGTCGCTGCTGCCAAAAGAATATATACCAAAGGCTGAATAAATTGCTGCAGCAACAGGGAGAGCCTGCTTTGCCCCCGGTTTTGCGTCAGCGTGTTTGTCCCCTGTTTTTTCAGGATTTTTCGGACCTGGTCGTGGGTCAGTCCCTGTTTGAAATCGGTTACAAACGCTGTTTTGATCTCTTCAAGCGTTTTTGCGTGCCATGAAACGGAGGTATCCATTATCACTTCCTTTGAGTAAATAAGGTCAGTATATCACCTTCTGGTAAAACGGGCAATTGTGTTTGGGTTTTATACAGCCACCCAAAAAGCGCAGCGGCCGTGACAGCCGGAATAAAATGCAGCAGGGAAAATTCATATGCCAGCCCGTACACAGGCGCAAGTACCAAAGCAAAGCCAAGCAGCGACGCCGGAATCCATACGGCCGGGGTGTTTTTTCCCCGCGGCAGCTGCAGGGCCAGAAAGAAAAAGCGCGCTCCCAGCAAAGCGGTGACAAACGACCCGGCCGCAAACAGTATCGCCAGAAAATCATGGTCGATAAAGCTTTTGAGCATATCCTTGGCAACAGCCCCGCTGCTAAAGGCAAATCCGCTAAGCAGAAGCAGTGCAACCGTGCTGAGGACAAGGGTTAACAAGGTTTTGCCCCCGTGCAGCAAAATATCGGCAAACAGAAACAGCGAAGCTTTGCTCAGGGCGTGAAAAAAACAGAAAAAGCATACCGCAAACAGCGCCGCTTCCGTGTACAGTTGCGGATTTTGCAAAATAAGACCAAAAAACATGACAAGATACCCCATCTGCGAGAGTGAAGAGTAGGCTAATATCTGTTTGAGCGTTGGGCGTCCCAAGCCGTACAATCCCCCAAAGATACCCAGAAATCCAAGCAGGGTGAGTATAAGACCAAGCTGGTCATGACCGTGGGCAAGGGGTAAAAACACTATCCAGCCAAAGACGCCGGTTTTAAGCATCACCCCCGATAAAACGGCGCTGACGGGACCGGGAGCCGCGGAATGGGCAAGCGGCAGCCACATATGCAGCACAAACACCCCGGTTTTGATCCCAAAGCCAAGCAGCAGACAAAGCTGCGCAAAAAGGGGCAGATTGGAACCAAAGTCGGCAAAAAGCGTGGAATCATAATGAAATATAGTTTGCATGATCCCTAAAAAAAGCAGGATTTCACCTACAAACGCAAATACGATATACACCACCGCCGCCCTTCTGGCGCTGCTGCTTTGATCATGCATGATAAGGCCAAAAACCGCAAAACTCATCAGCGAAAAAAACAGATAAAAGCTGATGGCGTCCGCGCTGAGAAAAAGCATGTAATTGCCAAAATAGGTAAGGGCAAACAGCAGCCAGTAGCGTTTGACTTTTGTTGTGACGGAAAAAACGCTGTACAGCGCCGCGGCCAGGTAGATGAGGCTGGTAAAGGTTATAAAAATCTTTGCGTTGGCGCTGAGGTGAAAATGCATTCCCAAAAAGAGTTTGTCAGCCACAAAAGAAAACCCCTCAGGCGCCAGCAGCGCAAACAGCAGCGGCGGCAGGAAAAAAAGGACAACGCCGCAGATTCGCAGACTCATGATCCATACTCGCTTTCTGCGATCTGTTTGACCCATGTAAGCGCGCTAAAATCCCCCAGCGCGAATAAGCCAAGTACAACCGTCAGCAAGGCGCTCAACAGAGCGGGCAGGTATAAAAAGATGCTTTTTGCCGCAACCACTTTTGTTTTTGGGGGCAGAAACCACATACGGTACACAATAGGCAAAAAATATGCCCCGTTAAGCAGCGCCGAAGCCCCCAGTACGCATAAAAGTGCCAATGAATCATTGGCCAGGGCGCCCAGACTGAGGTAGTATTTTGAGACAAAACCCGCAAACGGGGGCAGACCGATCATGCCAAAAGCCCCGATGGAAAAGGCAAGCGCGCTTAGGGGCATGGTTTTGCCAAGGCCGTCGGTTTGGTCGATGGTAGAAACCCCCGCGGTTTTGGCAAAAGCCCCCGCGCAGAAAAACAGCGTTATCTTCATCACTCCCTGATGAACCAGGTGGACAATACCCCCGATCGTGCCAAGAGGCCCGTAAAGCGCCACGCCAAGAGCGATATAGCTGACTTGGGATACGGTTGAGTAAGCCAGGCGCTTTTTGAGATTGGTTTGGCCAAGGGCTTTGATGCTGCCGTAGATGATCGTCATCGCCGCGATCGCTGCCAAAAACACCAGCAGTCCCAGCGAAGAAGCCAGCTGGATGCCGTAGATATCGTATACGATACGGATAATGCCAAACGCGCCGGCTTTTACCACCGCAACCGCGTGCAGCAGCGCCGATACCGGAGCGGGAGCGGCCATAGCCTTGGGCAGCCAGCCGTGCAGCCCAAAAAGCGCGGCTTTCACGCCCACGCCAAGCAGCAAAATGATAAAGATCAGCCACGCTTGTATATCGCTTAAATGCTGCGCGTACTGCAGGTAGCCGCCGCTGACGAAGGTGTGGGGCAGGTTCAGACTGTACAGCAGTACCAGCCCCAGCAAAAAGGAGGTACCGCCGAAAACAGTGTATTTCAGATACGTAATCGCCGCCTGCTTGGCATCGTGGGTGCGTTCGTGCAGGATCAGCGAAAACGTGGTCAGTGTCAGCAGTTCGTAAAAGATGAAAAAGGTAAACAGGTTGCCCGCAAGCGCCAAGCCCACCGTCGCGCTCACGCAGAGGCTGAAAAAACCGAAAAACAGGCTTTTATTCAAACTCTTTTGCAAATACGCGATGGCATAGATGGTGGTAAAAAGCCACAACACCGAAGAGAGGGTAACAAAAAGCATTGAGAGACGATCGGCCCGAAGCGAAAAATTGATCCCTTCAAAGATTTCATATTCCAGTCTAAACTCAAGGCCAAGGTGCAGGCCATACAGCAGGTACGAAACCAGCAGCAGTTTAAAAAAGATCCCCGTTATATTTAAAAAGTTGCGCAAAAACTCCCTGCGTTGGTCAAGAAAAAAGATAATCACCGAAGGGATGACAGAACTCAGCAGCAACAACAGTAAAATAATCCAGTTACCCATGAAACACCCCTAAAAACGCGGTGATTTTTGCCGTGAATATGCCGCCGATGACTGAAAGCAGCGACAAACCAAGCGCGCAGTACTGCATTAGCCGAAGCCTTGCGGGCTGCTTCGTGATAGGCGAGCTTTTGGGCGTTTGCAGCGTCAGGATCAGCAGTTTGAACATATACGCCCATGCCAAAACAGACCCCCCAAGTACGGCGGCGATGATAAGCCAGTTGTTTTGTTCCAGGGCCGCGTGCAGGTAGTACCACTTGGCGCTAAAGCCAAGGGACGGGGGCAGGCCGATCAGCGTAACCGCGCTTAGCGCGATCGCGAAAGCGGCCATGGGCAGGGTGGCCGAAAGCCCTTTGATCGAGCTAACGGCGTTGCGGCCGGTAAAGACGATAGCGCTGCCAAGGGCTAAAAACAGTCCCGCCTTTGCCAAAGCGTGGGCTGATACCTGCAGCCACAGCGCGGCGTTTGCGTTTTGGGAGGAAAAGGCAAAGATTAAAAACAGATACCCCATCTGAGACAGTGAGGAATAGGCCGCGACATGTTTAAGCTTTTTTGCCTTAAAAGCCATGTACCCGCCGTAGATAATCGCCCCTATGCCAAAAAGCCATAAGATTAACGCCGTAGTATTCATGGTCACAAACAGCTTTGAATACAGGAGGTATAAAACAAAAAAGCCCGCTTTGACCACCAGCGCCGACAGCAGCGCCGAAACAGCGGGCGCTGCGCTGCCGTGAGCCTTTGGCAGCCAGTAGCCAAATACAAACAGTGCCGATTTGAGCCCCAGACCCGAGGCAAAAAAGACAAAAGCCAGCTGCATCGGCGCTTCGGCGGTGACGCGCTGTTGTAGCAACGTAAGATCAAGTACGCCGTAGTTGGTATACAGCAGGACGACGCCAAGCAGATACAGTCCCGAACCAAACAGCGCGGCAAACAGATACGACAGGGCCGCGCGGAGTGCTTCGCGGCTTCCCTGCAGCGCGGTCATGATCACTGCCGTGAGACTGATGAGTTCCAAACCCACGTAGAGGTTAAAAATATCATCAGAAACAAAAACGACCCCAAGGCCCGTACACAAAAGGCAAAGCAGGGGATAAAAGTAAACATTGGTATCTTTTTTGCCAAAGCTGTAGATCGTAACAATGCAGATAATCAGCGCGCTGAGGCCAAGCATCAAAAGCGCTTTGGCATCCACGCTGTAGGCAATACCCAAAGCAGCAGCTTCGTCTGAAAACGTATACACCGGCAGGTTTGGCCACGCGCTAAAGGTTAAAACAACCACAGTCGCCCAGGCAAAAGCACCAAGCAGTCCGATGAGGCGGGCGTGTTTTGTAAAGACAAAGCCGCTGATGGCAAAAACCAAAGGCAGGGCGACAAGCAGAGCCAAAAGATGGGGCATACTCAGCCTCCCCGGCTTTGCAGCGTGCGAAGCAGCATCAGACCAAGGGCCGTAGCTCCCAGGCTGACCACCAGTCCGGTCAGTACCAGCGCCACGGCGGCGGCATCGGGGGCGCCCGTGTAGGTCAGAGCGATAAAGAGTAAAAAGATTCCGCTGGTAAAAAGGTTAAAATGAATCAACCTTTTAAAGATATCCTTGGTACGTAAAAATCCCGCCGCGCCCAGGGTCAGCAGGGCCGAGGCGGTGATGACATAAATCACGCTCATCGTTTGACCCTTTCAATCCCCATGATAAAAAACGCCGCCATCGTCGCGGCCAGGCTGAGCGTCAAAGCGGTTTCAACGGTTAATATCTGCCAGTATTCGCTGCCTGTGGCAAAGGCTAAAAAGCTGCCAGAAAACAGGGATACAAACCCAAGCAGCACAAAAACTAGCAATCCGAAAACGTAAACAAATTTGCGTCCGTGTGCCTTGGTTTTCGCAAAAGAGAGCGGTCTTGTGAGCTTGATGATAATAATACCTCCCGCAAGCAGCGCGGCAGCTTGAAACGCGCCGCCGCTTTGGAAGGTGCCGCTGTAGAGTAAAACGGCCGAGGCAACGGCGATGACGGGGAAGATGAGCGTGGTAAAGTGATCGGCCACGATCGACCGGGGCTGGGGCGGCGTGTGCAGAAATCGGGGATACAGTGCGTAAAAGCCACACAGCGCGGTAAAAATCACCGCAACCTCAAGCAGCGTATCCAAAGAGCGAAAATACATTAGCACCGCCGTAACGGGGTGGCTGATGCCAAGGGCGTCCATCTGATGAGCCGCCTGCTGGCTGATAGTGCCCTCAAAGCTTGGCATCGACAGAAACAGAAGAGTTAAAACAATAAAAACAGCGCAGAAAAAAAAGATGATGAGGTTATTTTTTGTCATAATCGATCCTGCACGCATGAAGATAAGAAACACAATCAAGCAAAAGCGCACCCGTGATCCCCGATCCCAGGGCCGCTTCGGCCAATGCCAGGTCAAATGCGCCCAGCCTGGTCCAGACCAGTGAAAGCATCATGCCAAAAACGATAAAATAGATCGTTGCTTTAAAACGCGTGCCCACGGTGATAATACGAAATCCAAGCCACACCAGGCTGGCGCCCAACAGCAGGTCAATGATCATGGCAGTCGTCTTTGAGTCTGGGTGTTTCGCCGCTGGCGTAGGAGTGGCCGCTGAGCAGGTATGAAAGCGTTGCCGCACTCAGCATCGCCAGCAGCCAGATCAAAAGCAGTTTGGCCCCCGCAAGCCAGTCGTCACAGCGCAGCAGCAGGCCAAAAACGATAAAGCCAAGACCCAGGTTGTCCACCTTGGCCAGCGCGTGCAGTCTGGTGTAAAAATCAAAAAAGCGGTACAGTCCCACCGTCGCGGCGATAAAAAAAAGCGTACCGACTGCTAAAAAGATATTGGATACAAACAGCAAAACTTCACTCATCGCCGTCTCCAAACTGCCCGCATGAGCGCAGCCGCTTGGCAAAGATGATCGCCGTGGAAGAACTCAGCAGCACAAAGACCAACGCGATATCCAAAAACAGCGTACTGTTTGTACAGCCGTACAAAAGCAGCAGCGAAGCAACCCCGATCGTGCTAAAAAGCATCGTTACCAGCATCTTGCTTGATAAAGAAGCCGTTTTGAGCAGAAAAAACAGACTCATTGAAAAATTAATCAGCAAGATCAGCACGAGAAACTGGTTGAAACTCATACGCCCTCTTTAAACGCTTGGCAGCATTTGGTTTTGGTCGTCTCCAGCGCAAGGGGGTCAAAAAGGCTTTCATCCAGGATGTGCAGCTGTAAGCTGCCGTTGCTGATATCCATACTGATTGTTCCTGGCATCAGGGAGTAGATGTTTGCCAGGATTACCGAAACAAAGGGTGAACAGTTGTCAAGATTGATTGTGTGTATAAAGGGGCGAAGCGAAAGGCCGGGGGTCAGGGCCAGTCTAGCGACGCTAAAGCCTGCTTTAACCGAATTGTAAAGAAAGTAGGCAAACAGCAGCGCGGCGTGTTTTGGCGCGATGTGAATCCTTGGCAGTACAAACAGTTTCGGGGTCAGCAGGGCAAACACAAAAGCACAGACGGCTGCAAAAACACCCGGAATTTGCACGCTGATCACCGTCCACAGCACCAGGTAAAGAAAAAAGAGGATAAAAAACCTGCGTATGTTGCTGTTCATAACTTCTGCCTTGTCAAAAAGGTTTTGATTTATTGTATCAAATTTTTGGTGTGGGTTGCGTATACGTTAACAGTTTGCGGTCGGGATAAGCTTAGCCAAATGAGATGCTAAAGACAAGCGAAGTAGTTATTTTCTCTTATCCTTCATGACTTGATAGGCTTGGTTTATCTCTTTTGTTTTAGCGGTTGCTTCTTCCATATAGCTTTCATCTTTATTTTGTGAGCTAATGATATCTGGATGGTATTGCCGGATCAACTTTCTATATGCTTTTTTAACAGTGTTCATATCATCATTTTCATGTACTCCCAAAATTGCACAAGCTTCTTTTGGACGCATCGATTGTTGTTTGTTTTGCATCGTGTTTTCAAAATTATACAGTATCTCATCATATACATTTCGGGGAATATGCAACTCTTGCATGATTTCGCGCAGCACGTTTTCTTCTGCTTGGCTGATCCCACTATCTATGTAGGCTAATTGAATCAAAAACCCTAAAAACTGTTTACGCTTGATCATACTGCGGCCAAGTTGTTTATTTAGGGCTTGCGCGATCTCTTTGGTATTGCCGTCTTTTTGTCGTTCTTCATTGAAAATCTCTTTCATGATAATTCTTGCTTTTTCTTTTTCATCGAAAATTTTAGAAATATCATCAAACATAATATCAATAAGTTGCGCTTCTAATTCCTGCACTCTTCCGTCTGCCTTGGCAACTTTGGCTACAAGGGCAACAAAAAGTCCCAAATGACTTTTTTCAAATAACTCTTTTGATTTTGATAACTGATTTAACTTCTTTTTCGCATACACTTTGTAGAGTTTAAATGCTATATACAAAGAAGCGATAATTGAAAGGGTGAAGACTGTATTGACTATAAACGCATAATAAAATACCACCAGAAGAATTGCTAAATATATCCATTTTTTTAATTTCATCATTGTATCCATCCCTGTGTTTTTTTGTTCAAGGTACTCATTACCCCTCTATCTCTTCTTGTTTTTCTAGCAGCTGCAGGTAGCTTTCTGCCTTGTTGTCATACTCTTTTTGGACCGAGTCCAGTTCGTCGCTGGTTTCTTGCAAACCCTTTTGTTTGTAGCACTCGGGGTCGCTGAGGCAGCCGGTGAGTTCATCGATTTTGGCTTCCAGGGCTTCAATCTGCACGGGCAGTTCTTCTAAAGCCAGCTTGTCCTTGTAGCTGAGTTTACTGTTTTTTTGCTTGGGCTTTTGAGCCTTTGGCTGCGTATCCGTTTCCTGCATGGTATCTAAGTCGTGGATCTCTTTTTCCAGTTCCAGGTACTGGCTGTAGCTGCTTTGGCTTTGTTCGACTCTGCCCCGGCCTTTGAAAATAAAGAGTTTATTGGCGATCTTGTCGACAAAATAGCGGTCGTGGCTGACAAACAGCAGGGCGCCTTTGAAATTCAGCAGTTTTTGTTCTAATATATTGATCGTGGGGATATCAAGGTCGTTGGTGGGTTCATCTAAAATAAGGCAGTCTACCTTTTTGGTAAAAAGCAGCGCCAGAGCTACGCGGTTTTTTTCGCCGCCGCTTAAGATGCCTACCTTTTTGGTGAGGTGTTCTTTGGGAAAAAGGAAGTTTTTGAGGTAGCCGTAAACGTGCATATTGCGCCCTTCCACCTCAATGGTGTCGCCGCCGTTTGGACAAAAGGTTTCAATCAGTGTTTTATTATCATCCAGCATCTCTCTGTGCTGGTCAAAATAGCCGATAGTGATATCACCCTTTTTGATTACGCCGCCATCAGGTCGCATCCTGCCAAGCAGCAGCTTTAAAAAGCTGGATTTGCCGCTGCCGTTTTTGCCAACGACCGCGATCTTGTCACGCTGCAAAATACGGGTGGAAAAATCATGCAACAGCTGTTTGCCGTCTATGGCAAAGCAAAGATGTTCTATCTCAAAAAGCATCTTCTTTTTATTATCTTTTTTTTCACCCAAAAAGTGCAGCTTTTCGCGTTCTAACTGGATTTTCATCTTCTTGATGGCGGCGGGGTTTTTTCTGGCTTCCTCGCGCAGCTCATACACTCTTTGCTTACGCCCCTCATCACGCTTGAGCCTGGCTTTGACTCCCGTGGCCAGCCACTGTTCCTCATCCCGCAGCAGCCGAAGCAGGTTTTCATGCTGTTTTTGCAGGGCTTTCATGCGCGCTTCTTTTTTTTGCAGGTAGCTTTCGTATCCGCCGCTGTAAGAGATGAGATCACAATCATCGACTTCAACGATGCGGGTCGCTAAATGATCGATAAAATAGCGGTCATGGGAGATAAAAATAAGCGTAAAATTTTGATCCAGCAGGATTTTTTCCAAAAATTCGGTCATATACACGTCAAGGTGGTTGGTCGGTTCATCCAAAATCAGCACGTCGGGTTTTTTTAAAATCAGCGCTCCAAGGGCGACCCTGCGCTGTTCGCCGCCGCTTAAAGAGATGACGGGGCGGTGTTCATACTGCTTGAGATCAAACTCGCTTAAAACCCGCTGGATCTTGTTTTCCAGATTCCATGCGTCGTGAAAATCCAGATAAGAACCCAGTTCATGGTGCTGTGCCAAAAGGGTTTTGTTTTCAAAATCTTTCGCCAGCTGCATACTGATGCGTTCGTACTCGCTTTTTGCGCGGGTTAAATCCTGCAGGTTCTGTTCTATCGCCCGGGCTACGGTGATATCTTCGTCAAAACGCGGAATCTGCTCCAGCATCGCTATTTCGATACTCTGGTCTTTAACAACCTTGCCGCTGTCTTGTTCCTCTTTGCCCGTTATGATTTTTAAAAGCGTGGATTTGCCCGTGCCGTTTTGGCCAAAAAGCGCGACGCGTTCGCCTTCGTGCAGGTGAAAATCCACGCCGTCTAAGAGTACTTTGGTTTCAAACCGTTTTTTGATGCCAAACAGATCGATCAGTGCCACAATAGTGTCCTTGCGTATAAAGTATAGATAAATGTGATTATACCACATCGGATATGGAACGTCTTTTGCTTTTGTTTTAGCAAATACGCTGGAGGTCGGCACGTGAAGAAAATACTACTCATAACATTTTTTATTTTAATGACCGCAGATGCCGCAAAGATCAAAGAGATCAGCAGTGTCGTGGGCGTACGGGAAAACCAGCTTATCGGCTACGGTTTGGTCGTGGGGCTAAATGGCAGCGGGGACGGCGGATCGGCCTTTACGCTGCAGTCTCTTGCCAATATGCTTGAAACGATGAATGTCAAAGTCAGTCCCAACGATATCGCTTCGGACAATGTCGCCGCTGTCGTGGTCACGGCTGATCTTCCCTCCTTTGCCAGACAGGGGGATGAAATTGATGTGACCGTATCCAGTATCGGCGATGCCGAATCTTTAGAGGGAGGGACACTGCTGCTTACACCGCTAAAAGGTGTTGACGGCGAAATTTACGCCCTGGGACAGGGATCGGTCAGTATCGGGGGCAAGAATGAAAGAGGCGGCGGAGCGCAAAACCACGCCACCGCCGGCAGCGTTCCCCTTGGAGCCACTATCGAGCGGGATGTGGCCTACAGCCTGCGAAACCAGCAAAACGCGACCCTGTCGCTGAAAACATCCAATTTCCAAAACGCCATCTCTATCCAAAACGTGCTTAATAAGTTTTATGATCAGCGTGTCGCTGAAGCGATAGATCCAAGAACGATTGAGCTGCGTAAGCCTGAAAATATGAGTATGGTCGAATTTTTGGCAACGGCGCAGGAACTTGACATTGACTATAGCCAAACCGATCGCATCGTGATCAACGAAAGAACGGGCACGGTGGTCGCCGGGGTTAATATTTCGATTTCTCCGGTGATGATTACGCATAAAGATATTACGATAAAGATCCAAAGCGTCGATGAATTGTCCCAGGAGGGTGACAACACTCTGCGCCTGGGCGAGGAAACAAGTATCGGAGCCGATCAAAACCTGGTAGAGACAACCAAAGAGGGCACGACCGTGGCCAACATAGCCCGCTCGCTCCGGCGGATGGGCGCGGGGCCGACCGATATTATCGCCATTTTTGAAGCGATGAAGCAAAGCGGCGCAATCCAAGCAGACCTGGAGGTATTGTAATGATAGAAAAAGCACAAATGCAGGCAATGAACAATCAAACGCCAAATATTAACAAAACCGATGACAAAGAGGCATTGAAAGAACAAACGGATAAGTTTGAATCCATTATGGTTAAAACGCTTTTAGACGCGGCGATGCCGAAGGAAAACCCGATGTTTCCCAAATCTGCCGGCAGCGATATTTATAAGTCCATGTACAATAAGCAGATGAGTGAAAGCCTTTCGGGGGGCTTTGGTTTTAGCAAACTGATGTTTGATTTTTTAACCAGAGAAGACAGTGTCGCATTAAACAAAAAATAGCTGTCCGGGGATTAAACTTTTTTCTTCTTTGGACGATGCTAGTTACAGCATATTTCAAGGAGACAGATTGAAAGTAAATCCTCAAGCGCAATCTTTGTTAAACAATACCAACAAAGATCTCAAAGCCAAAAACCCCGCGCAGCAAAGCGAGCAAAAGGGCGCGCCGCAGGCGGACAAAGTGCAAGAATTGAAACAGCAGGTTGCATCGGGCGAATACAAGGTCGATATCAATAAGACCGCAGAGGCGATGCTTCATGAATTTATCAGGTAACTCTTTGAATTCTTTTTAGAGAGTTACCTCTAAAAAGGATGAAAAGATGTTAAACCATTATTTAGAAACAGCGATAAAAGATTTAAAAAATATACAAAACCTTATTGATTCTGATATTGAAGATATTAAGCAGGCCCGTCACGACGCCCTGTTTGAACGTTCCAAGATCAAAGAACACGCCATTGTTACCTTTGAAAACAAAAAAGCGTTTATCGACAATGAGATCGTCAAACTCTCACAGCAAAACAGCGGTACTCAGCTTGAGCAGCTTTTAAGCGATAAACAGCAAGACCTCCTTGATCAGCTTAAGCAAGAGCTGCTTACGCTCAAAGAAAAAAACAGATATTTTGCCAAACTCCTGCTCAATGTCAGCGAATTTTACAACTCTCTTTATACCAGGATGCTGCCTACGGAAACGGACGGCTACGGCCCGGGCAAAGCGAAAAAAACTTCGCTTTTTGAATTAAAGGCGTAATCATGGGAAATATTTTCGGAACGTTAAACACCGGCTACAGCGGCTTAAAAGCAAACCAGACCGGTATTGACGTAACCGGTCACAATGTATCAAACGCTTCAAACGATCACTATACCAGACAGCGGGCGGTCATGAGTAATGCCACGCCTTTGAAGATAGAACCCGGCGACAAAGGGCTTGGAACGCAGGTGTCGCAGATAGTGCGTATCCATGACGAATTTGTTTTCCAGCGTTACCAGGAAGCTTCCAATTCCCAGGAAAACAGCGGCTATAAGCAGGATATTTTCAATACGATGAATACCTACTTTCCAGAAGTTGATGAAGTCGGGGTGCATAAGGATTTGAAAAACTATTTTGATTCCTGGCAGTCGCTTTCAAATAATCCCGATGACGGGGCGATCAAACAGGATTTGGCCACCTATACCCAAACCATGACAAACTCGCTGCAGACCACGAGGGAAAAAACGGCTAAACTGCAAAACAATATCAACGATGATATCAAGATAGCCGTTGATGAGGTCAACCGCCTTTCCAAAGGGATCGCCGAGCTCAATCAAAAGATCAATACCCATGAAGCCGGGGGCAATAACAATGCCAACGATCTGCGCGATCAAAGAGACAAACTGGAAAAAGCGCTCAATGACTTGGTAGATACCTCTATCAGCAAAACCCACCTTTCGGGAAAAAGCGAAGTGGATAAAGATATCGTGGACAACAACGAGAATTATACGCTCAATATCGGCGGGTTTAATATCGTGGACGGCAGCAGTTTCCATCCGCTGAAAATGAGCAGTGACAATACCGGCGGCTTTCATGAGATCAGTTACAAGCGTTCTGACTGGAAAGAGTTTGGCATGGAAGACTCTATCAAAGGCGGCAGGCTCGGGGCGATGCTGGATATGCGCGGTCGCAAGTTTGATGAAAGCAAAGGCGGCTTTACCGACGGTGAAATCCAGAAAACGCTGGACGGACTGGACAAGTTTGCTAACGCGCTGGTTGAAAGTACCAACAATATTTACGCCCAGTCCCCGCAGACAGATATGAAAAGTTCGGCCCAGATCAAAGATGACATGTCGCTGCTTAACAGTGATCTCAATATTACAGAGGGCAGCTTCAATGTCAACGTGTTTAATAACGCGGGTGAGGTTGTGGCAACCAAGGAAGTGACGATGGATTCGGGTACGACCTTTGACCACGGCAGCAATTCTCTGACAGAAAAGATCAACAACGACACCGATGACAACGATGACAACAATGCCAACAACGACGTGGACGATTTTGTCACCGCTTCGGTGAAAAACGGGCAGTTTATTCTTGAACTTGACAGTTCATATGAAAACAGCGGGTATAAATTCAATATCACCGAAACCGACAGTGAAAACAAGACCAATTTTGCCGGGGCTATGGGGATGAATCAGTACTTTGAGGGGAAAGACGCAAGCGATATCAGGCTGCAGACCGATCTGGCGCAAACGCCCAACCAGATTCAGGCGGGGATCACGCCAAGCAGCGGTGACAGCCAGCTGGCTAATGATATGCAGCAGCTGCAATACGACAAGGTCTCTTTTCACTCCCTTACCACCGGTAACGTCGAAGAGGAAGAAACCCTGGAGCGTTACTTTACCTCGGTGGCTGGCAGCGTAGCGTCAAGAAGTGCCGATGTCAATTCCGTTCACGACAGCAATGAAGCGCTTTTTAATTCGGTCAAGGGGGAGTTTGATTCTATTTCCAAGGTCAGTATCGATGAGGAGATGACTAACCTGATCAAATACCAAACCGGCTACCAGGCCGCGGCCAAAGTTATCACGACTGTGGATCAGATGGTAAACTCGCTGCTGCAGATTAAGCAATAAGCGATTTTTTACCCTAAAAAGATACAATTGCAAAGCAAAGGAGCGTTATGCGTTGTATCTTTTTTGTTTTTCTTCTGCTGCTTGAGGCAGCCGCTTTAGAGCTGCAAACACGGGATGCCCCCGGCGGACAAAACGAATTTGCCGATATTTCGGCAAAGCAGTATCAAAAAGCCTACGATGACGCACGCAAAGCTTACAGACAAAAGATTACGCAAAACTTTGAACTGGCAGAGATGACTGACACGAACAGATGGGTCAGTTATATCGATGATTTTACAACCAAAAGCGTGGTTGATTTTAAAAACCGCTTTATCAAAATACAGGTTTATGCTACGAATATGCAAGAAGCCAGACAAAAAATCGCCAAGCGGTTTAATGAATTGGCAAAGGCCAGTATCGCCGATGCTTTCAGGGAGGATTTTGTCGAACAGGAAGTTGCCAGGCAGCTCAACCTGCAGTCTGAAGTCGATGCCTCAAAACCCGTCATCGGTGATATTTACCGCGAAAAAAACCTCTCTGAGGCCCGGGATAGGATACAAACGGCTCCCATTAAACGAAAAGTGTATCAAAACAACAATATTTACTCCATACAAATCCCCATGCCAAAAGAGGCTATGTTTATAAAAGCGAAAACCTACAGCAAAAGCGTGCGCAAATACGCCGGCAACAACGGGCTGCCAAAGGAACTCATCTACGCCGTTATCGATACGGAAAGTTCGTTTAACCCCGTTGCCAGATCGCGGATTCCAGCCTTTGGACTGATGCAGATCGTGCCACAGACTGCAGGCCTTGACAGTTACCGCTACCTGTACGGCAAAAAACGGATTTTAAGCGCGCAGTATCTGTACAATGAAAGCCGCAATATCAAAATCGGCGGGGCATATCTGTACCTGCTTTTTTACCGCTACTTCAAAGATGTCAAAGAACCCTTAAACCGGCTGTATTGTACCATCGCGGCGTATAACGCGGGGGCGGGTAACGTTGCCAAAACGCTGGCGGGGGAACTCAGCCTGAAAAAGGCCGTGGCCGGGGCCAACAGAATGGAACCCGCGCAACTGTTTGATTTTTTGATGGCAAACCTTCCTTTTGCCGAAACAAAAAATTATCTCCAAGAGGTCACTGAAAAGATGTTTGCGTATCGGTCGTGGCTGCAAAAACCAGAAGATGATAAAGGAAAAAAATGAAAGAGATTATTTTGGCCACGGGCAACGCCGGCAAGGTCAAAGAGTTGCAAACAATGCTCACGGGATTTACGGTGCGCGCCTATACCGACCTGATCGAAAAGTTTGAAATCGTCGAAGACGGCGACAGCTTTGCCCAAAACGCCATGATCAAAGCAAAAGCTGTTGCCCGCGCTCTTGGCGGCCAAAAGATCGTAATAGCCGATGACAGCGGTATTTCCGTTGCCGCCCTTGGTAACAGACCCGGTATATACAGCGCCAGGTTTGCCGGCGCAAACGCCGGTGACGCACAAAACGTGCAGGCACTCATCGGCGCCCTTGAAAAAAAAGGCCTTAAACGAAGCCGTGCGTATTATACCGCCGCGATCGCGCTGGTGTGCGGGGATTTAGAACAGGTTACCCACGGCTGGATGCATGGAGAAGTGATCAATCAAAGCAGAGGCAGCGGCGGGTTTGGCTATGATCCGATGTTTATCCCTGAAGGCTTTGACAAGACGCTTGGCCAACTTGAACAAAGCGTTAAAAAGACGCTTTCGCACCGCTACAAAGCCGTAGCGCTGATGCGGCCTCTGATAGAGCGAAACTGCGAGTAAAAAGGAGTATGATGAAAGCGTTTGAGCACGATTTACAAAAGATATACGACTACGTCAGCGAACAAAACAGCCGTTACCAGGCGTGGTTTGATCTGTTGCAAGACAGCAGCCACCCCGCAAAAGAACAGATTGAACCCATGCTTGAAAAACTGGGTCTGCCAAACAATGCCCAAAACACCATGGCGCTGTTGACGCGTATTATCAATCTGCGTGAAGACAGTTTGGATCAGGTCTTGAAAAAAAGCGGGTTTGACAAAGATGAGATGATTGAAAAAAAAGAGATTATGTACAACGAAGTCGCGGCGATCCACCTGCAAAAGCATGAAGATTTGATAGCCTGGATTGAGAAAAACGGGCTTTTAACGCCCTTTTACAGGCAGCTGATCCGGGGCGTTCACCGTGTGGGCAAAGCGATGAGTTCGTGGCAGTCAAGCTGGACCGCGGCAATTATCAACGGCGTCAATGAAGAGCTTTTGCAGGATTTCAACGGTGATGAAGCCGCGATCATGCACTATCTGCGTGAAAATGATCTCTTTGACTGCTGCGAAAACGGGCCGAGTGAGCGCTGTTATTCTATCTTGCAAAAAAAGCAGGGCGGGTATGAGCGTGTCGCCTACGCCCGGGCGTTTGCCAAGCAGGTACAAAACGTCGTAACCGCGCTAAAGCAGATGATAGAGTCTTTAAAAGCTTATGAAGACAATGTGTATGATCAAAAAAAGCAGTGGCTTGCGTATCTGGAAGCGATCAAAGACGCTTTTGCCTGCAGTGATCCTAACAGGGCGATTGACAAGTGGACTGTCGTGGATGAAAAGTGGATGGAAGTGACTACTCCGCTGCAGGTGGGCCACCCGCTGGAGTATTATGAAGACCATTTTCGCAAAGCCGTAGCGCTGGAGTGGGATTTGCGAATCCTCAATCCCAAGCTGCAAAACGATCTGCATCTGCAAAATCAGATCAAAACCACCATGCAAAGCCTGCATGATAATGCCACCTGCAAAAGAAACATCGCCCAGGTGGATAAAACAAAGCTTTATATCGGTCAGCCGGTGCTGTATTACGCGGCCGAATTCAACGGGCTTTTTTCCGCGCAGGTGGTGCCAAACGATGAAAGCGTATCAGATAAAGCGGGCAAGAAAATCTTTGCCTTTGCCGATTTCGTGCGTCAGATGCAGCTTGCAAAACCCACGCTGAAAATCACTCGCGAAATCTTTGGCAAAGCGTATATCGCAAAGAAAAAAGCGTTTATGAAAGAGGCTCCCAAACTGTGGCATAAAGTGTATGCCATTACCACTATCGGCCACGAGTACGGTCATATCTTCTGGCTGCAAAACGATACCGAATCCAAAATGAACCAAAGCGGGCAGTTTAAAAATATCGAAGAGTTCAAAGCTACCTGCGGGGGACTGGTGACTTTTTTTGACCATGAGGAACACGATTTGAAAGAACATATCGTCGATGACACGGTCAGCCGGGCGGTCGGGCTTATGGCCTGGAGGGAAGTTGCGGAAGTGCGGCCTTATTACGTGGAGGGACTGCTGCATCTGAATATCCTTTTTACCTGCGGTGTTATCACCTTTGAACAGGGAATGATCCGTATCGATTACAGCCGCTACGAAGCGATGAAAGAGGCGTATCGGTCGGTCTATACCGACTTGTCACAGCATTATTTGGATAAAAAAGACGCGGCGCTGTTTCTGCAAAGATATATGGAACTTGAAAATGGCGGATTCGCGCAAAAAGATCAACATGTTCAATCTTTTGTCGATCATTTCTGGCGATTATATCAAGATCACGGACAAGATACTGTTTAAAAATAACAGGTACTTATGTTAGAATAAAAAAATTGACAATACACAAAAGGGGAAACCATGGGGTTTAAAGACTTTGGAATAAAACAAAAAATGTATGTGATATTTATCGCATCATTTGTACTGGCCGCGGTCATTGCGTATTTTTTTGTTTCGCAGCAGTTGCAAACGATCAAAAACGATACGCTTAAACAGACGCATAACGAGTTGGAAACGGCACTGCACGATACGCTGGAAGCCAAGAAAGATACCTGGCTGACCAACGCGTTGCAGATAGCGCATAATAAAAATATTTCCCGCGCCGCGGCTGCAGCTGACAGAGAAGAACTCATTGAGATTTTAAACGGTTTTGGCAAAGCGTTTAAGGAAAACACCGGTTTTAACAATGTCAATATCCATATCATTGACGCTGATCTCAATTCGCTTGTCAAATCATGGGATCCGCAAAGCTACGGCGAAAGCGTGGATTACAGCAATGCGTACAAAAAGGTACGAAGCAGCGGCGAAGCGATGGTAACGATGGATTATTCCCCCAAGGGGCTTCGCCTCAAGGGTCTTTTCCCCATTACGCATATGGGCGAGTTTGTCGGGATCGCAAACTTTGAGGGCGGTTTGAATTCGATCAAACGCTCCATGAAGCCAAACGATATGGAGTTTTTATACTTTATTGACGGTGAGTATCTCAATATCGCCAAGGGCCTCAGCGACAAGCCCAGTTTCAACAACCTCTACCTCAGTCAAAAAGACACCGATAAAGAGTTTTTAAACTATGTGCTAAACGATCTGGACTTTGCCAAGGCTAAAGCCGGCGGCAGTTTCGACCGGCAGTATTACACCGCCGCCGTACCGGTAAAATCATTTGATGATGAAGTGATCGGGTACTACCTGCTTGGGCAAAAGACTGATATCGTAACAGAGTTTGTCGATGCCAGCGCTTCAGTGATCTTTGAACTTCTGGGCATTATCATAGCTGTCGTAGCGGTTGTAGCGGTGTTGATTTTGCTTGTGATCAATATCTTTATATCCAAACCGTTAAACAATCTGCAAAAGATGGCACAGGATCTTGGCGAAGGAGAGGGCGACTTGACCAAACGTCTGCCCGTAAACGCCAAAGATGAGATCGGCCAGGCCAGCGAATCGATCAACCGCTTTATCAAAAAGGTCCAGGACCTTATCAGCGAAGCCAAGGTGTCTTCGTCTGAAAACGCATCTATTTCCAGTGAACTGTCCTCAACCACAGTCAGTATCACCAGAGATGCCAAAAACCAGGCCAAGATCGTGGAGGTAACCACCAAAGAGGGCGGCAAACTCAAAACCGAGTTTGAAGAATCGGTCGAAGAAGCCAAGAAAAGCGTTCACGATACGGTTGAGGCAAACGATACGCTGGAAGAGGCTAAAAACCAGGTGGTTTCACTCTCTTCATCGGTACAGGATACCGCTCATGTCGAAAACGAGCTGGCCGATAAACTCAACCAGCTCAGCGAAGACGTGGATCAGGTTAAAGACGTACTGACTATCATCGGCGATATCGCCGATCAGACCAATCTGCTGGCGCTTAACGCAGCCATTGAAGCAGCCCGTGCCGGAGAACACGGCAGAGGCTTTGCCGTTGTCGCCGATGAGGTACGAAAACTGGCCGAGCGGACGCAGAAATCATTAACCGAGATCAATGCCACTATCAACGTCGTCGTGCAGTCAGTCGTGGATGCCAGCGGACAGATGAACAGCAACGCCGAAAGTATTCAAAAACTCAGCGATATCGCGCTGGAAGTGGAAGAAAAGATTGAAACGACCGCTTCGGTGATGGGCAAAGCGACCGATCTGGCCAATGACAGCGTCCAGGATTATCTTGAAAACGCTAAAAAGATTGATAATATCGTTCATAAGATCGAAGAGATCAATAATTATTCGCAAAGCTCGCAGCGAAGCGTCAGCGAAATATCCGAAGCCAGCGAACACCTGGATAAACATACCGAAGACCTTGACTCCAAGCTCAACCAGTTCAAAACGTAAAAAGGGGAACTCCTCCCCTTTTAGGGGCGGGTTAATCCAAGTTTTGATATAATAAAAGCAAAAAGACGATAATAAGGATCTTTATGCTTTTATTCACCCCGGGGCCCACGCCCGTACCTGAAGATGTACGCGCGGCGATGAGTGCTCCCACGCTGCATCACAGAACCCCTGAATTTGAAGCGATATTTCAACAAACCAGACAAAAACTTTTTACACTTTTTGGCATGGATGAAGTGCTGATGCTTGCCTCAAGCGGAAGCGGGGCGATGGAAGCGGCACTGACGAATCTGTGCGAAAAAAAAGTCATGGTGATCAATTCGGGAAAGTTTGGTTCGCGTTTTGTTCAGATCGCGCAAGCCTTTGGCAAAGAGGTCGTGGAACTTTCCTATGAATGGGATACGCCCGTTGACCTTGAAGAAGCCAAAAAAGTTTTAAAAAACCACGGTGATATCGATACGGTATGCGTGCAGGTGTGTGAAAGTTCGGGCGGACTCAGACACGACGTGGAAGGCTTGGCCGCGGCAGTTAAGCAGATCGATGAAGATATCAGCGTTATCGCCGATGGCATTACGGCCGTGGGCGTTGAAGCTATTGAAACCTGCGACCTTGACTGCCTGATAACAGGCAGCCAGAAAGCGTTGATGCTGCCTCCGGGACTGGCGATCATGGGCCTTAGCCACAAAGCGTGCGCCAAGATCGGCAAAGGCAGCGGATATTATTTCAACCTCGCTTCGGAATTAAAAAAACAGCGGTTGAATACGACTGCCTATACCGCGGCGACGACGCTTATTATCGGTTTAAACGCCATGCTTGAAAAGATCGAGCAGATCGGGCTGGAAGAGCTTTTTGAGCAAACCAAAAAACGCGCCAAAGCCGTCAGCGAAGCGATGCAGACTATCGGGCTTGAAATTTATCCCAAGCAGCCCGCGCTTGCCATGAGTACGCTGTATACGCAAAAAGCGGGGGAGATTAAAGATATTCTCAAAAAAAGCTATGCGGTTAATGTCGCAGGCGGTCAGGATCATCTTAAGGGCAGGATTTTTCGTATCAACCAGATGGGACTGATTGAACCCTTTGAGATCGCGTGGGTATGCGACAGCGTAGAAAAAGCGATGGATGATTTGAAAATGAGAAAGTACACGGGGATCGCAAACGCAACCTTTAACGCCGTGTATTACGACAAGTAAGCGGGAGCATTGATGATATTTGAACACGAAATTCCGGCAAAAAGCAGATTGTATTTCGGCCAGAGCGCCAAAGCCAAACGGGACCTTGAAAACAGGTGTGCCCGGTTTTTGTATGACAGCGGTTTCCAAGAGATAGCCACACCGCTTTTGTCCTACCACCAGCACCAGAGTTTCGGGCAAAGCAAGCATTTGATCAAAGTCAGTGACGAAAGCAATCACGAATTGACCCTGCGGGCTGACAGTACCATCGACGTGGTGCGTATCGTGACAAAAAGACTTGGTAAAACGACCAACCACAAAAAGTGGTTTTATATTCAGCCCGTTATTACCTACCCAAGCAGGGAAGCGCATCAGGTGGGAGCCGAAATCCTTGACGGCAAGCTTGAAGGGGTGCTGCAAAACAGTATCGATCTTTTCGGCCGTATCGGCATTAACCCCCTTATCCAGGTTTCTAATATCCAGATTCCCAAACTGTTACACGAACAATACGGTATCGATTTAGGGATGCTTAAAAACATGGAGGTGCAAAACCTGCAGAGACTGGACTATGAGTGGATAAAAGAGTTACTGGCGATGCAGACGCCGCGTGATCTGGAAAAGACGCTGCCAAAAGTTCCTGAAGATATCGCTTACCAACTGCGCAAACTTCAAGAAAGCGTCAAGAGTATCGATTATGACAATTTGGTGCTTTCACCGCTGTATTACGCCAAGATGCAGTATTATGAGGGCTTGACGTTTCGGGCGTTTACGGCCAACTCCATTATCGCTCGGGGCGGGGAGTATAAAGATGAAAATATCAAAGCCGCGGGCTTTACGATAAATACCGATGAAATTTTAAAGGATTATGAGTGCTAGCAGATCAGATAGTAGGGTTACAGTGGGGAGATGAAGGCAAAGGCAAAATCGTTGACCTGATGGCAAAAGATTACGATATGGTGTGCCGGTTCGCAGGCGGCCACAACGCGGGCCATACCGTCGTGGTCGAGGGCAGGAAGTACGCTTTGCACCTTATCCCCTCCGGCGTTTTAAACCCGGGGGCCACAAACGTGATCGGCAACGGGGTCGTACTGGATCCCCAAAACCTGATCGAAAAAGAGATCAGCCAGTTTGACAATCTGCGGGGGCGTCTTTTTATCAGCGACAAAGCCCATCTCGTGCTTCCCTATCACGCCCAGATCGATCAGGCCAAGGAAAAGCTCAAGGGCAAAGAAGCCATCGGCACCACCGGCAAAGGGATAGGCCCGGCGTATGCCGACAAGGCAAGCAGAACAGGCCACAGAGTAGGGGAACTGCGCGATCCGGCCAAGCTTGCTAAAAAGATCGTGAACTATTTTGAGCAATACCAAAAGCTTTTTGCCGTCTACGGTATCGAAATACCCGATCAGGGCCGGTTGGAAAAAAGCCTGGACGGATACAGGCAGCAGCTGCAGGATTGTATCTGCAATACAACCAATCTGGTTCAGGATGCTTTGGCAGAAGGTAAAAACGTGCTGCTTGAAGGTGCGCAGGGAACCATGCTTGATATCGACCACGGAACGTATCCGTACGTGACAAGTTCCACGACCGTCAGTGCCGGGGCGTGCAGCGGTTTTGGGATCAACCCCAAACAGATCGGCAAAGTCACCGGCATCGCCAAAGCGTACTGTACCCGGGTGGGCAACGGTCCCTTTCCAAGCGAGGATACCGGCAGCGACGGCGACAGACTGCGCAAAAACGGGCATGAATTCGGTACCACAACCGGACGGCCCAGACGGTGCGGCTGGTTTGACGCGGTTGCCGCCAAAGAAGCGGTGCGCCTAAACGGCTGTGATCAGATCGCTTTGATGAAGCTTGACGTTCTGGACGGGCTGAAAACGATCAAGGTTTGTGTCGCGTACGAGTTTGAGGGAGAAAGAATTGATTATATGCCCTACGACCTGGAGGGTGTAAAGCCGGTATATGAAACCTTTGCCGGCTGGGAAAGCTTAGAGGGCGCAAACAGTTACGATCAGCTGCCGCAAGAAGCCAAAGAGTATATCAAAGCGATTGAGAAAATGACGGGCACAAAGGTTTCAATCGCTTCTACGGGGCCTGACAGGGTCCAGACCGTATTGCTTTAAGGAGGATGCGATGCAGTGGCTTGAAACGCTTTTAAAACTTCGCAAGGATACCTTGCAAAGTATAGAAAAAGAGTTGTCGCTGCTGCAAAGTGAAAAAAACAGGCAGGAAAGTAACTACAACCGCCTCAGACAGGATGCGCTTGCTCTGCAGCTGCCCCAAAAAAGCAGCGGGGCGATGATTTCTTGGATCAGTATGCAAAAACGCTACGCCACGCAGGCTCTGCAGGCGCAGCAGCAAAAGCTGGCCCAGGTGCACAAGCGGATTGAACAGACAAAACAGCGCTACCTGGAAGCCAACCAGGAGTATGAACAGGCCAAATACCTCAAAGCCGATTATGTCAAGAAAAGAGCTTATGTGCAAAAACAAAAAGATCAGAAGTTTTTAGACGAACTCTCTTCACAGCGTTTTTATCTGGATAAAAAAAGGGATACCCTGTGAAAAAAGTACTCTGTACCCTGATGGCTGCCACTGCCCTGGCGCAGGCGCAGGTGGATTGCAATAAAATCTTTGAACAGCGTAAAGATGAACTCATCGTCGAACTTGAAAAGATCGATGAACAAAAACAGGCTCTGGAAGCGCTGCAAAACGCTACGCAGGAAGTATTGAAGAAAAAAGAAAAGCGTCTTAACAGCAAGCAGGAAGAACTTGATACAAAGCAGGAAGAACTGCAGGCGCAGGAAGAGCGTATCGATGAAAAGATAGCAAAGCGTGAAGAACTGCTTGAACAGATCCAAAACGCCAAAACCGACAAAGTCACCCAGACATATGAAAAAATGCGCGCCAAAAACGCCGCTGAAATTTTGCAGAATATGGATGTCAACCGCTCGGTGGATATCTTGCGCGCGATGAAGCCAAAAACGCTTGGCAAGATACTTTCAAACATGGAACCCGCCGCCGCCAGCGAAATTACTTCGGCTCTTGGGGAGTAAACAAAAAGCGTTCAATTTTTCTTAACCTATAGTTGGATATAATATCAATTAACTTAAATTAGCAAAGGTTTCTTTTATGAGACTTCATATGCCCCACGCACCATACGTAGCAAATAAAATATCCATCGATTTAGCAAACAGTCCCATTGTACGCCTGACAAAGGGCCGAGACCCGGTCCGTCAAATCGCGCAGGAGATGATAGAAGAAAATATCAAGCAAGAACGCGCGCTGGAAGAACGGGTTGAGGAGATGCTGGAAGACCATATCGACGAGATCGAGTTTGTCAACGCCGACGAACGGCAGCTTTTTTGGATGATCAAAAAAAAGATTGCCGATGAGTACGGCGTGATTTTAAATTACGAAGACCGTTACAATGATTTGGCACACAGGATTTTAGACCGCGTGTATGACAATTATCTGCTTGAGTACGAAGCAAAAGAAACCCAGGTCAAAAACGTTATATACAAAGCGATTGAAGGCTATATCAAAAGTTTTGAAAAGATCGAGGATATCGTGCTTGAAAAGATCGACAGTTATAAAAGAGAGATCATCCCCGGCAGCGAAGAGTTTAACCTGATCTTTGAAAAGCTGTATGAAGAAGAGTTGGCAAAGCGAGGATTCTTAAAATGAAAACAGTATATATCTATTTTGAAAACGGTGTCTTTTTAGAGGCAAAAGGTTTTGGCAGTCAGGGCACGGCTATAGGCGAAGTTGTTTTTAACACCTCCATGACCGGGTATCAGGAGATCGCGACCGATCCCAGCTACGCCGGGCAGTTTGTTACCTTTACCATGCCAGAAATCGGCAATGTCGGGGCAAACGAACAGGATAACGAAAGCCCGCACGTACACTGCAAAGGCGTGATCGTGCGCAATTACCAGGCACGACCTTCCAGCTTTCGATGCGAAGAAACCTTTGACGCGCTGCTAAAGCGCCACGGCGCGATGGGCATTACGGATATCGATACGCGCTACATCACCAAGATGCTGCGAAATGAGGGAGCGATGATGATGATCGCTTCAACAGAAATCTCAGACAGCAAGACGCTGCGGCAAAAGCTTGAGGGCGCGCAGCGGATTGAAGAGATCAACTATATCAAAGATATCAGTACCAAAAGTGTTTACGTGCACAAGCACGGCCGTTATGATGCTAAAAAGTTTGCCTACAACCCGGCACGGGGAGGCAAACGGATCGTATGCCTGGATTTTGGCGTCAAGCGCAATATCCTCAACGAACTGACCGAAGCGGGATTTGAGGTTGAAGTCAGTCCGCACGACAGCGACGCGGGGGAATTGATACGGCGTTATGAAAACAAAGAGATTGCCGGGATATTCCTTTCAAACGGCCCGGGCGACCCGCTGGTACTTACCGAGGTGCACGCGCTGCTGAAAAAGCTGCTGGATGCCAAAGTGCCGATGTTTGGTATCTGTCTGGGGCATCAGGTGCTCAGTATCGCCAGCGGATACCCCACCTATAAGCTTAAATTCGGCCACCACGGCGGCAACCACCCGGTAAAAAACCAGGAAACGGGGCGTGTGGAGATTACCGCGCAAAATCACAATTACAACGTCAGCGACGAGATACAAAAGATCGCCAAGGTAACCCATGTCAATCTTTTTGACAATACCATCGAAGGCGTATGCTATACCAACGCGCCGGCCATGTCGGTACAACACCACCCCGAAAGCTCTCCGGGACCGCTTGAGAGCAAATATATTTTTCAGCGGTTTCACGAAATTATCCAAGAAAATGCCTAATCTCTTTATGATAGAATAGAGGATGTTGCACAAAAAACGGTCTTTTTGCTTGATCCCATGGTCGCGACGGGCGGGTCGTTGCAGGATGCGGGGGACCGGGCTTTTAACACCCTTTGATCCATAAAGGAGCGCGGTGATGGAATTAGATTATACCCTGGCCCAGTCGGTACTGCTAAGCGTACTGCTTGGGTTCATGATCGGGCTGGAGCGGGAAATGACGTATTTTCACGCCAAAAGCGATATTATCTTTACCGGCGCGCGCAGCTTTTCTATTATCGCGCTGCTTGGTTTTTTTGCCGCTACGTTCAAAGATGAGTATCTGGGCCTTTCCATGACCTTTGCGCTGGTATTTGGAGTGCTGCTGGTCAGTTCGTATATCATCCGCGCTCTACGCCATGAAAAAAGCGGTACGACCACCGAATTTGCGGCTATTGCCACCTTTATTGTGGGCATGATCGTGCAGGAAGGCCAGTTTACCTACGCTGCCTTTGCGACCGTGGTTATCATTTTGCTGCTTTCGCTTAAAGCCAGACTCACCCGTTTTAAAACCACCGTGCGCAAAAAAGAGATCCAGTCGATGCTGCTGTTTTTAATGATTACTTTCGTGATCCTGCCCATTTTGCCAAACGAACCCATCGATCCCTACGGTATTTTCAACCCTTATACGATCTGGGTTATGGTGATTTTGATCTCTGGTCTTTCTTTTATCGGCTATATCGCCGCCAGGCTGATCGGTACGTCGCGTGGAATGCTGGTGGCGGGGTTTTTTGGCGGATTTTTTTCCTCTACGGCCACCACGATCAGCTTTTCCAAAAAGGTTGACGCGCAGGGCAAAGCCGCCAAGCAGCTGGCCGCGGCGATCTCGGTTGCGTGTACGACGATGTATTTTCGTGTGGTGATTCTTACTGCTATCATCAGTACCGATATCGCTTTGCAGCTGGCACTGGCGTATACCCTGGCCACGCTTGTGGGATACGGGTATATCTATTATCTGTATCAAAGTTCGCAGAAAGTGGATATGGATATCGACCTGGTTTTTCAAAATCCCCTGGATATGAAAGAAGCGTTGAAATTCGGTCTGCTTTTTGGCGTGGTTTTTGGGGCGACAAGCCTGCTGCAGGATTGGGCGGGCAATTACGGAACCTATATCTCCGCGCTGTTTTCGGGGCTTACTGATGTGGACGCGATCACGCTGTCGCTGAGTAAACTCTACAGCGACGAAAGCCTTGGGATAAACCCGGCCGTGATCGGTATCGTGATCGCGACGTATGCCAACTCTTTTACCAAGCTGGCCATTTCGTTTGTCACGGGCAATAAGATTTTGGGAAAATATATGTCTGTGGCGTTTGCGCTGCCGCTGTTTACGATTGCGGCAGTGCTAGGAGTGCAGCTTATCGTTTAAGCTGATTAACCGTCTGCAGCATCTCATCACTGGTCGTGATCGCTTTGGAGTTGGCTTCATACGCTCTTTGGCCCGTAATGAGGTCTGTCATTTCATCAACCAGCTGGACATTACTCATCTCCACAAAGCCCTGCTTGGTCTGGCCGGTTCCGTCTTCGCCGGGCAGGGCGATGATGGCATCCCCCGAAGCCGGGGTCTGGGAGTAGAGGTTGTCCCCCTTGCCGTGCAGGCCGGCCGGGTTGACGAAATTAACCAGCTGAATCTGGCCGATCTCGTTTGCATCCTGCTGGCCTGCCTGCATGACCGAAACGGTACCGTCAGAACCGATGGAAAGATCGGTCGTGTCTTCTGGAACGACGATTTCAGGAATCAGCGGATAACCGTCGCTGTTGACCACGGTACCGTTTTGATCGACTTTAAAGCTGCCGTTTCTGCTGTACGCTACTTCGCCGTTTGGCGTTTCTATCTGAAAAAAGCCCTGACCGGCGATGGCGACGTCAAGATTGTTGCCCGTTTCTTTAAAATTGCCCTGCGAAAACATCTTGGCAATGGCGGTGGGACGCGTACCCAGACCGACCTGGATACCGGTGGGTGACTGGGTATTGTTGCTTGTAGACGTTCCGGCGTGTTCCATGGTTTGATACATCAAATCCGCAAATTCGGCGCGCTGTTTTTTGTAGCCGATGGTGTTGACGTTTGAAATATTGTTGGTTGTCGTATCAATCTGGGTTTGCTGTCCCACCATCCCTGTGGCGGCAGTGTATAAAGACCTGACCATTGTATCTCTCCTATGCTCTTATGGGCGCGAGTTTGGTAATCGCTTCCTGGTTTAAATCGTTCATATGCGTCTGCATCACCTTCTGGTACATATTCACCATGCGGTGGGCTTCGATCAGTCCCGTCATCTCCATGACGGCGTTGACGTTGCTCATTTCAAGCATTCCCTGCTTGACTCCGCCGGAGGCTTCCTGGATGCGCAGGCGGTCCTCATTGTCCACACGAAGCAGGTTGTCCCCGTCTTTTTGCAGCATCTTTGGATTGTCGTGGGTGACAACCATCAGCGAGCCGATCTGGTTCATATCCGCTTCACTGTCGCCTTTAGCCCTGGTGTAGATATTGCCGTCTTTATCGATGTTGACAAGCTGATCTGCGGGCAGGTTGATATACTGGCCGTTTTGATCAAAGTTTGCGGGCAAGACCGGGTTGCCCTGCTTATTGACAAGCACTCCGTCGCCGTTTGTGGTAAAGGAACCGTCTCTGGTGAGTTTTTTCCCCTCGGTGGTTTCGACGGCAAAATAGTGGTCTTTTTTGGTCAGCGCGAAATCCAGGGTATTGCCCGTTTGCCGCATCGATCCAAGCCCGTGGTCTCTGTAGCCTTCAACGACCTGGGGTACTCTGTCGACGGTTCTGTTGTAAAACTTCGCGCCGTCTTTGGTGTGGTTGTCGATGGGCAGATTATCGCGTTCTTGCTGGTACAGACGCATAAAATCGCCGATAACGACGTCTTCTTTTTTGTACCCGTGGGTGTTGACGTTGGCTAAGTTGTTGGTAATGGTATCAAGGCGGTTAAACTGTGTGACCATACCGCCGGTGTTCTGATAATACGCACTGTTCATAAAAAAACCTCTTTTGGCGTGTTTGCTTTTATCTAAGCAAGCACTGTTCCAAAAAGGTTATTGCCGTATGATGTCGTAGGAAGCGGGAATGTCACAGTTTAAATCTCTCACTGTGTCGTCGTAGGTGACGTTTGTAAAACGAATGCGGGATTTGTTGTTGAGTTCATCGGTAAAGGTAATGGTGTGCAGCTTGTCATCTTTGAGGCTCAGGCGGTACGTGGTGTCGTTAAAAACGGTTTTGTACGTGTTGCTGCCTGTCTGTTTGGCATCCTCAAGCAGGGTTTGGATCTTGATATGGTTGGTGTTTTTATAAATGCTGGCTTGTTCCAATACCTCCTCAATGATAATGATGCGCTCTTTGTTAACGCAGATCGTTTTGGCTTCGGGGGTTTCATATTGCCACTTGGTGTGGTGCGGGGCTTTGAAAAAAAGCGATCCGGCGTAGGTGAGGGTTTGGTTGTGTTCGTTGGTGACTTCCTGCGTGAAATCGGCTTTTAATGAATCGGGTATCTGCAAAGCCCACAGGGAAAATGAAAGGAAAAAAAGAAAAAAAAGTATACGCATCTGGTTATAAGCCTTGTAACTGAGAATTTATCGGGATATTATACAAAAAAAGTTATAATATCCCTAAAACTTTACAGTAAAGGCAGTTTTTATATGATACAGTCGGTTTTTGGCAAGATTTTCGGTACCCGCAACGACAGAATGGTCAAAAAATACTTCAAGCGCGTCAAGGAGGTCAACGCGCTTGAAGAACAATACAAAGCCATGAGCGATGCAGAACTTCAAGAGGCTTTCGCGCAGTTGAGAGACGCGGTCAAAGCCGGGGAAAAAAGCATGGAAGATGTGCTGCCCGAGTCCTTTGCCATCACAAGAGAAGCCAGTGTACGCGTCCTTGATATGCGTCCTTTTGACGTCCAGATTCTTGGGGCGATGGTCCTGCATGAGAATATGATCGCGGAGATGAAAACGGGCGAGGGCAAAACCCTCGTTGCCACGCTGCCGGTGGCATTAAACGCGATGGAGGGCAAAGGCGTGCACGTGGTCACGGTCAATGACTACCTGGCAAAAAGAGACGCCGCTGACATGGGTAAACTGTATGCGTTTCTGGGCTACAGCGTAGGGTGCATCTCCGGCGATATAGACGACGAAGCCGAAAGAAAAGCGCAATACGACTGCGATATCACCTACGGTACCAACAATGAGTACGGGTTTGACTACCTGCGCGATAATATGAAATTTAGCCGGGAACAGATGGTACAGCGCGAGTATAACTACGCCATCGTGGACGAGGTGGATTCGATCCTGATCGATGAGGCCAGAACGCCGCTTATTATTTCGGGTCCGGTCAACCGGCGGCTGGAAAACTACCAAAGAGCCAACGATGTGGCGATGCAGCTTGAAAAAGGGGAGCAAAAACCGACAAAACCAGGCGAACCCGAAGAATTTACCGGCGATTTTATCGTCGATGAGAAAAACAATATCGTACTGCTGACTGAAGAAGGCACGGTCAGAGCCCAGGAACTTTTCGGGGTTGAAAACCTTTATGACCTGCAGAACGCGGGGCTTGCCCACCACCTTGACCAGGCGCTCAAAGCCAATTATCTTTTTGTCAAAGATAAAGATTATGTTGTCAAAAACAATGAAGTTGTCATCGTCGATGAGTTTACCGGACGCCTCAGCGAGGGGCGGAGATTTAGCGAAGGGCTGCACCAGGCGATTGAGGCCAAAGAGGGCGTAGAAATCAAGCAGGAATCCCAGACGCTTGCTGATATCACCTTTCAAAACTATTTTCGTATGTATGACAAGCTGGCGGGTATGACGGGCACCGCCCAGACCGAGGCTACCGAGTTTTCCCAGATTTATAAACTTGATGTGGTCAGTATTCCTACGAACAAACCCATCGTCAGAGACGATAAAAATGATTTGATTTATAAAACCGAGGGTGAGAAATTTAACGCCATCATCGAAAAGATTACGCAGCTGCACAAAAAGGGACAACCCGTACTCATCGGTACGGCCAGTATCGAAAAGAGTGAACTCATCCACAAATTTTTGAAAAAAAATAAGGTTCCCCACAACGTCCTTAACGCTAAAAACCACGAAAAAGAAGCTTCCATCATCGAAAACGCCGGCAACAAAGGCGCTATTACCGTAGCTACCAATATGGCCGGGCGGGGTGTTGATATCAAGATCGATCAGGAGGTCAAAGACCTGGGCGGGCTTTTTATCCTGGGTACCGAACGCCACGAAAGCCGCCGTATCGACAACCAGCTCAGAGGCCGGGCCGGACGGCAGGGCGATCCGGGGGCGACGCAGTTTTATCTGTCTTTGGAAGACAACCTGCTGCGCATCTTTGGCAGCGACCGCATCCGAAGCATCATGGACCGTCTTGGCGTCAAAGAGGGCGAGCATATCGAATCCAAAATGGTCACCCGCGCGGTGGAAAACGCGCAGAAAAAAGTGGAGGGGATGCACTTTGAAAGTAGAAAACACCTGCTTGAATATGACGACGTGGCCAACGAACAGCGAAAAACGATCTATACCTTCAGAAAAGATTTGATCAAAAAAGCTTTTGATATCAAAGAAAAAATCCATGAAAATATGCATGAGTATATCGCGCATGTTCTTACCGAAGCGGGCATAATGGAAGATATCGCCAAGGAAGATTTTGATCTGCAAACCCTGCAGCGAAAGATCAAAGAGGAACTCAACCTTGATCTGAGTCTCAGCGAGGATATGGAATACGAAGAGATTAAAAGCACACTTGAGACAACCGTGATCGATACCTACGAAGAAAAGATGGCCCAGGTCGATGAAAACCAGCGTGAAGAGATAGAGCGAACGATCTACCTGCAAACGCTAGACGGGCAGTGGAGAGACCACCTTTACCAGATGGATACGCTCAAAGAGGGCATCCGCCTGCGGGGGTATAACCAAAAAGACCCGCTGGTAGAGTATAAAAAAGAAAGTTTCAACATGTTTTTGGAACTGGTCGAATCGATCAAGTATGAAGCGGTCAAAACACTGGTGACTATTCAGTTTCGCTTTGAACAGCAGGAAAAAGAACAACAGGCTTTGGATGAGCTCAAAAAGCAGATGGATGAAAGCGTAGAGGGAGCCAATGAAGGTCCCGCCAAAGTCGCTACGCAGGCCAAAAAGCCAAAACGAAACGAACCCTGCCCGTGCGGCAGCGGCAAAAAGTACAAGCACTGCTGCGGCAAAAGCGGCCCCAAGCGAGGAATGCTGGCCGATGAATCGTAAGTTTGTCGCTTCTATTGTCAAATACTACCTCAAATACGATAAACAAAATCCTTTCATTTTTTTAAGCGCGGCACTTGCCTTTTTAGGCATCGCCGTGGGCGTGATGGTGCTGATTATTACGATGTCTTTGATGCAGGGGATGCAAAAACAGTTTGAACAAAAACTCACGGTGATGAATTATCCGCTGACGATGACTGGCAAATACAGCCGTTTTGTCGATGACAGCCAACTGCAAAGACTGCGGGAAAAATTTGACGACATGGTTTTTAGTCCCTACATCAGCGCCCAGGTTGTGGCCAGGAATGAAAACGGTATCCACGGGGGACTGCTTTTTGGCGTGGATTTTGCCAAAGAAGCAAAAGTCAACGGGATTTTTGCCGAAGCTGCCAAGGGCCTTGAAGCTTCCAAATACGATATTATCCCCGGCAAAGGGTTGCAAAACGAACTGTTCTTGGAAAACGGGGATAAACTCAGCATTCTTTTTAATAAACAAAAAGCGGTGGGATTTACCACCGTGCCGCTGCAAAAGCGCTTTGACGTGCAAAACTTTTTTCACTCGGGGTTAAACGCGTATGACAAAACCTATATGTATACGACCACGGAGAGTTTGCAGACGATACTTGATATTGACTCAGACAGTTACCACGGCTTTCATATCCACTCCCAGCGGCCCATGGAAGATATCAAGAGACTGAAAGAATTCATGCCCCAAAGCCACATTGTCGGCTGGTGGGAACAAAACGGCAACTTCTTTGCGGCGATGCAGATGGAAAAGCGCGCGCTGTTTATCGTGCTGATGCTTATCATTTTGGTGGCCGCGCTCAATATTATCAGTTCCCTGCTTATGACGGTAATGAGCCGGCGTGACGAGATCGCGCTGATGATGACGCTTGGGGCGACAAAAAAAGAGATTTATCATATCTTTTTCCGTCTTGGTATGCTTATCGGTATCGGCGGCATGGCCGTGGGAGTGGCGCTTGGCATCGGAGGGCTGTGGATTATCGATACCTTTGAAATCATCTCCGTGCCCGTGGATGTGTACGGGGTCAGCAAGCTGCCCATCGATCTGCAGCCAATCGACCTTGGCCTCATTGTCGCCGGTACGCTGGCAATCGTACTGCTGTCTTCACTGTATCCGGCGAAAAAAGCAGCCACCACCGACCCGCTGCAAGTCCTTCGCAACGAGTAGGGGTGTAAAGCGGTGCTATAAAGCTGCGTTGATCTTTTGGATGAAATCCAGCGGATCGACGCTTTTGCCGCCCACTTTGATACCAAAGTGCAGGTGCGGCCCCGTGACCCGGCCGCTTTTGCCGCTGCTGCCAAGCAGCTGGCCTTTTTGTACTTTCTGTCCCTTTTGTACAGCGATATCGCTTAAATGGTAGTAGGTAGAGTAGATTCCGTAGCCGTGGTCGATGACAACGGACTTGCCCGCGTAGTAGCGGTCTTTGGCGATAACGACTACGCCGCTGTTGGCCGCGCTGACTTTGGTGCCCCTGGCGGCTCTGAAATCGGTGCCGCCGTGAAAGCCTTCCAGGCTGCCGTTATACACCCTGGCACTGCCAAATTCGCTGGTGATCTTGCTGCGCAGGGGAGAGGTGAATCTGCTGTCAAAATAAAGCTTTGGGGTACTGGTATTGTAGACATTCATAGCTTGCCGGTACTCTTTTTTAATACGCTCCATCGCCTCTTTTGGCGGAGAAACCTTTTTGGGCGCCACCTGCAGCTGTTCTTTGGGATAATCTTTTTGCCTGATGGCAAATCTTTGTTGTGTCGTGCTTTTGGCGGTGTGCACTTTCAAAGTCAGGCTTGCTTTTTTTGTTTTGTAGTCAACGGGGAGGATGGCGGCTTGTTTTTGACTGCCGGGCAGGGAAAAAAGCTGTACAGTTTCGTCCCCGCGCGTCACGCTTTGCACGTTTGGTCCAAATTTGGCAACCAGCACCTGGCCGTTGTATACGCTTTGCTGCGCATACAGCCAGAGGCTAAGCAGCAGGATAAGGCTGAAAACTCTCATCTATTCGTCGCTGGAGAGTTTATCCAGGATATAGATTTGGATCTCATGTTTGGGGATGTTTTTGCGCAGGGTTTCATCATAGTATCTGGCAACCTTGATATGGTATTTTTCATATGCAAAATGGGGAAAGTGCAGCTGCCACGCGTCTTTGATGATGCGCCTTGAAATCGATTCGTACAGCCACTCTTTATAAATGGTAAAGCCCGCAAAAAAGACGGCGGTAAAAGCGATGGCCAGCAGAATGGAGAGGTGGCAATCCATCGCGGCTAATACGTCATGCAAGATAGCAACGGCGGGAATGATGAAAAAATGGGCTAAAAGGATGAAGCTTAGATACGCTCTGCCAAGCAGCAGGCGGTATTTCAGCAGCCGCTGGGAGGGGATGATGCCTTCTTGCAAAATCAGGTTTGCTTTTAACAGCTCCTCAAAATGGATGGGCTGAGAGGATTTGATAAAGAGTGTGTTGATCAGTTTGTTGCGTAATGTTTGCAGCAAGGGTGCTCCTTACATGGTGCGGATTTTGTCTCTGTTGGCTTTTTGTAAAGCCCGGCCGATCTGCTTGCCCGAATATTCCGTGTTGATAAGTTCACCGGGATTGAGGGCTTGAAATTTTTTCTTGTTGACGCGTAAACGCTTTGCGTATTGTATCACTTTTTTACTGTAGTTTCCTAGAAAGGTATCTATGGGATAGCGGGTCGCAACGCCGGCGACGTAACGTTTTGTAACCGTTTTTGGCAGCAGCGGCTGGATAAAGCAGGGTTTAAAGCGGTTGGGTAGCTTCAGACGGTCAAAGCTGCAATCTCTTCTGGTGTGGTAGGCAAAAAGCAGATCGTAAAAGGGGGCGTCCTTGGGCAGGCTTGCCAGCTTTTTGGCGTAGAAGAGAAATTTGGACCGGGCAAGAGTGCAGCCAAGCAGTTTGTCGCTGATTCGCAGACACAGCAGATAATACAGCCCGTAATGCAGATGCGGCGCGGCAAACATCTTTTCAAACTCATTTGTTATGCGTTGGCTGCTCAGATCGCTTAAGTTCATATCCCGCATCAGCGCTGCAGAAGCCCTGTCGATTTTAAACCCTAGCTGCGCGGCAAATCGCATCGCACGAAGCACACGCAGGCTGTCTTCTACAAAGCGTGCGGCATTGACGACGCGCAGGCGCATTTTTGAAATGTCTTCTATGCCGCCGAAGTGATCGATGATGCGCTCTTGATCCAGATCATACAACAATGCGTTGATCGTAAAATCCCTGCGCATCGAAGCCTGTTTTGTGCCCCTGGCCAAATCCACGGTAAAACCCCTGTGGCCTGTGGCGATCTTTTTTTCGGTGCGGGGCAGGGCGATATCGATGTCTTTGTATTTGTAGACAAAAAAGCTTTTGCCCACGCCTTTGGCGCCAAGAGCGCGCATGAGCGCGTCAAACTCTTTCGGGCTGCAGCCGTGGATTTCAAGATCAAAATCATGGCACGGACGGCCAAGCAGCGCGTCTCGTACCGCACCGCCCACGACGTAGGGCTGCAGTCCCTCTTTGCGGAAAAAATCACGCAAAAACAGCAGGGTTTCCTGAAGCTTTGTATCGGTGTGTACAAAGAAAGAATCTAATGCTTTTTTAATGTATCCAGCCTTTCATCAAGCGTGGAGAGGACGTATTCTAAGAAGTTGATCGTCAGATCGAGTTTGGCTTCGAGGTTTTGGTTGTTTGGGGATTGAAACCCTTCAAAAAGCACCAGCAGGCGTTCGCGCATATTTTCAAGGTATTTGATCTCTTCGCTTCTGTCTTTGGTGGCGTTGAGTTCGAAGTGTTCGTTGACGGTGTCGGTATCCCGGGGGTTTGCATCAGGCTGCGTATGCCCGCTTTGGGGCTCTTCCTGCTTTGCCGGAGTGCTTTCTTCGGTGGCGGGCCGATTTTGTTCTTTTGGTTTTGTAAAATTTTCCACGGCTTCTTTTTGGTTTTGCTGCACCTTTTGTTCATCGCCGCCGGAGCTTTTTTCTATCTCATCCAGCGTTGAGAGTATCACATCTTTTAGTTCCAAATCAACCACCTTTCAAATTCGGCAAATTCCACTTCGTCTTCCATCTTTACAAAAAAATCTTTCATCTGCGTATCAACGCCGTCAAAACGCCTGTGAATACCCGAAAGCCGTTTGATAGCGACTCTGGCGTCTTTATTGTCGGGGTCCTGTTTTAAGATCTCTTTGTAAATCTGCAGGGCTTCATCTTTAAGACCCTGCAGTTCGTAAATGGAAGCAAGCGTTACGGTGCTCATAGCTACTTTGAGGCAAAATCGGCAATAATGGAGCCTATTTCACTGGTAGAACACACTTCTTTGGCGTCAAATTCGCTCAAATCCTGGGTTCTGTACCCTTTGTGCAGGACTTTTTTGATCGCCGCGTCGATCTTGTCTGCACCGCCGTGTTCTTTTAAAGCGTAGCGAAGCATCATCGCCGCGCTTGAGATCGTGGCAAGCGGGTTGGAAATGCCCTGTCCCGCGATATCGGGGGCTGAGCCGTGGATGGGCTCAAACAGCCCGACCTTGTCGCCCACAGAAGCCGAGGGCAGCAGACCGATGGAACCGCTGAGCATACTGGCTTCATCACTGAGGATGTCGCCGAAGATGTTGCCTGTCAGGATCACGTCAAATTGTCTGGGGTTGCGTACCAGCTGCATGGCCGCGTTGTCTACGTACATGTGGCTTAGTTCTACTTCGGGGTAATCTTTGGCTACCTCCTCGACCGTTTCGCGCCACAGCTGGCTGACTTCAAGGACGTTGGCCTTGTCTACAGAACAGACCTTTTTGCCCCGTGCCATAGCGGTATCAAAAGCGACCTTGGCGATACGCTCAATCTCGTCTTTGCTGTAGACCATGGTGTTGTAAGCTCTGTCGGCTTCCTTGGCTCTTGGCTGGCCGAAGTAAATACCGCCTGTGAGTTCGCGCACGACCATGAGATCGACGCCTTTGATCACTTCGGGTTTGAGGCTGCTGGCGTTGATGAGTTCGTCATACACCATAGCCGGACGGAGATTGGCATAAGTGCCCATGGCTTTTCGAAGGCCCAAAAGTCCCGTTTCGGGGCGCTTGTCTCTTGGCAGGCCGTCCCATTTGGGGCCGCCGATGGCGCCAAAAAGCACGGCGTCGCTGTCTTTGACGCCTTTGATCGTGCTTTCAGGAAGCGGAACGCCCGTTTCGTCGATGGCGGCACCGCCAAGGAGGTACTCTTTGTAGTTGAAATTGATATTTTCAGTAACCGCGACGGCGTCAAGGACCTTGATCGCTTCTTCCACGATCTCGGGACCGATGCCGTCACCTTTGATGACTGCAATTTCGTAACGTTTACTCATTTATCACCTTTTTGGCATAGTTTATCAATCCGCCTTCATTAACCAGGCGCTGCATGAATTCGGGGATGGGCGTGAACGTGTATTGTTCATTTTTGCTTTTGTTGACAATGACGCCTTTTTCCATATCGACTTCCAGCGTGTCGCCCTCATCGATCTGGTCGGCCCGGGCGACTTCAAAAATGGGCAGTCCCATGTTAAACGCGTTTCTGTAAAAAATACGCGCAAACGTTTTGGCGATCACGGCTGAAACACCAGCGGCTTTGAGCGCTATGGGAGCGTGTTCGCGACTGGACCCGCAGCCAAAATTTTCACCGGCCACGACAAGGTCGCCGGGAGTCATTTTGTCCGTAAACCCGGGGTCGGCGTCTTCCATGACGTGCTTTGCCAACTCTTTTGGGTCTGAATTGTTAAGGTATCTGGCGGCGATGATCAGATCGGTATCGATATTGTCGCCGTATTTCCAAACTTTTCCGGTAATCATACACATCTCCGTGGGGTTTTAGTGGTGCGATTATATCGAAAAGCTGCTTAAAATGTTTGCAAAAGGATATGCAGTGGGCTGTGGGAATGATACCTTTACCGGGTGGGGTAGAGGGTGTTGATTGAGTCTAAAGCACTATTTAAATATAA
>JBNJFE010000002.1:0-35102 GCA_051746505.1 Campylobacterota bacterium
GTACACGCTGTTTTCGATATTGAGATTATTGGCAAATTTGCACTCGATAGCGTGCAGGTGGTTGTTTTTCATCAACAAGATGTCAAACTCGTTAATATGTCCCGTCTCAAACTCCACCGTCACCCCGCACATAATATCATCCACATCCAGATGGTCATAGATGAGGTGAAAGATATACTCTTCAAACACCACGCCCCTGACGTAGTTGGTCGCGTTGACGTCATCTAAGTCCATATCCTGCAGTATGGAGTTAAACCGCGCAAAACGCTGCTTGTCAAAGCTGGGAAAATGTTTGGCAAACTGCTTGAATTCGCTTAGGTCCCTGGCCAGTTTCAGCACCGTTCTTTTGCGGCTGAAAAGATCATATTTTTTATAATGCCCCAGTATCCTGTACCCTTTGTAGCGCAGGTGATTTTTGATATCCAGGCTTTCGATCCCTTCTCTGATAAACAGTGCCGAGTGTGAAAGGATATGCACCTTGTTGTCGTATTCGTCATATCCCAGTACCCGTCCGCCCTTTGGAAGGATTTTGGCACTTATCTGGGCCAAAACGGGGGCAAAGAGGCCGCTGCCGTCAAGATAGATACGGTCGTATGCGTGCGAACACACGTTGGCGATGGATTCAAAGCACTCTTGGACCGAGCTGAACGAATCCGGGTCGTAGGGATACAGCAGGGTTTTGTAGCCGATTTCGCCTTCATCGCGCATCTGTTTTTGGGTTTGCAAAAAGCTGTGGGCGTATTGCAGGGTCTCTTTATCGCTGCTGCAGATAAGAAAATGGGTATCGATCTGTCTGCGGTACTGGTACAGCAGGGCAAAACTGCTGTAGTACCGGCTGTTGATAGCGGATATAAAGTACATATAAAACTATAGCACAAAGAGGCGAAAATGCCTCTGAAAGTGCGTTTAGTTTTGCAGGTTGCCCCAGCACTCTTTTTTATAGTAGTAGTTGTCGGCGCCTTTGTATACGGTGACGCTTTCGTCTCTGGCTTTGTTTTTCATCTCAATCGTCGCGGGAAGCCCCTCGCCGGTAAGTTCAGCCGTTTCGATGTCCGTTTCGTTATATACGGCAATAGGTGAACACGCGTTTTTGACCTGCGGGCAGTTGACTTCGTAGTAGTTGCCGTTTTCAGCCTGCTGGACGTATACGTTTTTAGCGTTGAGTGCCGCGTCAAGTACGTTGCCGCTTCTGCTTACAGTCGGGTAGCAGGCGTTTACCATATCTCTTAAGCCAAATACCTTGGCATTGCCCTGAAACATCCACTGCAGTTTGACGATATTGTCCGCCTGGTCCGTTCCCGTTCTACAAAAGCTGTATACGGCCCCGATATTGTCGCTGTGTCTGCTTTCATCCTCAAAGGCTTTGTTCCAGCCCCGAAGCGGTACCAGAACTGCGCCGTCGACGGTCAAGCCGTGCTGCTCGCTCTGGGTTCTGGAATCGACGACGACAACGGGTTTACCGTCAACCTTTTTGCCCTCAAGGGCGGCTCTGACTTCACCGGGCGTGGCGTAGTAGCCGGTTTCTTTGATGCGCGATTTGATCTTGCCGTTGGTTTGACCATACCCCTGGTTGACTTCTAAGTCTCCAAATTTCTCGTAAAACTCGCCAAAGCCCGAAGCGCTCAGTGTCGCCGCTGCCAGTGATATACCCGCTGCTGCGGTTATAAGTGTATTTCTCATCTTTTCCCCTTTTTTTCTTTAATGCTATAGAAAAATTACAAAAAGAGATAAGGCTTTCTTGCTATTTTGTGCATAAAATTCTAAACATAAGCAGAAAAAATAAATCTTATAAACAATCCTTAATCATTTTGTGCATAGACATAGGCAAACTCATCGGCGTTGGAGGCGATATACTCCATATCGCTTTTGGCTTCCCTGTCACATGCGAACAGGATGCTGTCTCTTGTCTGCAGTTTGGTATCGGGCGAGGGCAGCAGATACTGTTTTTTGCCTCTTTGCAGCATCAGTGCCGTGATCTTGTTGTGGTGTTGCCTGTTGTGGCGCGAGCGAAGCAGAACCCCGAGGCTGACTTCTTCGTTCTTTTGGAGACGGTTATAGATTTGGGGAGCTTCGTCGGCGTTGATGCGAAGGCCCACCGCGTGCGGTCTGGTTCCAATGGTCAGCAGTTTTGTGATCAGTTTGCGCCCCCAGATTTCATCCTGGGTATCAAGCAGCTTGGAAAAGCGATCTATCATCGGCCGTATCAGGGCGTTGGTGGTTTTAGTAATCAGCAGCTTGGAGGGCATGAATATATAATCGATATTAGAACTTTGAAAAATAGAAAAATCCTCCATCTCGTTTTCTCTGACGATGGTGATAATATCGTTATTGAGCTTTTTTGCCGTGGCCAGGATGGAGAGATTGGTCGTATCGTTGCCCGTGCCTATGATGATGGCAGAAGCTTCCTGGATACCGGCTTTGGTCAGTACGTATTTGTCATCGCTGTTTGCCGTGATCACGTCTTCTCTTTCTTCGTTGTCAAGCTGTGCGGTCTGGTCGGTGTCTATTTCGATAAACGCCGCGTCGATATTGTTTTCTTCTAAAACTTCGCGCATCTTCTTGCCCATTCTGCCGTAGCCGCAGACGATATACTTGCCTTTGGGAAACGGCTGCAGGTCCATATCAATGGGGCCTGCTTTATACAGCCACCGCTCGATCTTGAGCAGACTGGGGGCGTTGATGGCTTTATCGATCTGGCCGGCGATGATATCAAAAGGGTTTTCGATGATCTCAACGCCCACATCGGCCAGGTTTTCGCTTTGGTTTGGGGTGGTGGATTTGACCGCCAGTTTGACGTGGGGGTTGAGGATTTTTGCCGTCAGCGAGATGCGAAGATTGAGCGAGTCTTCCCGAAAAAGCGATACCAGCCCTTTGCAGTAGGCAGATTTGATTCCGGCGGTTTCCAGGGCTTTGGGATCGTGTACGTCGGCTTTGAGAGCGGGCACGTGGGGGATGAAGCCCTCCAGCATCAGCGTACTGATTTTGGCGTCGTTTTTTTCTATAACCACGACGCGAAGCTGCTTTTTTAAAGCTTGCCTGATCACCTCTTTGGTCACGCTGTTGTAGCCAAGCACGATGATAAAGTCTTCTCTGAGATGCCTGAGCTTTTTGACAAATCTGCCTTTGGCGATCTCTTGTAAAAAGATTTTATCCTGGATCATGGAGATGATCGAACCGATACAGTACGCCCAGGCCATCACCGTTATGTAGATAGTTACCACGACCCACAGCCGCTGGGCATAGGTGAACTCATAGGGCACTTCCCCAAAGCCGATCGTGGTCGCGGTGTAGCTTAGAAAATACAGCGCGTCAAAAATTGTCAAATGGTAAGGATTGCCCGCGTCGTCGATACCCTCTATGGAGGTTAAGCCGATAATGGCGATTGTATAACTTACAATCAGCGTAATCAGCGGTGTTCTCATCCGGTAAAGGATGAGCCACAACGAGTTTCTGTTCATGGTTGCTTACCGCTTTGATTTAAGCGTATCGCCGATATATAAAACCACCGAAATGAGGTTGGCCAGCAGTGCGCCGCCTGAGAGAGAGACGATGACTGACACCGTTGATGGCTCCATCGTGTATACATACGCCGAAACCGCCCAGACAATGGCTGCCGTGATCAGCTGGATATCGGCTACCAGCGAGGTAGCCAGCAGTACCGAACCCGTCTGGGTTTTATCTCCCAGTTTTAAAATGGTCGCGATGAGATTGACAACGATGGCCGCCATCAGTTCAAACCGGCTGTGCTGGGCGATATCGGTGGGATCGCCGTAGAAAAAGCCGAAATTCAGCGTCATAGCCAGGATGATAAAAAATCCCGCCCGTACCTTGTCTATATTCATATGTTTGCTCCTGTATATGGTATATGTATCTCAAAACAGGCACCGCCGTCTTTGTTGTAAGCATGCACGGTTGCGTTGATCTTTGCCGCGATCTGGCGGACCAGGTAGAGCCCGATCCCGCTGCCTTCATCTTTGCCCTTGGTACTAAAACGTGGTTCAAAGATGGTTTCAAGCATCTGGGGATCGATTCCTCCCGCGTTGTCGCATATCTGTAAAATTGTACCATTTTTATCACACTTCGTACTTGCTTTGATAAAGCGCTCATTTGGCTTGTTTTCCTCAAAGGCGTCTTTGGCGTTGAGCACAATATTCAAGATGATATGTTTGAATTCGTTTGGATAGAGCGTGGCTTCACATCCGCTTGTTTCGTGGATAAATTCAATGCCGGCTTGCTGCAGGCTGTCCTGGCTGAGAAAGTATGTCTCCTCAATCAGCTTGTCCAGGGTAGTTGTCCGGGTCTCTTTTTGCTCTACGAAAAAGCTGCGAAATTCATCGATGGTTTGACCCAGATGCCCCACATGCGCGGTGATCTTTTCAGCTGCGGTTTTGACCCTGCCCGGATCAAGCTTGTCATGCATCTGCAGATCCAAAAGCAGCTGCTGGGCTTTGATATTGATCGTGGAGAGGGGTTGTTTGAACTGGTGGGCGATACCGTCGATCATCTCCCCCATAGCCGCCATGCGCGACTGGTGAAAAAACAGCTCCTGTTCACGTTGGCGCAGCAGCTGCTGGGCGGTGATATCTTTTTGTACGGAAAAAAAGTACTGGACTTCACCCTGTTTGTTTTTGATAGGTGAAATCGTCCACTCCACGTTGTAGGTGCTGCCGTCTTTGCGGTAATTGGTGGTATGCCCGGTAAAAAACTCCCCTTTTTCAAGCGTGGCTTTGAGCTCATCCAGCATCGCGCGGTTGCTTTTTTCTCCCTGCAGGATACGGGGCGTTTTATCCTGAAGTTCTTCCTTGCTGTAACCTGTCATCTGTTCAAAAGCTTTGTTGACGTAGACAAAGCGGGGGCCGGGCTCTTCCAGCCTGGCTTCGGTAACGACCATGGGCGACACGGTGTTTTCAAAGACCTGCTTGAGCAGATCGAGGTTGTCATCTAAGAGTGCATCAAGGCGCATTATTTTTCCTTAAAACGTTTGTATCAGTGTATCCAAAGCGTTATAATCGGTTATTAACGCCGCGGTGTCCGTGTGGTCGCTAAACCCCCAGCCTACAAGCGCGTGGGCAATGCCCGCAGCCTGTGCCGCGCGCCTGTCTTTGTGCGAATCACCGATAAGCAGGGTTTTGTCTTTTGGCAGGCCAAAGCGCTCCATCGTATCATGCAGCATCTGCGGGTGCGGTTTTGGCGTCTGAACCATATCCGCGCCGATGACAAAATCAAAATGCGCGGCTACCTGCAGGTGTGAAAGTATCTTGTTGGCAAATCTGGTGTGGGCGTTGGTAGCGATGGTGAGGGTGAAATCACGGCTGTGTTTTGCCAGCAAATCCGCCATGCCAGCATACAGGGTCAGTTCATGCAGGCAGTAGCGGTCGTAATAATGTTCAAAAAGGGCAATCTGTCTGTCTGTGAAGCTTTCGGTGCCGTAAAAATAGCGCGCGGAGTTAATATCGGGATCGTTTAACACTTCCAGTGTGGGCTTTTCATCCAGGGGGTAAAGACCCAGATCGTGACGTACCGCGTTGATGGTTTTTGCGATCATGGGACCGCTGTTGACGACGGTGCCGTCCATGTCAAAAATAATCAGTTTGCTCATGCTAAAAGTATAGCACAATCTTTGCTATACTTTGGCTTATGAAAACAGATCAAACCTTTGTTCACAGACACCCTTTTGCTCCAGTCGTATTTGATGATACGACCAAACTCATCGTCGGTACGCTTCCTCCGCCGCGCTTTAGTATAGAAGGGGCGCCGCTGAAAGATGGGGACGTGTTCTTTTGCTACGGCTCGGCCGATAACACGCTGTGGCGCATCATCGACGCGATTTACGGTTTGGGGTTGGAGTTTGCACCCACACAAAAGGCGATCGATCAGCGCATGGCGTTTTTACAACGCTACAAAATCGGTATCTGCGATATCGTTGAATCCTGTACGCGAACCAGAGCCACCGCCAGCGATACCGGGATGAAAGATATTGTGCCACGAGATCTGCTTGGGATCCTGCGCCGGCATCCAAAAATCGACACTTTGCTTTTGATGGGCGGGGGCAGCAAAAACGGACCGGAGTATTTTCTGCGCAGGAAGCTTAAATCCGAAAACATAGCCCTGGAAGCAACAAGCACGGCAACCCCAAAGCGCCACGAGTTTAGCTTTGAGGGCAGAAAGATCGAAGCGGTATCGCTGACCTCGCCGTCCAATGCCGCCAACCGCTCCATAGGCGCCAATGCGCTGTATAAAGAAAACAAAAGAAATGATCCGCGTTACACGACGTTTGATTTTCGCTGTGATCAATACAGGCGGTTTCTGCCAAAATAGTAACTGTTGGCAAACATTGCGCCATCATTCATCCAAAAGCGCCCACTCATAAAACGGCATCGCTTCACAGGGTAGACTGCCCACTTCAAAAGCAAAGTCACTGCTGATGGTGATGATGATGGTTCTTTTGATCCCTGCTTTGCTGTAGCTGCCCACATGTTTTTGCATCCGCACCCAGCTGGCTTCCTCGCTGGCAAAAGGTTCGACCTTGAGCAGGGTGTCGCCGATGAGGTAGCTGCTTTGTTCCAGATACAGCGGCGTGAGCCCTTTTTTGATCAGTTCATTGACGACCAGGTTTTGAAAGATATTGATAAAGCCCACTCCCATACCAAGGACGTTGACAAACTCCTGGTTGGTGATAAAGACCTTCTTTGCCGCCCGTGGTGCGCCGTGCTTTGACAGAAAGTAGATAAACCCCTCAGCCTCCAGATGGCTTATGCTTTTATACAGCCAGTCTTTGGAGATTTTGGTGTATTGTTTTAACTGAAGATAAACCTGATTGATACTGATCGGTTTGGCGCACAGGTTGCACAGATGCATAAACACGTTGATCCTGTCGCCCAAAAAAGCTTTGGCCAGCCGCTGGTAGCCGATCTCGTCTTTGCTTCCGGCTTTGAGGTAAGCGTTAAAAGCCTGTGTCTGTGACCCCTGGCTGGTGGCTAAAAACTCTTCAAAATCAAAAGGGTGTACCTCAATGACATCAAATCCCGCAAGTTGCACCGGACGCTGGCAGCTTAACACGCAGTCGATGTCTGGCAGCGTGAAATCCCCTTCGTAATTATCCACGGCAAGCAGTTGGATACCCTCCTGTGTTACAAAACGCGGCAGGTGGTCCAGCGCTTTGTTTTGCAGCCTGAGATCATGCATATTCAGATACAGGTAGTTCTTGCCGCATGTTTGCAAAAAATCGATCATGATCGACGTTTTACCCGAAAGCGGGGGACCCTGAAGACATGTACCCGCATGTGCGATAGTTGCTTTTCTCGGGAAGAAATGTTCGGGTTTTGGCGGATTTTCGTAAAAGTGTTCCAAAATTTGCATTATTATCCTTTTTAGAAGGAAACTAATTTTGTATTTTAGCATAAAAAGTATTGAAAATCCACGCGCTATTGTGTATAATTCCGGTTCCTGATAAATATGTCAGGCAAACTGACGAGTTCTTTACAAGGAAAAACGCAATGGAAAAAATCAGACTTAAGCTCAAAGCTTATGATCATCGTGTCTTAGACCGTTCCGTTTCGTCTATTATAGACGCGGCAAAGCGAACAGGTGCTGAGATCAAGGGTCCAATCCCTATGCCTACGAAAAAGAAAAAGTACACGGTACTTAAATCTCCGCATGTTAACAAAGATGCCAGAGAGCAATTTGAGATTAGAGTTCACGGAAGACTTATAGATATAGTTTCTGCAACCCCGGATACAGTTGATTCATTGATGAAGCTGGACTTAGCTCCGGAAGTCGATGTAGAAGTTAGATCTTTAGATAAATAAGGAGTGGTGATGGAATTTTTAGTAGAAAAGATCGGTATGAGTAGAACTGTTGCGGTACCGAGTGTTCCCGTCACTCTTTTGAAACTCAAAGATGTGAAAGTTTGCGAAGTTACCGAAAACGGAAAAGCGATCGTTGCTTACCAAAGCGGTAAAAAAACAAACAAAGCAATCCAGGGTCAGCAAAAGAAGTATAATCTTGACAAGCACTTCAACGCTTTCAAAACAATGGAAGTAGCTAACGAAGAGGCGGGTGATCTGGATACGGCCAAGCTGGAAGAAGCGACAATGCTGAAAACATCGTTTACCTCAAAAGGTCGAGGTTATACCGGTGTTATGAAGCGTTACAACTTCGGCGGCGGTCCAAAAACCCACGGTTCAAGATTTCACAGACGTGTCGGTTCAATCGGTATGGCCGAGATGCCGGGTAAAGTACAACCCGGACAAAAGATGCCCGGTCATTACGGGAACGAAACCGTGACGGTGAAAAACGAAGTAATGTCATACGATGCTGAAAACGGCGTGATCGCCGTAAGAGGTTCAATCCCGGGAGCAAACGGTGCTACGGGTGTAGTAAAGGTTGTTAAATGAAAGCAATAGAGTTAAACGATAAATTAGAACAAAGCGGAGAGATCGAGCTTGGCGCAAGCTTTGAAAACATCCATCCGCACAATTTGTATCTGTATGTGAAATCGTACGCTGCAAGCGTGAGATCCAACACGGCTCACACAAAAAGCAGAGGCCAGGTCAGCGGCGGCGGCAAAAAGCCTTGGCAGCAAAAAGGCGGCGGGCGAGCCAGAGCAGGCAGTACCAGATCGCCACTGTTTGTCGGCGGCGGCGTGATCTTTGGTCCAAAAGCAAACAGAAATTATGACCAAAAGGTCAACAGAAAGCAAAAGAAACTTGCGTTAAAAGCAGCTCTTGCGGAAAAAGCGGCAAACGGCAAACTTTTTGTGGTTGATTCTTGCACGGTTGAAAGCGGCAAAACAAAAGACGCTTCCAGCATTGTCAGTGCGCTCAAAAGCAAAGATGCGCTGATTGTTAAAGAGTTAATTGACGAGAAGACGTACTTAGCATTTAGAAACCTGAAAAACGCTTACCTGGTTGAGCAAAACGAACTAAATGCTTATTTAGCGGCAGCTTACACAAGCGTTGTGGTGGAAAAAGCTGTTTGGGAAAAATTAACAAACGAGGGCTAAGATGGCAGATATAACAGATATTAAATCAATCCTTTATACGGAAAAAACACTGGATTTGCAAGAAGACGGTGTTATCGTTGTGCAAACTAGTCCTAAGATGACAAAAAACAGTCTGAAGCAGGTTTTCAAAGAGTATTTCGATATTCGGCCGTTGAAGGTAAACGCCCTGAGACAAAAGGGTAAGATCAAACGATTTAGAGGCAAAGAAGGCAAGCGAGTGGATTTTAAAAAGTTCTACGTGACGCTTCCTGAAGATGCGAACATTGAAAGCTTAGCGGTATAAGGATAGACAATGGCGATAAAACATTATAAACCAACTTCACCGGGGCGAAGATATATCACCAACGTAGACAGCGGCGATATCACTTCTAAGCCTACGGTTGCAAAGTTGCTCAAAAAACTTCCCGTTACGGCAGGAAGAAACAACAACGGCAGAATCACCTCCAGACACAAGCAGGGCGGTGCCAAGAAGCTGTACAGAATTATCGATTTCAAGCGAAACAAATTCGGTGTTCCGGGCATTGTAGAAACGATCGAGTACGATCCGTACCGAAACTGCAGAATCTGCCTTGTCAAATACGCAGACGGTGAAAAACGGTATATCCTGCAGCCTCAGGGCTTAAAGGTCGGTGACAAGATCGAAGCTGCCAAAGAGGGACTTGACGTCGTTCCCGGCAACGCGATGACAATCAGAAGCATCCCGGTAGGTACAATCGTTCACAATGTCGAAATGAAACCCGGCAAAGGCGGACAGCTTGTACGAAGTGCCGGCGGTTACGCGCAGATTGCCGGCCGTGAGAAAAAATACGTTTCACTCAGACTGCCAAGCGGCGAAATGCGCTACGTTCTTGGCGAATGCATGGCAACGGTGGGTACCGTGGGCAACGGCGAATATATCAATGTCGTCGGCGGCAAAGCAGGCCGAAGCAGACACCAGGGGAAACGTCCGCAAACCAGAGGTAGTGCGATGAACCCGATCGATCACCCCCACGGCGGCGGTGAAGGCAAGAAAAACTCGGGCCGTCATCCGGTTACACCATGGGGTATGCCTACAAAAGGTTTCAAAACGCGTAAGAAAAAAGCTAGTGATAAATTGATTATCTCTAGAAGAAAAAACAGAAAGAGGTAAACGATGGCTAGATCAATCAAAAAAGGTCCATTTGTAGACGACCATCTACTCAAAAAGGTAACAAAGGCCAAAGAGGAGAAGTCAAAGAAACCTATCAAAACATGGTCGCGAAGATCCGTGATCCTTCCTGAGATGATAGGCTTGACTTTAAACGTGCACAACGGTAGAGATTTCGTACCGGTATATGTTACAGAAAACCATGTGGGCTATAAGCTGGGCGAATTTGCTCCCGGCAGATCTTTCAGAGGCCACAAGGGTACTGTACAAAAGAAAGGTTAGGGGTAATCTAAATGAGTAAAGCAACATTGAAATTTACAAGACTATCACCTACGAAAGCAAGACTGGTCGCAAGAGAGATTCAGGGAATGAACGGCGAACTTGCACTTGCTACTTTAGAGTTTATGCCCAACAAAGGTGCGAAAGTTATCTCTAAAGTTCTCGCTTCTGCGATCGCCAACGGTGATTTTGAGCCTGAAGAGGTTACAGTTACTTCTTGTACGGTGGACAAAGGTCCCTCGCTGAAAAGATTCAGACCAAGAGCAAGAGGTCAAGCTAGCCAAATTCTAAAACCAACGTCACATGTCAATGTGATCGTTGAAAAGATTTAAGGACACTGAATGGGACAAAAAGTTAATCCAATCGGTATTAGACTGGGAATCAACAGAAACTGGGAATCAAGATGGTTTCCAAACAAAGAAAGAACTCCTGAGTTTATCGCTGAAGATGAAAAGATCAGAAAGTTTTTGAAAAAAGAGCTGTACTATGCCGGTGTGAGCAACATCATCATTGAAAGAACGGCCAAAAAGCTGAGAGTTTCTCTCATATCTGCACGACCCGGTATTATTATCGGTAAAAAGGGCGCGGATATCGAAAAGCTCAAGAACAGACTGCAAAAGCTTGTGAACAAAGATATCTCTATCAATATCAAAGAGGAAAAGCGTCCTCAAAGCTCTGCGCAGCTGGCAGCAGAAAACGTTGCGATTGCGCTGGAGCGAAGAGTCGCATTCAGACGCGCGATGAAAAAAGTGATCCAGGGAGCTATGAAAAGCGGCGCCAAAGGGATCAAGGTTTCCGTCTCAGGCCGTCTTGGCGGTGCGGACATGGCCAGAACCGAATGGTACAGAGAAGGCAGAGTTCCTTTGCAGACGCTTCGTGCCAAACTGGATTACGGCGCTGCCGAAGCACTGACCACGTACGGTAACATCGGTGTCAAAGTATGGATCTTTAAAGGCGAGGTCCTGCAAAAAGGGATCCAGAGCGAACCGGCTGAAAAGAAAAGAAGAAAACCCAGCAAAAGAAGAGGTAAGTAATCATGTTGATGCCAAAAAGAACCAAGTACAGAAAGCAGCAGAAAGGTCGAAACAGAGGTAAATCGTTTCGTGCCAACCAGCTTGAGTTTGGGACAATCGGACTCAAAGCCGTAACGGCCGGACGAATCAACTCCAGACAGATCGAAGCTGCCAGGATTGCGATGACCAGAAAGTTGAACAGAGAGGGAAAATCTTGGCTGAGAGTCTTTCCCGACAAACCTCTTACGAAAAAACCTCTTGAAACAAGAATGGGTAAAGGTAAAGGTTCTGTTGAAGAGTGGGTTATGAATATAAAACCCGGCCGGATGATTTATGAGATAGCGGGCGTGGATGATGCCGTCGCAAAAGAGGCGTTGACGCTGGCTATGCATAAGCTTCCCTTTAAAGCCAAAATCGTAAGTAACGAGGATAGACATGAAATATACTGAGATAAAAGAAAAAAGTCTAGAAGAGCTAAACAAGTTACTCAAAGAAAAAAAGCTAGAACTTTTCACGCTGAGAGCGAAGCTGAAGACTATGCAGCTTCAAGACAGCAGTGAAATCCGAAAAACAAGAAAAGATATTGCTCGAATTAGCACGGCTATCACCGCTGCGAAACAAGCAAACTAAAAAAGGGTATAACGATGCCAAAAAGACAGATTCAAGGGACTGTGGTCAAAAAAGCGGGAGAAAAAACCGCTACAGTTTTGGTTGAAAGAAGGGTTTTGCATCCAAGATACCACAAAACCGTAAAAAGATTTAAAAAGTATCTTGTGCATGATGAAGGTGCATCAGCCAACATCGGCGATGTTGTAACAGCGATTGAATGCAGACCGCTTTCAAAGCGAAAAAACTTTCGTCTGGTTGAAGTGGTTGAATCAGGAGAAGGCAAATGATTCAAAGTTTTTCAAGGTTAAATGTAGCTGATAACAGCGGTGCAAAAGAGATTATGTGTATCAAGGTCCTTGGCGGGTCCAAAAGACGATACGCATCAGTCGGTGACGTTATCGTTGCATCCGTGAAACGCGCCCTGCCGGACGGAAAAGTCAAAAAAGGGCAGGTTGTCAAAGCGGTTGTAGTTCGGACGCACAAAGAGGTCCAGAGGGAAAACGGCTCCATCATCCGTTTTGATGATAATGCCGCGGTTATCCTTGATGGGAAAAAAGACCCCATCGGTACCAGAATCTTTGGCCCAGTTGCAAGAGAAGTTCGCTATGCCAACTTCATGAAGATCGTATCACTTGCTCCGGAGGTGCTGTAATGGTAAAGATGAAGATCAAAAAAGGTGATAACGTACAAGTCATCGCCGGTGACGACAAAGGCAAAGAGGGAGAGGTGCTCCAGGTGCTTCCCAAGAAAAATGCCGTACTGGTCAAAGATTGCAAAGTCGTGAAAAAAAGCGTGAAGCCTACGGAGAAAAACCCAGAAGGCGGCCACGTGATGCAAGAGATGCCAATTGACGTATCCAATGTTAAGAAAGTAGAGGCGTAAACATGAGTTTGAAAGAACAATACAACGAACTGATCCCTGCGCTACGAGAAAAATGCGAAGTCAAAAACCCTATGGAAACGCCGCGGGTTGAAAAAGTTATCGTCAGCGTCGGCGTGGGCAGAGACGGTATGGATAAGAAGGTACTGCAAAGCATCGTGGACACGATCAGTCTGATCACCGGCCAAAAGGCGATGGTCACCGACGCAAAGAAAAGTGTCGCGGGTTTTAAAGCCAGAGAAGGGATGCCAAGCGGCGTCAAAGTAACGCTGAGAGGCGCGAACATGTACAACTTCCTGCAAAAGCTTATCTCCATCGCGCTACCGCGGGTAAAAGACTTTAGAGGCGTATCTTCTAAAGGGTTTGACGGCAGAGGAAACTATAACTTCGGACTTGACGAGCAGCTGATGTTTCCTGAAGTTGTGTATGATGACGTTATCGTCACGCACGGTATGAATATCACGATAGTTACAAGCACGGAAAGTGACAAAGAAGCGTTCACTTTGCTACAGATGCTTGGACTTCCATTTGCAAAAGGAAGATAGATGGCCAAAAAATCTATGATTGCAAAAGCAAAAAGAAAAGCAAAGTTCTCAACAAGAGAGTATACAAGATGCAGCATCTGCGGCAGACCGCATTCGGTTTATCAGGATTTCGGACTGTGCAGAATCTGCCTCAGAAAAATGGCAAACGAGGGGAAAATCCCCGGTATGCGAAAATCCAGCTGGTAAGGAGTGTAGGAAAATGATGACAGATGTAGTAGCTGATTCACTAGCTAGGATTAAAAACGCGGCAAACAGAAAGATTGATACGCAGGAGTTGATGTTTTCAAACACCGTAGAATCAATCGTTCAGATTTTAGCCGACAAAGGGTATCTGGAAGGATACAAAATCAAAGAAAACGGTAATATCAAAAAGATTGCCGCAACACTTAAGTATGATGAGAACGGTATGAGCCCGATCACAGAACTTAAGAGAGTATCAAAGCCCGGCAGAAGAGTATATAAAGCCGCAAGCGAGATAAAATCTTTTAAGAACGGTTACGGTTCATACATCGTTTCTACATCCAAGGGTGTTTTGGCCAACGATGAAGCTTACAAAAACAATGTAGGCGGCGAAGTACTTTGTAGTATTTGGTAAAGGTGAAACATGTCTAGAATCGGTAAAAGACCCGTAACAATCCCAAGCGGCATCGACTGCAAGGTCGAGGGAACAAAAATCGTCGTAAGCAAAGGCAAAGTCACACAGGAACTGGAGACACACGGCAGAGTCAGCATCGAAAGTGCCGACAATACCGTGACGTTTGGTCTTGTCAGTGACGAAAAGCAGTCAAGAGCGTACTGGGGAACATACAGAGCGCTTTTTAACAATATAATCGAAGGCTTGGACAAAGGCTTTTCAAAATCGCTGGAATTCAAAGGCGTAGGTTACAGAGCCGCCGTTAAGGGCAAGGTACTCAATCTGCAGCTTGGATATTCCCACGATATCAACTATGATATCCCCGAAGGCATCGAGATCGCCGTTGAAAAAAACACGATCACGATCAAAGGTTACAACAAGCAGCAGGTTGGCCAGGTCGCAGCGGAGATCAGAGAGATGAGACCGCCTGAACCGTACAAAGGCAAAGGTATCAAGTACTCTGATGAAACAATTATCAGAAAAGCCGGTAAAGCCGCAGGTAGTTAGGAGTAGATGATGAATCAAAATATTCAAAGAACAAGAACACTCAAAAAGGCGCGAAGAAAAGCCAGAGTGAGAAAAAACATCACCGGAACTGCCGTGAAGCCCAGAATCAGCGTGTACAGATCAAACAAAAACTTTACCGCTCAAGCGGTTGATGATGTCAACGGTGTCACGCTTGCGGCAGTCAACGGGGCGAGTCTTGGCAACAAAAACACGCTCCAGGGTGTGCAGGACAGCGCAAAAGCGTTTGCCGAGTCTTTAAAGTCGATCGAAATTACAGAGGCTGTTTATGACAGAAACGGGTATCTGTATCACGGCGTGATCAAAGCTTTTGCCGACGCGCTTCGAGACAACGGTATTAAGATATAAAGGGAAATTGATGGAAAATATCAATAGAGAAGATTTTGAAGAGGTAGTAGTCGATATCGGTCGTGTTGTCAAAGTTGTAAAAGGCGGCAGAAACTTCCGTTTTACGGCTTTGGTCGTCGTGGGCGATAAAAACGGCACCGTCGGATACGGTACCGGGAAAGCCAAAGAGGTTCCCGATGCGATGAGAAAAGCAACGGATGAGGCGTATAAGAATTTGACAACGATCAGCCTCAAAGGAACCACGATCGCTCACCACATGGAACACAAGTTTTGTTCAAGCAAAATTCTTTTAAAACCGGCCAGCGAAGGTACGGGTGTGATTGCAGGCGGTTCTGCAAGACCCGTGATCGAACTTGCCGGCATCAAAGATATCTTGACAAAATCGCTTGGATCGAATAATCCAAACAACCTTGTCAGAGCTACATATGAAGCACTGACTCGCTTAAAGGGGTAACACATGGCATTGCATAATTTACAGGCAGCCGTAGGTTCCACGTCTAACCGAAAACGCGTAGGCAGAGGACCGGGCAGCAAAATGGGCAAAACCTCTACACGAGGCCAAAAAGGGCAGAACTCAAGAACTGGAGCCAAAACCAACGTCGGTTTTGAAGGCGGTCAAATGCCTATCCAGATGCGTCTGCCAAAAATCGGTTTTACGTCTAAAAAAGTCAAACCGTATGTGATCAACGTCGATCGCATTACATCTGTTGCGCAGCTGGACGAGATTACGGTCGAATCCATCAAGAGCGTACACAAGATCAAAGGCAGGGTCAGCGTAATTAAACTTATCGGAAAAGGGGCCAAAGAGCTTGCTTCCAAGATTAAAGATGAGAACGTAATTACAAGCGGATCAAAATAATGGATAAATCACTTACAACCAAAATCTTAATCACATTAGGATTTATCTTTGCTTACAGAGTACTGGCATACGTGCCCGTACCTGGGGTAGATGTAAGTGTCATCAAAGGCTTTTTTGACAGCAACGCCAGCAACGCGCTGGGGCTTGCGAATATGTTCAGCGGTAACGCCGTGGAACGACTCAGTATTATCTCACTTGGCATTATGCCCTATATTACCGCTTCAATTATCATGGAACTGCTTGCAGCAACCTTTCCCGCGCTGGGTCAAATGAAAAAAGAGCGCGACGGTATGCAAAAGTATATGCAGATTATCCGTTACACCACGATTGTTATTACCGTAGTGCAAAGTATCGGTGTTTCTGTCGGGTTGCAAAGCTTGACGGGCAAACAGGGGCAGTCTGCTATTATGATCGATCCAAATCTGTTTATCCTGATTTCGGTGGTATCAATGACCGCAGGTACGATGCTTTTGATGTGGATCGGCGAACAGATTACGCAAAAAGGGATCGGCAACGGTATCAGCCTTATTATTTTCGCGGGTATCGTTTCAGGTATTCCAAGTGCGATCGGCGGCAGTGTCGATCTGCTTAACAGCGGTGAAATCGGCTTTCCTACCATGATCGGTATACTGGCCGTTATCTTGCTTACAATCGGCTTTATTATTTACGTCGAACTGGGTGAGCGGCGCGTGCCGGTGAGTTATTCCAAAAAAGTGATGATGCAAAATCAAAACAAACGCGTGATGAATTACGTTCCTATCAAGGTCAACCTTGCAGGCGTTATTCCTCCCATTTTCGCAAGTGCGGTGTTGATGTTTCCCTCTACCGTGCTGCAGGCAAGTGAGAATCCGACGGTGATGTTTATTGCCGATCTGCTCAATCCAAACGGATATTTTTTCAACCTGTTGATGTTTTTCTTTGTTATCTTTTTCGCGTATTTTTACGCTTCTATCGTATTTAGCGCCAAAGATATCTCAGACAACCTCAAAAAACAGGGCGGGTTTATTCCCGGCGTCAGACCCGGCGTGCATACCAAGGATTTCATCAACACCGTCGCAAGCAGGCTGACGTTTTTCGGTGCGATCTATCTGGGGCTTATCTCCACGCTTCCGTGGATTTTTGTCAAAGGTATGGGCGTGCCCTTTTATTTCGGCGGTACGGCGGTACTGATTGTTGTTCAAGTCGCACTGGATACGATGCGTAAAATCGAAGCGCAGATGTATATGCGCAAATACGAAACAATGGGCTCGGTCGGTTTATAATGGCTATATCGTTAAAAAGCAAAGACCAGATCGAAAAACTCTACGCGGCCAATCAGATCGTAGGCAAAACCCTTGCCTACCTCAAAGAAAGCGTAAAGCCGGGGATGACGCTCAAAGAGGTGGACCGACTCGGAGAAGAGCATATCCGCTCACTTGGCGCGACACCGTCGTTTTTAGGCTTGTACGGCTTTAGCGGCTCGGTGTGCACCTCGGTAAACAGCGTCGTCATCCACGGTATTCCGACCGATTATAAACTCAAAGAGGGTGATATTGTCGGCCTGGATATCGGTACCAAGCTTGAGGGCTGGTGCGGTGACGGAGCGATTACGATGGGTGTGGGCAAGATCAGCAAAGACGATCAAGACCTCATAGACTGCGCCAAAGATACGCTTTATCATGCTATCGATTATATTAAACCCGGCCTTCGCTTTAAAGAGTTAAGTGCCGAAATTGAGCGTTATATCAAGGAAAGAGGCTACGTGCCGCTGAAGCAGTTCTGCGGACACGGAATCGGCAGAACACCCCACGAAGAACCCGAAATCCCAAACTATCTTGAACACGGCAGTCCAAAAAGCGGTCCGAAGATAAAAAACGGCATGGTGTTTTGTTTGGAACCCATGGTTTGCCAGAAACTGGATATGCCAAAGATTTTGGATGATGACTGGTCGGTGGTGAGTGAAGACGGTTTGAACACGAGCCATTACGAACACACGGTGGCCGTGGTCGATAATAAAGCAAAAATCTTATCAGAGGTAGAAAATGGCAAAAGATGATGTAATTGAGATTGACGGAGAAGTTGTTGAAGCATTGCCAAATGCGATGTTTAAAGTAAAACTTGACAACGGGCATACGATACTGGCCCATCTTTCAGGCAAGATGCGGATGAATTATATTAAGATTCTGCCAGCAGACCGGGTAAAGATTGAATTAACCCCGTACAGCCTTGACAAAGGCAGAATAACGTTTAGATACAAATAGAAACACCAATCTATTTGTATCTATTTATCCGATTTTAAGCAATTTTTGATACAATACGCTTTCCCGATAAATGCTATGTGAAGAATTTTTTAATAACTCAGCCCTTTTGGCTTTGCACCGGTTATTAAAAAGTTGGTTTTAACACTCTCACAAAACCTTCGGGAACAGGTGCGAATAAAAAGTATACGGCATAGATGCCTTGGTTAGGAGAAATCATGAAAGTTAGAGCTTCAGTAAAGAAGATGTGTGATGATTGTAAAGTCATTAAGAGAAAAGGGATTGTCAGAGTAATCTGCAAAAACCCAAAACATAAACAAAGACAAGGATAGACATGGCTAGGATAGCAGGTGTTGATTTACCGAAGAAAAAAAGAGTAGAGTACGCGCTTCCTTATATCTACGGAATCGGCGTCACAACGTCTCGAAAAATCCTGGATGCAACCGGCATCGATTACAACAAAAGAGTTCACGAACTCAGCGAATCGGAAGTTGCCGCTATTCGTAACGAAATCCAGAGCAACTATATGGTTGAAGGCGATATGAGAAAAAAAGTCGCTATGGATATCAAGGCGCTGATGGCACTTGGGAACTACAGAGGGCTCAGACACAGAAGAGGGCTGCCTGTAAGAGGACAAAAAACAAAAACAAATGCCAGAACGAGAAAAGGCAAGAAAAAAACAGTAGGTTCAGCGTAAGGAAAGGGTAAGTAAATGGCAGCAAAAGCTAGAAAAACCAAAAAAAGAGTCAAAAAGAATATAGCCCAGGGATTTGTCTACGTAGCGGCTACGTTTAACAATACCGTCATTACCGTTACCGACAACGCGGGCAATGTTATCGCCTGGTCCAGTGCGGGTGCACTTGGCTTTAAAGGCAGCAAAAAATCAACTCCGTTCGCGGCGCAGGAAGCGGTCGAAGACTGCATGGCAAAAGCGAAGGAAAACGGTATTAAAGAGGTCGGGATCAAAGTACAGGGCCCGGGTTCAGGTAGAGAGACAGCAGTCAAAGCAGTCGGTGCGATCGAAGGTATCAGAGTAACTTCGCTGAAAGATATTACTCCGCTGCCGCACAACGGATGCAGACCTCCCAAAAGAAGAAGAGTATAAGGATAGTGTATGGCAAGATATAGAGGACCCGTAGAAAAAATAGAAAGAAGACTCGGTGTTGATCTTGGGCTCAAGGGTGAAAGAAGATTAGCCGGTAAGAGCGCTTTTGAAAAAAGACCTTATGCTCCGGGACAGCACGGTCAAAGAAGAACCAAAATCAGTGATTACGGCTTGCAGCTACGAGAGAAGCAAAAAGCCAAATATATGTACGGCATCACAGAAAAACAGATGCGAAGAGCGTACAAAGAAGCAACGGCACGTGAAGGCAATACAGGTAATATCATGATCCAGCTTTTAGAGCAGCGTTTGGACAACGTCGTGTACAGAATGGGTTTTGCGACCACGAGAAACTTCGCAAGACAGATCACGTCACACGGCCATGTTCTTGTTGACGGCAAGCGTGTTGATATCCCTTCATACAAAGTGAAGCCCGGACAAAAAGTAGAGATTAAAGAAAAAAGCAAAACAAATCCGCAGGTTGTCAGATCACTTGAGTTGACTGCACAAACCGGTCTTGCCGACTGGGTCGATACCGACAGCGAAAAAGTTTTTGGTATCTTTACGAGAATTCCCGAGCGAGAAGAGATTTCTATACCGGTTGAGGAAAGATTGATCGTTGAGCTTTACTCTAAATAATCTTTAATATATAAAAGGTGAAAACACAATGAAAGTTATTAAAACATCACCGTACATTCCCACTGAAGTGGATATTCAACAAGACGGTCCCAACCGAGCGATAGTGCAAACCTATCCGTTTGAGGCGGGATACGGCATTACCGTAGCGCATCCGCTGCGACGGCTGATTCTTGGCAGCAGCGTTGGCTACGCGCCAATCGGCGTTCAGATCGAGGGTGCAGACCATGAGTTTGACACCATCCGTGGTATGCACGAAGATATCGCCGTATTCATGCTGAATTTGAAAAATATCCGCTTCAAGCTCAAAGACGGAAGCGACAGCGCTACCCTCGAGTACAGCTTCAGCGGGCAGCGTGAAATCTGCGGCAGCGACCTGGAAAACGAAAACGTTGAAGTGGTCAACCCGGAGAAGTTCCTGGCAAGCCTGAATGAAGACGGACAGCTTAATTTTACGGTCATGATCAACAAGGGTATGGGATATATCCCCAGTGAAGAGTTCCGTGATGAGCTCCCCAAGGATTTTATTGCAATGGATGCTTTTTTTACCCCGGTCAAAAAAGCAAACTACAAGCTGGAAAACATTCTTGTAGAAGACAACCCCAACTTTGAGAAAGTAATTTTTGAAATCGAAACGGACGGACAGATTGAACCGGCCCACGCCGTTGCTGAGGCGCTTGAAGTGATGCACAAGCAGATGAGCGTATTTTCAAACGTGCTTGATATCGATATTTCAAAAAGCAAAAACGACGGCAGTGTCGATGAAAAAGAGATCGAATTCTTGACAAAACCGCTGAGTGATTTGGATTTGACCGTCCGAAGCTTTAACTGCCTGGATAAGGCTGAGATTAAATATATCGGCGAGCTGGTCATGATGAATGAAGCCGAACTCAAAGACGTTAAAAACCTGGGCAAAAAATCCCTGGATGAGATCAAATCGAGACTGGAAGACGTGGGGTACCCGGTAGAGAGTAAACTTGATGACTCTATTGCCAAAAGCGTAGAAAAAAAGTTGTCACAAATAAAAGAATAAAAAGGATTTACAGTGAGACATAAGCACGGTTACAGAAAATTAAATCGTAAATCGCAGCACCGGTCGGCTTTACTGAAAAATCTCACCATATCATTGATTACATATGGGAGAATCGAAACAACATTAGCCAAAGCAAAAGAACTTCGAAGCTATGCAGAGAAGTTGATAACAAAAGCCGCCAAGGGCGATATGAACGCGCACAGAGCAGTTTTTGCAGCGCTGCAGGATACAGCGTCTTCGCAAAAGCTTATTGATGAAATTGCCCCGGAGTATGAAAACAGAAACGGCGGATACACACGAATCATCAAAACAAGACAAAGAAGAGGTGATGCGGCACCAATGGCCATCATCGAACTCGTATAAGATATAGACGGACGCTTCGTCCGCCTATATGCCCCTCAGAAAGAACGCAAATAACTACTGAATAAACTGCGCAAACTCATCTTCAATCGCTTTTGGATTCTGGCGAAGACCGGAAACGATAGATTTAGAAAACTCATCCGGATAAATTTCAAACATATTGGCTTCAAACTCGTCACAAATGTTTTTGGCGACAACGTCGCAAGAGGTTTTATCCATATCCTGACCCTCCGTCATCTTTGTATCCATGGGACCCGGAAGCGCTTCGTACACCGAGATATCCTTATGAAGCATTTGCGCGCGTAAGCCCTGTGTTAAAGAGTGCAGGGCGCTTTTGGATGCACTGTACATCCCAAGAGCGGGCAGGTTGATCAGCGCCAAAACAGAACCGATATTCAAAATCGCGCCCCCGGCTTTGATCTTTGGGTAGATTGAGCGGGTAAAACCCATCGTGCCTTTGACGTTGACATCAAAATCGATCCAATCATTTTGCAGTACGTGCTTTTTGCTGTTGATACCGGCGTTGTTAATGATAATATCGACATCACCGATGTTTTCTAGCAGCGTGTTGATAGAATCCGACTCGGTAATATCGAGTTGATGCGTGAGGATGCGGCTGTTATCCTTATACAGCGACTCAAGCTTTTGCATATCTCTTGAACACGCGTGAACGGTGCTCGCGCCTCGTTGCAGAAGCTCGTCTATCATCGCCTGCGCTAATCCACCGTTGGCCCCTGTAATTAAAACTTCTTTACCCAAAAACTCCATTTCATCTCCTGCGAAAAATATTTGTAACATAGTAACAAAATATAATTAAAATCAAACAGAATCCGCGCGGGATTTAAAAAGTGCGGTTAACAAATAATTAATACTGGTGTACTATAATACGAAGCAGAAGCATATCTGCTATAAAGTTTTATACAATCGGGCAATAAGCGGCACAAAGACAAATCGTGCCGCTTATTTTTTAATAGATATAGCCCGCGTTATAGAGTGCTTTGCGAATACTATCCATCTGCGAAAAATTATCCCGGCACCATTTAGGCGCAATAAGCGAATCATCATCAAAACCGGCACTCACGCGCTGTACACTTATGCCGCCCGGTTTAAGCGCAATCGCCTCGACCAGGATATCAAGATAATCTTCTTTGCTGATAGGATGAAACAAACCGTCTTTGTACTGGCGGGCCAGTTTAGTGTTTTTGACAATATAGAGCGGATGGTATTTGACCGAGTCGATGCCCAGGTCGTACGATGCTTTGGTGCTTTCTAGCATCATCTGCTTATCTTCTCCCGGCAGTCCGTAGATCAGGTGGCCGCAGATGTTGATATTGGGATATTTTTTTGTAATCTTCATCCATTTTTGTACGTTTTGAAAATCATGCCCCCTGTTGATGCGCTGAAGGGTTTTGTCATACATGGATTGGATTCCGTATTCGACCCATATTTCATATGTTTTACCAAGTTCGTTTAAGTACGCAAGCGTTTGTTCATCGATGCTGTCGGTACGCGTACCGATACTGAGGCCAATGGCGTCTTTTTGCGTTAAAGCGGTGTCATAAAGAGCTTTAAGCGTCTCAAAAGGGCCGTATGAATTGGTAAAGGATTGCAGATACACGATGAACTTTTTCGCCCCGTATGCCTGCTTGAGGTGCAGACGTGTTTTCTGGTACTGTCCGCGTAATTCGCTGAGGTAGCGGTCAAGGTGGGGGTTGGGCCGGTTTGGATGCATATAGAGTTTTTGTGAACTGCTGCTTATATTTGGCGAAAAGGAATCATTGAGACAAAAGGTGCATCCCCCCTTTGTTACCGTTCCGTCTATATTCGGGCAGGTAAAGCCCGAGATACTGATAGGGGCTTTGTATACCCGGGTATGGTATTTGCGGCGCAGATAGCGCCCGAAGGTAAGAATATGTTGCATAAGCTACTTTGCGAAATAGTTTCCGTCAAAACTGACAAGCGAATAATTGCCCTCTTTGCCCAGGCTTTCGACAAGACCGTCGATGGATAAAAATCCAAGACTTTCCGCACCGATTTTTTGGCGTATCTCTTCGAGGCTGTAGTTAGCGCTGATGAGTTCTTCATAACTGGGCGTATCGATTCCGTAGCGGCAGGGGTGTTTGATCTGGGGAGAGGCCAGACGCATATGCACCTCTTTAGCCCCCACCTCTTTAAGCATCTTGACAATCTGGTTGGCCGTTGTGCCCCTGACCAGGCTGTCATCAACAATCGCAACCCTTTTGCCTTCTATAAGGTGCTTGATCGGCGAGAGTTTGAGCTTGACCTTAAGGTCTCTGATCTCCTGGGTGGGTTCGATAAAGGTTCTGCCCACGTAGTGGTTGCGCACGATGCCCATTTCAAAAGGCGTGCTGATCCCCTTGGCATACCCTTTGGCCGCCGCTACGCCGCTGTCTGGAACGGGCAGGACGAGGTCAACGTCAGCAGGCTGTTCCTTTGCTAACCGTTCGCCCATCTTCAGACGTGTTTCATATACGTTTTTGCCCGCAATGATACTGTCGGGTCTGGCAAAATAGATGTATTCAAACGCGCAGGGCCTGAAATCAGGCTCTTCCAGCTGGATGCTCTGGGGTTCTTCGCCCTGGCGGAAAATAAGCATTTCACCGGGCTTGACGTCTCTGACAAATTCGGCCCCCACCAGATCAAATGCGCATGTTTCGCTGGCGACCATATAGCCGCCCCCGGGAAATTTGGCCAAAGACATCGGTCTGATGCCGTAGCGGTCCCTGACGGCAAACATTTTACTTCTGCTTTGAATGATCAGGTTATAAGCCCCCTGAATCTTTTCAACGGCTTCGATGATCCGGCTTTTGAGGCTTTTCTGGCTGCTTTTGGCGATAAGGTGGATGATGTTTTCGGTATCCATGAAGGATTGAAAAATAGCGCCTTTTTCTATGAGCCGGTCTCTGACTTCCTGCTTGTTGACCAGGTTGCCGTTATGCACTATCGAAATCTCTCCCAGGCTGTATCTGGCAAAAACGGGCTGTGCGTCCAGGATTGAGTCATCTCCGGCGGTTGAGTAGCGGTTGTGCCCTACGGCCATATTACCCTTGAGCACTTCAAACGCATCTTCGTCAAAAACTTCCGTGACCAGCCCTTTGCCTTTGATCGTGTGCAGTTTTTCCTTTTCGCTGCTGGTGATCCCCGTGGCTTCCTGGCCCCTGTGCTGCATCGCAAACAGGCCGTAATACGCCAGCTTGCTTGCGTTATCCTTGTCAAATATTCCTACAATGGCACACATCGGCTATATACCCAGACAATCGTTCATATTGTACAGCCCCGCAGGTTTGTCCTGAATCCATTTGGCAACCGTAATCGCACCTTTGGCAAAGGTGTCGCGGCTGGTTGCGGTGTGGCCCAGTTCGATAAATTCGCCGTCGTTATAAAAGCCGACGGTATGCTTGCCGACGATATCGCCGCCGCGCAGGCTCATCACGGCGATTTCATGTTTGCTTCTTTCACCGATATGGCCGCTTCTTCCGCTGACGCGTACGTCGTCTAAGTCAAGGTCACGGCCTTTGGCAGCGTGTTCGGCCAGGGTCAGCGCGGTTCCGCTTGGCGCGTCGACTTTGTGTCTGTGGTGCATCTCCGTAATCTCGATATCAAAATCAGGCAGCTTTTTGGCAACATCTTCGACCAGGTGTTTGAGCAGGGAGATACCAAGACTCATATTGGTCGCATACAGTACGGGCATCTTGTTTGCGGCTTCCTGAAGCAGGTTTTTTTGATGTTGGTTTAAACCCGTAGTTGCTATGACAAGAGGTTTGTGCACCTTTTCTATAGCCACTTCCAGCATCTTTTCGGTTGCTTCAGGCAGCGAAAAATCGATCACGACATCACAGCTTTCCATCATCGTGGTAATATCATTTGTCACAAGGGCAGACCCCGGAACCGAAAAATCAAGTTCGTTGCGGACAAAAATCGACCCGATTGACAGGTCCTCATCTTCCTGGAGCAGATCGACGATCCGTCTGCCTACTCGTCCGGTTGCACCAAATACACCTACTTTTTTCATCGTTTAAAATCCTTCTACGTAACTGATTGCGCTTATTGCTGCCGTGGAACCGTCGCCGGCGGCACAGACCACCTGTTTGGCGGCATCCTGTCTCACGTCACCCGCGGCAAAGAGACCGGGCAGGGAAGTGTTCATTTTCAAATCAACCTTGATCTCACCCTTGTCGTTGAGTTCACAGATAGCTTTGCCGTTGTTTTGAAGAACCTGATTGTTGACATCATAGCCCACAAAAATAAAAATACCAAGCGCGTTTATATCCCTGATACCCTCTTTTGTCTGTACTTTTACGCCTTCAACACCCATTTTGCCGCCGTAGATTTCATCGACGGTACTTTCGTACAGGATTTCGATCGTATCGTTTTTCTTGACTTTGTCCACCGTAATCGGGCTGGCGCGGAAAGTATCCCTTCGGTGAATGAGCGTTACCTTGGAACATATCTTTGCAAGATACAGCGCCTCTTCCAAAGCGGTATCGCCGCCGCCCACAACCGCGACTTCCTTATCCTTGTAGAAAAAACCGTCACACGTCGCGCAGTAGCTTACCCCCTGTCCGGCGTACGTGTCTTCACCTGTAAAACCCGCTTTTCTCGGGGTTGATCCGGTACAGATGATGACGCTTTTAGCTTCAACCCTCTCCTTGCCCAGGTCAAGAATGAAGTTTTCACCCTCTTTGGTGACGGCATTGACCTCTTTCATCTCATGCTTGAGACCAAATTTCATACACTGCTTGGGCCAGCTTTCCATCAGATCGATTCCCGAGACCACTTCCGGTACCCCCGGATAGTTTTCAATTTCGCTGCTTTGCGTGATCTGGCCTCCGGGCATCCCCATTTCATACATGACAACGTTTTCCAATCCGCCTCTGGTTGCGTACAATCCTGCGGTCAGTCCGGCAGGACCGCCTCCGATAATGGCTAAATCTAACATATGTTTCTCCTATAATAGCGTGTAAACTTTGCTATCTTGTTTGTATAAACCGTTTTCATTCTCCTGCTTAATGAGAAAAAAAGACGGAACTTTCCTAATAGCAAATCGATGAATAAGACTTAAAAGCGTATTGGTGCCTGCTGTTAAGAAAGTCACGTGTTCGCTGCTGCCTCTTTTTTCCATAAAAAGATCGATGGCGATGACGGGTATATTTTTGCTTTTAATCTTTGCCAGCGCCTTTTTGAGATCGCCCCGCTTGGAGCTGTAAATGACGACTGCATACTTTTCGTGTACCGGTGAAAAAACTGTTTTGTCGCTGTAAAGGACACTCTTTTTAAAATCGATAAAATTATATTGTGAAAACTTATGATTATAGTATGCAAAAGCCAGTGCGATCATCAGCGCACCGAAAAAAGATGAATAGACCAGAGAAAAGGAGAAGTTCCCTGACTTTCTCCGTTTCCTGATCATAAAAACCTTCTACAGGTTGGCGTCAAGTTTTTCTGCCAGCGCCTGTTTTGAAGACGCACCGACCATCTGGTCGACAACTTCGCCGTCTTTTAGGAAAATAATTGTTGGGATACTTCTTACACCGAATTTCACGGCCAACTCTTGTTCTTCGTCGGTATTGACCTTAGCAACGGTTGCTTTGCCTTCGTAATCTTCGGCCAACTCTTCGATAACGGGAGAAAGCATTCTACAAGGCCCGCACCATGGAGCCCAGAAATCTACCAGTGTAACACCTTCTTTTGTTGTTTCTTCAAAATTTGCAGCTGTTAAATCTACATATTTACCCATGTGTTTATCCTTTTTGAGTTTAGATACGTCCAAATTATACAGCCTATAAACTTAAATCTAAATATGAAAACGCTTCTACGCTCACCGGGCGGATGAAAATGTAGCATTTCGGACTAAATTTATCTTAAATTACTTTCTGCTACACTTGCAGGCCAACCAAAATTATATGTAAAGGAATAATCATGATGGATGAAAAAATACCGCAACCGGCGTTTTTTATGTTTAAGTGCCAGCAATCGGCTCCTCCTGGTATGCCAAAGCCCGCATGTGTCAACGAACAGACCCAGGAGCTGTTTCAGTATATGGCGGGCAAACTGATGGAAAAGGGTATTACCCAGACTGTTCAACCGGTGCAGACAAGCTGCCTGAACCGATGTTCCATGGGTCCTGTGATGCTTATAGAACCCGGCCACCATATGTACGTAAATTTAGATAAAGAAAAAATTGATAAAATTATACAAGATCATATAATCGGCGGCACGCCCGTTGAAGAATATATTATCGATGAAAATCTGTGGGCCGATCCGGTCGCCCCGAAAGATTTAGCCAGATAAGAAGGAAAATGCAATGACAGTGCCGATGCTTTACAGCAAAATCCACCGTGCGACCGTAACGGATGCCAACCTCAACTATGTGGGTTCTATTACCGTTGACAAAGATCTCTTGGAAGCTGCGAAGCTTCGTATCGGGCAAAAAGTAGAGATTGTCAACATCAACAACGGAGAGCGTTTTAGCACCTACACCATCTGCGGCCCGCGCGGCGGTAAAGATATCTGTCTCAACGGAGCCGCGGCCAGGAAGGTACAGCCCGGTGACAAGATTATCATCATCGCGTATGCCTCCTACAGTGAAAGCGAGTTGGAAAAGTACAAACCCACCATCGTCCTTATCGGAGACGATAACGAGATCGATGAGATTACAGATATATTAGAAGGCGGTGAATACGATGTTTGATAACCTCGGCGATATGTCCAAAATGTTTGAACAGCTGCAGGGCAAGATGCAAGAGATGGAACAGCAGCAGGAAAACGTCACCCTCAGTGCCAAAAGCGGCGGCGGCATGGTAGAAGTCAAAGCAAACGGCAAAGGTGAAATCATCGATATCGATATCGATGATTCGCTGCTTGAAGACAAAGAGTCGCTGCAGATTCTGCTCATCAGTGCCGTAAACGATATCAACAAATCGGTTGAGGATAATAAAAAATCCCAGGCGATGAATATGATGGGCGGGGCCAACCCGTTTGGGGGAAGCTGACCCCATGAGCTTAATCCAGGCTATTTACCAGGGCAACGAACCCGTCCTCAAACAGCTGCTTCAAAGCGGACACGATACCGCAGAAGCGGATGAAGAGGGCAACAGCGCTTTTCACTTAGCCATTAAAAACGATATTGATTTAGAAATCATCAAAGCCTTCGCAGATGCCGGCGTGGATCTGTTTGCGTGCAGTCCCGAGGGAGTGGGCGCGATGGATATCGCCATTGAAGCGGGCAGGCTTGATGTGGTGCAGTACCTGCACGGTCTTGGGTATGATCTGAACACGTCCAAAAGAGACAGCGGGATGACGCCGCTGATGATAGCGGCGTGTTATAACAAAGTCGATATCGCCCGCTATCTTGTTTTACAGGATGCCGACGTGTGTAAGCGCGATGCTTCAGGGCTGCAGGCGGTTGATTATGCCAGAAAACTCGGCCAAAACGCTATGGTCGAGTTTCTGCGCAGGGTCGAGGATTAGTGAAACCGGCGCTGCAGCTCCAGCAGCGCGGCGATGAGGTGAGGTTCTTTCTGAGACGCTTCTTTTGACCTTGTTTTTAACTGCAGTTCCAAATCTCCCAAATACGTAAATAACTCCAGGTATTGCGACGTCTTCAGACGCTGCGCGTACCGCAGTTTTTTATCCACTACGAATTTTGGCGGTTTAAATCCCAGCACTTCACTGATGTCGACTTTTGGGGCTTTGAGTTTGATGTGGGTATTGATCAAAAAAAGCTGTTCAAAAAAATACTGCGCCTGGCGGAGAATTTTCAGTGCGTCCTCGCCTGAAAGCAGCAGCTGCTTCAAATGTGTCAGCAGCGGTTTGTTATCCAGCAGATCATAGAAAAAATCCTCAAACTTTTGCGCACCACAGCTGTACACGTGGTTGTCAATCTCTTTGGGCGTAACGGGAATTTGCAGCAGGGAGAGTTTTTGCAGCTCCATATTGGCAACGGAAATATCCATGTTCACACTCTCAAGCAGATGCATCAGAGCGTGATCTGCGATCTCTATTTGTAAGCTTGAAGCGAGCTTTCGCAGTTCAAACAGGGCCTGCTTGGGTGAGGGTTCAAAAAAGCGCACGCTGGCTGCGGCGCCGCTTTTGTCAAAAACGTTTGCCTGGGATTTGGCGTTTTGTCCAAGGGGGGCGTAGAGAAAAAAACCGGTGGGAGATTTTTCGCAAATTGCCAAAAGCGCTTTGAGGTCATTCTTGCCAAGGTTTTTTTCGCCGCTGTAGATAAAAAGCGAACTGGAACCAAACAGCGATCCCTGCGACAGCATCTGTTTAGCCTTTTCAAAGCTGTAGTCGCCTTCGTTTGTTTTGATCTCCTCATCAGCCGCGATCATTTGGCGAAGATGTTGCAGGTACTGCCGGATATAGTACTCATACCCGTGCAGCATCACCGCCTGAGGGACGTCGTGGTTTTGCAGCCTTTTGTCAAATTCGTTTTTATACATCTGTCTGCTACCTGCAGTGCAGCTTGGGATCGATCATCATCGCCCTGTTAAACGAAGGCGGGTAGCGAAAACGGATGATAAACTGCTCGGCCTGATTTGGGTGCAGGTCAGAAGCTATGACTTTTGAGATTTCCAGGACGTTTGAAGTTTCTTTTGTGTCATCCTTACTCGTGAAATCCAGCCAGCTTTGGGGCTTGAATACATCCGACCCGCTGATGCCGCCGCCGCTGCCAAGCGCGTTGTTGACCAGTCTGATCGTAATAGAACATTGACCGATGGGAAAGCTGCCGATATTTTGGACCTGCCCCTTGACAAGCATCTCTTCACTGTTGTAAAGGCGTTCATTGCTGACATTGTACAGCGCGGCTTTTTTGGTGTATTTGTCAAGCACGAAGATCGAAAAGACAAAAGCCATCGCGATCACTAAAAAAGAGGCAAAAACCATCGAATAAAAGGTTTTTTTATTGGCTTCTTTTTTTGACAGGTATACAAGCAGAATAAACAGCAGCAGAAAAAATATGAGACTCAACCAGTGTAAAATCGTAAAATAGGTCATGGATAACACTCCCCGTGTGCACGTACGTTAAACTCGCCCTTATGGGCAAACTCTTCTATTGTCGTTTCAAACGCAATATTTTGGCCTTTTTGCAGGCTTCTGTCAAAATGCAGTGTTGTAGACCGAAAGGGCAGAAACCGCTGCAGGTAGTTAAGGTACTTATTCTCCCTGTCTTTGTATATATCGATTGTGACGCTGCAGCGTGAATACGCGATCTTGCCCGTATGCGTAAGGTTGCCCTCAAGCAGCAGGGCTTTTGAATACCGCAGTTTTTGCTCTTTTGTTATGACAACCTCACTGCTTCGTACGACCCGGTCAAATACCTCTTTGACCCCAAAGGGACCCGCAATCAGCATAACAAAAGCCAAAAAGGCAAACAGCAGCGCCGCCGCCGGCTTTTGGCGTACGACGATGCTTAAAATCATGAAAAATAGAAAAAACAGCCCAAGCAGCGCAAAGCCCAGGTAATCATACAGCGTTAAAGATGCAGTAAAATCATGAAAAAAGGCTAAAGCTTTTTGCTGCATCGCGCGCTCCTACTGTTTTCGACTGTTTTTCTCCTCTATGCCGCTCATACCAAAGCGCCGCGCAAGTTCCTGCTTGACACGGTCGGGATTGACGTTTTTATACGCTAAAGCGACCAGGCTGTGATAAACTAAATCGGCAGCTTCGTAAATTATTTCATCATTATTGCCGTCTTTTACCGCAAAGCACAGTTCCGCCGCTTCTTCGGCCACTTTTTTCAAGATCGTGTTTTCGCCGCCCTGCATCAGTTTGGCCGTGTAAGAACTCTTTGGATCGGCCTTCTTGCGCTGTTGCAGTGTGTGATAGAGCGTATCGATCACGCCGTATATGCTTGCGGGATCCATGACTGCCGCATCGCTTTTTTGTTCGGTGATGTCGGTAAAAAAGCAGGTTTTAGCCCCCGTATGGCACGCTACGCCGTTTTGCTTGATTTGCAGCAGGATCGTATCGGCGTCACAGTCGATCTTGATCTTTTTGACTTCCTGGGTATGCCCGCTTGACTCTCCCTTTTTCCACAGTCGTTTTCTGCTTCTGGAGTAATAATGGGCATAGCCGCTTTGCAGCGTTAATTCATAAGCTTGCCTGTTTTGGTACGCAAGCATCAATACTTCGCCGCTGTCAAAGTCCTGGACGATGGCGGGCAGCAGCTCGTGCTCTTGCCAGTTTATCGCATTCATCATAAGCCTTTTGGTGTGTCGCAGGCATGAAAGCCTGCGTTGTTGTTACTGGTTGACTGAGGTTTTTGTTTTTGAATCCTGTTTCATATCAACCCATAAGTTTGGCGTTGAACCGCCGGGAGTTAAGAAAATCTTAGCGTCTTTGTTTTCACGCAGCGCTTCGTTGAACTTGCCCTGAATCTTGACCTGTTCAAGCTGCAAGAGATCATTTGTCAAACTGGCAGCGATCAGCTTATTGGCTTTTGCCTGCGCGTCTGCTTCGATTGTCACCGCATCGGCTCTACCTTTTGCCTCGATTCTGTTGGCATCGGCATCACCCTGCGCTTTGGCCGCTCTTTGTTCTGCTTTCTGTTTGGCCTGCTCGACTCTGTATTTTGCCCGCTCAGCTTCCTGTCTGGCAATCTGAACACGCTCAATCTGGTCTTTAATCTTTGGCGGCAGTACGATTTCTCTAAGCTGAATGGAAAGCAGCGTCACCGGCTGGCCCTCAAGCGCGTCGATATCTTCTGTTAAGCCCGCTTTTATCTGGGCAGAGATTTCGCCTCTGTTCATGGGCAACTCTTCAGCGTTGAATCCGCCCACAACGCTTCGTACTACATCACGCACGACGGGGTTGATAATCTTGTCTTCCCAGTTTAAACCCCAGTTGGCAACCGTTTGGGGCGCGGAGTTAGCCATCAGGCGGTACTGTACCGTCATTTCGATACCTACGGGCAAGCCTCTTGAATCCAGAATCGTAATGGCAGGATTTCTGAGAACCCCATCGACATTGTCGTCAATATGGCTCATATCTTCCTGAGACGTATAATCGACAATACGCACTTTCGTATCCATGACAAGAATTTCCTGCAAGCCGGGCAGATAAAAGTGAAAGCCAGGCTGCAGCGGCTGGGGATTGTATTTCCCCGCGGTTTTTTTGATCCCGACTTCGCCGGAGTTGATGATGTGAAAGGGTCTGGCCAAAACCACGACCACCACGAGGATGATCAGCGCATAGATCCAGATCGCTTTCTTGCCCATGTTGTTGAAATTGGGCGGTTCGGGGAATTTCGGTCCCCCGCCTCCGCCGCCGTTGCCGCCGCTGTTGCTGCCGCCGCTGTTTTTGTTTTGACCCGTTTTCTTTTTAAAGTAGTCGTTCATATCCGCTGGCATAAATTTCCCTTTTATATGTAAGTTAAGTAATGTTTGTAGTTGTCGTCTCTGCCGTATACCACGTCAAAGTACGCACTTTGCAGTTTCTGCGTCACCGGCCCTCTTTTACCGCTGCCGATGGTGCGTCTGTCAAGCGAATTGATCGGGGTGACTTCCGCAGCGGTGCCTGTTAAAAACGCTTCGTCGCAGATATAAATCTCATCTCGCGTAACCCGTCTTCGCTCAATCTGCAAGCCCATATCCGTAGCCAGTTCCAGCACGGTGTCCTGGGTGATGGATTCAAGCGAATTATCGTTTGGCGGAGAGATCAGCTTGCCATCACGCACGATAAAAAGACACTCGCCGCTGCCCTCGGCGACAAAACCGGTATCATCAAGCAGCAGGGCTTCTTCGTACCCGCCCTCGATCGCTTCGTACTTGGCCATCTGCGAATTGAGATAGTTGGCCACGGCCTTGGCTTTGCCGAAGTTGGATTTAACCGGATTGCGCACGATTGAGGAGGTGCAGACCTTAATGCCTTTTTGTAAACCTTCATCGCCCAGGTACGCGCCCCATTCCCACGCCGCAATCGCGGTGTGCACAGGTGCGTTGACATGGTGCAGTCCCATGACGCCGTAGCCCAGATAGATCAGAGGGCGCAGGTAAACGTTGCCGGAAAAACTGTTTTTTCGCAGCAGCTCAACCTGGGCCTTTTCCAGCTGATCCTGGGTAAAATTTGGCTCAATTGCCGTGATCTTGGCCGAATTGAGCAAGCGTTTTGTATGTTCTTGCAGTTTAAAAATAGCCAGACCGTCCTTGGTCGGATACGCTCTGGTCCCTTCAAATACCCCGTTGCCGTAATGCAGCGTATGGGTGAGAATATGGACATTGGCATCCTTCCAGTCTACCAGCTTCCCATCCATCCAGATATACTGTGCTTCTTTCATCATCTTTCTCCCAGCCCGGTCCCCCGGTGCTTGTTCCTGTTTTGATTTTTGCCGCTGATTTTATCCAAAGATTCGTTAAATATAGGTTAAGACAAATTTGCCTATAATGGGATCAGTAATTACGCAAAGCATAAAGGATTTTGATGAAAGCAGCGAAAGTTTTTCTTGCCGCGTCCCTGTTTGCCATGGCCGCATACGCGCAGGATTCACAGCCAAAAGAGTGTCTGTGTTTTGAGATAGAGGGCAAGATGGGCCAGGAATTGAAAGCACTTGTTGAAAAATACAAAGGACAGTTGCCAGAAGCCACCGTAATCAACAGTGGCGGGGCGGCAGCCGGCCAGGGCAGGTTTGCCAATTTTGACTTGGAAGCAAGCAAAGAACAAGAAACCATAGACAGAGCCGCCGAGGGCAAAGAGTTGTACACGCGCAAGTGTCAAAGCTGCCACGGCAAAAACGGCCGCGTCAAAGCGTACAACAAATCAGCCAGGCTGGATACGCTGAGTTTAAGCGAATTTGAACACGCCATTATCGAATATAAAAACGGAGACCGAAAGGGTAGCACCGCTTTTGTTATGCGCCCCTTCGCCGATACGCTGACAACCAATGACGTTAAAAATATCCACGCGTATCTGCAAAGTATCAATAATACCCAGGAAAAAGGAGAGTAAATGCCATTGTTAGAAAGTTTCTGTGTCGATCACACGAAGATGAAAGCCCCCGCGGTACGGATTGCCAAAACGATGGATACGCCAAGCGGCGATCTGATCACCGTTTTTGATCTGCGTTTTTGCGTACCCAACGAAGATCAGATGGATGAAAAAGCAACGCATACGATCGAACATCTTTTTGCAGGGTTCATGCGCGATCACCTCAACGGCGACGATGTTGAAATCATTGATATCTCTCCCATGGGATGCCGCACGGGCTTTTATATGAGCCTGCTTGGTTCCCCGGGGGAACAAACGGTCGCCAAAGCGTGGGAAGCGTCGATGAAGGATGTGCTTGAGCTGCAAAGTCAGAACCAGATTCCCGAACTCAACAAATACCAGTGCGGCAGCTATAAGATGCATTCGCTGCAAAACGCCCAGGAGGTCGCAAAAGGCGTGCTTGATAAAAAAGTAGGGGTCATGAAAAACGAAGATCTCCCCCTTGATACCGACAAAGTCGAAGTCAGCTGCTAACGATGCGAGAACTCTCAGTCCTGCTGGAAGAGGCTCCGGGCCTGCGGGTTCTGGGCCTTGGCAGAGGGGTCAAAGAAGTGCTGCAGCCGTTGCAGGATCATCTGCTCGAGAGTGAAGGCGGCATTGAAACCCGCGAACTGGACTCGCCGCTTGGACTTGATTTTTCCCTGCCAAACAGGGCGTATGAAGCGGCGATTTTGTATGATATTGATCACAACGACCAAAACTTCATCCCGCTTTTGCGTAAAATGTATGACTCTCTTGAAACAACGGCGACGGTTATTGTCGTAAACAGAGGCGAAGATGACCTGCTGTTTGATTTGATACCGCTGCTGGAAGAGGGCAGGCTGCAAAACGCCAACAGTATCGAGCTTGTACACGGACATAACGTCATAGTGGCAAAAAAGCTGCAGATGTGGGTGTAAACT
>JBNJFE010000002.1:35202-56954 GCA_051746505.1 Campylobacterota bacterium
CTGCTGGAAGAGGGCAGGCTGCAAAACGCCAACAGTATCGAGCTTGTACACGGACATAACGTCATAGTGGCAAAAAAGCTGCAGATGTGGGTGTAAACTACCAAAGTATCAAAACAAAAGACGGCAGTTTTACGCTGGATTCGCCGCTGTTTGACGAATGCTACCACAGCGTGCACGACGGCGCGCTTAATGAAACCATGCAAAAGCATGTTATCCCCGCCTTTGCGTATACCGATAAAAAAGAGCTTGCCATCCTTGATATCTGTTTTGGTCTGGGGTTTAATACCTTTGCCACGATCTGTTATCTCACACAGCAGTACGCAGATAAAAAGATACGGATATATGCCCCCGAATTTGACAAAAACCTTCTTGCGTCTTTGCACCAATTTACCTACCCCAAAGCCTTTGATGAAATCGCAGGCATTATAAAAACGGTTTTAAGCGATCATTACTATAAAGACGACCGGATCGAAATGACGCTGATGGTGGGCGAAGCCAGGCAGAGGATACGTGATCTGCGCGGTATCGATATTATCTACCAGGATGCGTTCAGCCCTAAAAAAAATCCGCTGCTTTGGACCAGAGAGTATTTTACTCATCTTTATGCTATCAGCAGTGAGGATGCGGTGATGACGACCTATTCTGTCGCTACGCCGGTCCGTCTTGGGATGCATGAAGCGGGCTTTTACGTGTATGAATACAAAAGCGCGCATACAAGAAGCCAAACCATAGCGGCCAAAAAAGCCCTCCCGCTGCCCCGGGTCGATATGGCTAAAAAGCTGCGCAACAATCCCGCCGCCGCGTGCCTTCGGGATGCAGATTTACAGTAGCAGTTTCGCAGCCGCGGCGGTAGCGGCGGTTTCGCTGCGAAGAATCTGCGAAGAATCAAATCCCGCTTTTGGCAGCCTCATAGCGCTTTCGGCGTCACTGAACCCTCCCTCGGGACCGATGATAAGGGTTTTGATTGCCTGATCGGTTATCTTTTCGCCGCCAAAATCACACAGCCAGGCGTCGGGGTGCTTGGCTACAAACGCTTGTACGTTTTCCTCGGTACCCAGTTCCATCAAGTGATCCCGCCCGCACTGCTGGCAGGAATTGATCAAAATCTTTTCCAAGCGTGTAAAATTGAGTTTAAAATTTTGCTGGCTTTTGTCGCAGTAGATAAAAGTGATGTGCGTTACCCCCGCCTCGTTTAAAAACGGCAGGGTCTTTTCAACCGATTTGGCATCAACCACGCACCAGCCAAGGTGCAGGGTTTTGGCCGGTACGGGGTTTGGTACGCTTTGCAGTAAAGTGATATTTATCTTTTTTTTATCGATGTTCTCAACCCGGTAGGTATGACTCATCTTGTCTTTAAGGTTGCGCGCCTGCAAGCTTTGGCCCCTTTGGATGCGGCGGACCTTGGCCAGGTATTTGTGATCGGGTCCCTGCAGGACAAGCTTTTTTTCTCCCGCATCCCGGTGGTATAAAAACTGCATGATTAAAAGGTGATATAAGGGGTTACCGCGGTGGTAGCAAGCAAGATAGCCAGTTCAAGCAGCAAAAGCTTCATAACCCGGTTTTTAAAGGCGGCAAAAACCGCGTCATCTTTGGGATTGCCCCACTTCAGCGCCTTTTTGATCGCAATATGCAGTCCGATAAGCGCAATAGTGGCTATAATCATAAGGGCGTGTTTGAACAAAAACGCATTGCTCATGGCCAAAATGATAACACCGGTAAAGATATTGGAAGCGACCATGATATGGTACCAGGGCAGCAGGTGGCGGGTCAGGCGGCGCAGTTTGTAGCGGTCACTTATGCGCAAAACCCCCAGATGGGCCAGGGTAATGACACCGATAGCGGCGATAAGGTAAAGGTGCAGGGTAACTGCAAGCGTGATCGTACTCATAGGGCAAACTCTTTTTAACGCTATTTTACTATATCTTTTTTTATACCCGGTTAAAGGGCATCTTTAAAGTGAAATATTGTATGATATCTGCGAATAAAAAAGGGGATGTATATGGTTTCAATCAAGGATGCGCTGGAGCTGATCCACTCGCTGGATACGACGCGTTTTACAAAGATGGTACCGCTTGAAGATGCGCTGCACGGGGTCGCGGCCGCGCAGTACAGCGCGGCGTTTGCAATGCCCCGCTTTGACAATTCGGCGATGGACGGCTATGCCCTCAAGCTGGAGGATGCGGGCAAAAACGTCACCTGCGCCGAAGTTGTCTACGCAGGCGACGCTAAAGAGTGCCGACTGCATCCGGGCGAATGTATCAAGATTATGACCGGGGCCAGGCTGCCAAAAGGCACCGAGGCGGTTATACCCATAGAAAACGTGGATGTTGCCAACGATACGGTGCGTCTTCCCGCGGATATACAGCGCGGGGCTAATATGCGCTATATGGGAGAAGATATCGCCAAAGGCGAGTGTATTGTCAGCAAAGGGTCGCTGCTTGGGCCTTATGATATCGGGCTTTTGGCTTCCCAGGGGATCAGTTACGTCCAAATATACCAACAGCTGCACGTCAGCGTGCTTTCTTCCGGGCAGGAATTAAAAAGCCATTATGAAAACGTCCGCGGATCACAACTGTATAACTCCAACGCCCCAAGCATCGAGGCAAGCGCGAAGCAGGCCGGCTGCCGCGTCAGCAGCGTACGCAGCCCCGGCGATGATTTTGACTCGCTCAAAGCAGCCCTGCAAAACTGTCTGGCAAGTGATCTGGTCGTCACCACGGGCGGGGCAAGCGTGGGTGATAAGGATTACACCAAGGAAGTGTTGGCCGCGCTGGATGCCAGGCCGGTGTTTGAAAAAGTGGCTATCAAGCCGGGAAAACCGACCTCTTTGTATACCGTGGGCAGCAAGTACGTATTGATGCTGCCTGGCAATCCGCTGGCGGCGGCGGTGAATTTTGAACTGTTTGGAAAAGCGCTGATAGCCCACCTGCAAAACAAAAGCGCTACATTTCCCACGCCTTTTACCGCTACATTACAAGAAAGCGTTGAGAAAAAAAAGGGCCGCGACTGGCTTATGCTGGGAGGGCTGGATCAAAACGGTTTTACGCCGCTTTCACTGCAGCTGCCGGGAATGGTCAAACCCCTGGCACAAGCCGATGCGTTTATAGTCGTCGACGCAAAGGTCAGCCGTCTGGACAAAGGAGCGCGGGTCAAAGTCTTTTTGCTCCATCACACACTGTTTGGACAGCTGCCTGGAGACATTACTACAAAGGAATAAAATGCAGCTATATTATTATATCCACACCGGACACAGGTACGGTTTAGACCGGCTGCGCCGCGGGGCCGCGCTGTACAAGCAGCTGGCGGCACAGGGGATTGAGCCTAAAGTTTTGCTCAATGATTTCAGGGCGACGATGGTGGCAAAAGAGCTTGGCATACCCCAGAGCACACCGATTGATTCGATGTATAATATCGCCAATATCGCCCAGGCCGGCGACGGGCTTATTATTGACACCCCCGAGTTAAACGATGAGGTACTGGGCCGGCTGAGCGCGATCTATCGCACGGTCGTGACCTTTAGCAACACGGAGCAAAAACACGGTGAAAAGATCATTTCGCAGGTGCGACAGGACAGCAATACCGTACAGCTTCTGCCCGTGGATCCGGTCTATTTTGAAGCGGTGGAAAAAAACGATAAAAAGCTTCTTTTTTTCAGTGACGAAGATTATGAGAAAAAGCTGCTCAGTCTTGGCAAAAATTTCAAGGGTTTTGATCTGCTTCTGGGGCATTATTTCTTTTTATCCTATGAAAAACAGCTGCAACCGTTTTTTGAGCAGGTGGTGGAAGATTATGAAGCTATCCGCGAGTACGGTGTTGTGGCAAGTTTCAGTTTGCAAACCCTGCTGGAAGCCGGGGCGGGAGGCGCAAACGTGATCTACTGCGGCAGTGAGCTGTTTAATTTCGTAACAGATAAAAAATTCTTAGGGATAAACTTTTTCGATTGCAGCGACAACCAAGTTGACGCAGATAAAGCCGCAAAGCTTGATATTGAGGGGCTGAAAAAAATCAGCGTTGACTGTGATTTTGCAAAAATCGTGCAAAAACTTGATTTGGGTCAATTTAAGTTTAATTAAATTTATTGTATCATGGCACCGTCAAATTATTCTTGAAAGGACAGCTTCATGAACGAAGAGAGAAGAGACTTTCTTGGTAAAGCACTGGGCGGCGTGGCCGGTATCGGCGGTATCGCTGCGCTTTATGCCGCAAAGCGTACATGGGATCCCCTCCCAAGCGTTATCGCGGCCGGGTTTACGACAGTAGATCTCAGTGCTGCCAGAGAAAATGAATTGCATACGGATATGTGGAGAGGCAAGCCTATTTTTATCCTTAAAAAGGGTGCGGATATGGAAAGCAATGATAGAGATGTCATCATCGACGGAAACCGTTTTCACGTTTCTATCGGGCTTTGCACGCACCTTGGCTGTATTCCCGCGTACAAACCAAGTGAAAAGAAGTTTAAGTGTGCCTGTCACGGCGGAGAGTTTAACACCAGCGGCGAAGAGATATTCGGTCCCCCTCCAAGCCCGCTTGTAATCCCGCCTTTTAAAATCGAGGGTACGAAACTGGTTTTGGGTGAAGAAGGTCCGGAGTACAAACAGATGGCACAAGCCGGAATAACAGCGTAAGGAGTAACGGATGGCGAAATTTGAAAAAGCCAACTCTGTAGAAGAGTGGTTAGACCAGCGACTTGCTATTAAAAAAGTAAAACAGGTCATGGCGTATGAATACTGGATCCCCAAAGATATCAACTTCTTGTGGGCAATGGGTATGGTACTTGCCGCGACTTTCGGTTTGCTTTTGGTTTCAGGGATTTTCCTGTTGATGTATTACAAGCCAGACACCGAACTAGCATTTGACAGCGTGAACTACACGATCATGACTGAAGTGCATTTTGGATGGCTATGGAGACACATCCACGCGATCGCGGCATCATTTGTGTTCGTGATTATTTATATCCACATGTTTACAGGTATTTATTACGGTTCGTACAAAAAGGGCCGTGAAATGATCTGGATTACGGGGATGCTGCTTTTTGTCACGTTCAGTGCCGAAGCGTTCAGCGGTTATCTGCTTCCCTGGGGTCAGATGAGTTACTGGGCCGGTATGGTTATTACCAACCTGTTTAATCTGGGCGGACTGGAAACAGACTGGCTTGTGACATGGATCAGAGGCGATTTCTCGCCCAATGACGCGATGCTGACCCGATTTTTCATGCTGCATGTTGTATTGCTGCCGCTTGTGATTATCGCGCTGATCGGTCTGCACTTTGCAGCGCTTCGCATTCCTCACGTCAACAACCAGGAAGGTGAAGAGTTTGATTACGAAGAGGAAGCTGAAAAATATAAAGCGGGCAAGAAAAAAGAATCCAAAGTGATTCCTTTCCAGCCGGTCTTTATCAGTAAGGATATTTTCGTACTTGGAATTTATCTGATCATCTTCTTTTATCTGGCGTTTTATCACTATACGTTTGCGCTTGACCCGGTCAATCTTGATCCGGCCGATCCGCTGAAGACGCCTGCACACATCTACCCTGAGTGGTATTTCCTGTGGTCGTATGAAATTCTGCGTCCTTTCTCGACCAATATCGGTCTGGTTGCCTTTGGGTTCGCGCAGATCGCGTTTTTCCTTCTGCCGTTTTTGGACAAAAGTCCAAACGCCAAGCCCGCACACAAAAGAGGGATGGCGTTTAAACTGTGGTTCTGGATATTGCTTATTGATATGATTGTCCTGACCATTTTAGGGAAGTTGCCGCCTGAGGGTATCTTTACTCAGCTTGGCCTTGTAGCTGCAATCGTGTTTATCGGACTGTTTATCGCGCTGCCGATTATCACGAAACGCGAAAAAAGAGTGTAAGGAGTACAAAATGAGAGAAATGAAAATATTAGCAGTAGTTGTATTTTTTACACTTGTTGTTTACTGGGGTGTTGAACCGTATGCGCATTCTGTGATGCACAAGCATGTTGAAAGCAAGAATTACGAATACGCCGATCTTGACCCATTAAACAAAACAGGTGATGCAGCTGCGGGCAAAAATAAAATCGCGACAGCCGGCTGTACCGGTTGTCACAGTATCGAAGCCGATAATATTCCGGCTCCGATGGACCCGGTTATGGCTTCAGGTGCGTACGGGGTTAATCCTCCCGATCTGAGTACCGCCGGACTTATCTATGATGACAAATTTTTGGCTTCAGTGATTAAAAATCCTGCCAAAGCGATGAAGGTTGAACACAAATTCAGCCCCGGCAAACCGCACCCGATGCCCGCGCTGACGTATTCGGCAAGCGGTGATCTTGATCAGGATATCGCTGATATTATCGCGTATTTGAACTCCGTCGCGCCAAGCGAGATTTCAAATGAAAGAGCGTACCAGGAGTCGTGCGGCAGATGCCACGATATGCGGTATAAAGATATGACCGTATTTGGTAAAAAGCCAGACTTCCAGTCAAAGCAGGAACGCCTGGCCTTTGAAATCAAAGAGGCTGATTACAAGGAAAACCTCAATAACTATATGGGCAAAACGCCGCCTGATCTTTCAATGTATTACGGATCAAGAGGCGAGCACTATGTCGATACCTTTATCGAGGATCCGCAGTCTCAGTTAGAGGGTACGGCGATGCCGAGAGTCGGTATTACCGAAGAAACCGCCCATCAGGTTATAGCCTACATGGAAGAAAGTGCCGATCCCAAAAAAGAGGAGCGAAACGCACTCGGTCCGTGGGTTATGGGCTTCTTGGTTATTTTCACGGTACTGGCGTACTTCTGGAAAAAATCAATGTGGAGAGACCTCCACTAAAACTACATTTCCAAGGGAATTTTTCCCTTGGAAATTGCCTACAACAAGGATACAATTGCGTATACGAAAACTGTTTTCTTTTGAAAATGCCCACATCGTAAGAGATTGTTCTACCCAAAGATGTTCTCAAAGCCTGCACGGGCACAGTTATGAAGTTGAAGTCCTGCTTGAGTCCAATTTTTTGGACCATGGTCAGATGGTGTATGACTTTGGGTTGATGAAAACGGGTATCAAGGATATCATAGACAGCTTTGACCACGCAGTCACCCTGTATGAACACGAACCCCAAACATATAAAGATGATATGAAAAAACACTCCAAACGCTGGATCCAGCTGCCAGTCAGCCCCAGTGCCGAACAGTTTGCCCGAGTGTTTTTTCTGCTCATTGAACGCCTGCTTGCCCAGACGGTGATGCAAAACGGCGAAAAAGAGGTTAAACTCTACAGTATCATCGTCCATGAAACCAAAACTGGCTACGCCCAGTGTTTCAGCGAAGACGCCCACAGTGAGTTGATGGGAAAAATTGCCCTGGAGGGTATCGTATTTTCTTCTGGGGTACAGGCTGAGTGGAAGCAGCAAAAGCTGTTTGCGAGGCTGCTTTCGGGCGACTCGTTTATCAATCCGGCAACTGTTTGAATCCTGCTTTACCTAACTTTCTTTTAAATTTTGATAAAATATCCCTAACATTTTTTTAGGGAATTTGTATGGATATCAGAAAAGAATATATTGAATTTTTCAAAACCAAAAACCACAAAGAGGTACCAAGCGCACCGCTGGTACCCGATGATGCGACATTATTGTTTACCAACGCGGGAATGGTGCAGTTTAAATCGATCTTTGCCGGTCTTGCTCCGGCTCCGACGCCTCCAAGAGCGGTGAGTTGTCAAACCTGTATTCGGGCAGGGGGCAAGCACAATGACCTGGACAACGTGGGCTATACCAGCCGCCACCATACCTTCTTTGAAATGCTTGGCAACTTCTCTTTCGGCGATTATTTCAAAAAAGAAGCGATCGCGTACGCATGGGAGTTTGTCACCGAGATAATCAAGCTTGACAAAAACAGACTGTACGTCACCGTCCACCACAGCGACGAGGAAGCGTATGAGATGTGGCAAGCCCACGTAGACAAAGAGCGCATTTACAAGTTCGGCGACGAGGATAACTTCTGGCAGATGGGAGATACCGGTCCCTGCGGCCCCTGCAGCGAAATATTTTATGATCAGGGGGAGAGTTTTAACGGTCCCGAGGACAGAATGGGCGGCGAGGGTGACCGCTTTTTAGAAATATGGAACCTTGTTTTTATGCAGTATGACAGAGACAAAGAGGGGACGCTGCACAAATTGCCCAAACCCTCCATCGATACGGGCATGGGGTTAGAGCGCGTGCAAAGCATTATCGAGGGCAAAACAAGCAATTACGACAGCAGCCTTTTTATGCCAATCATCAACGAAGTGGCCGGGCTTACGGGCAAAGCATACAAGTATGAAAGCGGCGCCAGCTACCGGGTGATCGCCGATCATATCAGGGCTGTTACCTTCCTGCTGGCCCAGGGTGTGAACTTTGACAAAGAAGGCAGAGGTTACGTGTTGCGCCGCATCCTTCGAAGAGGCGTGCGCCACGGCTTTATGCTGGGGCTTAAAGAGCCGTTTATGTATAAGCTTGTAGACAGTGTCGTGGAATTGATGGGGGAACATTATACGTATCTTCAGGATAAGAGCGCCTATGTCAAGGAATTGATCGAACTGGAAGAGCAGCGTTTCTTTGCTACGATCGAAAGCGGGTTTGAACTGTTTGAAAAAGAGTTAGAAGGCACAAAAGAGGTGTTTAGCGGCCATACGGCGTTTAAACTCTACGACACTTACGGCTTTCCGCTGGATTTGACCGAGGATATGCTCAGAGAAAAAAATATCAAACTTGACAAAGAGGGGTTTGAAGCGCTGATGAAGCAGCAAAGGCAACGCGCTAAAGCCGCGCAGAAAGATGACCCCGCGCAGATTGAGGGGGATTTTAAAGCGGTTTTAGAGCGCGTCGGCGGCAACGAGTTTGTGGGCTACGACGCGCTGGAAACAACGACGAAGGTGGCGGCTGCTTTTGACTCGGAGTTTAAAGAGGTACAAAGCCTTGAAAAAGAGGGCTGGGTCATGCTTGAAAAAACACCCTTTTACGCCCAAAGCGGCGGGCAGTGCGGCGACAGCGGCGAGCTGGAAGGCATCGGCAGGGTGGTCGACACCAAACCTTTTCAGGGGCTTAACCTTTCAAAAGTGACTTTGGATAAAGGTTTGCAAACCGGGCAGGAAGTGCATGCGGTGGTTTCACACTACAGAAAAGAGATTGAGCGCCACCACTCGGCGACGCACCTGCTGCATCAGGTACTCAAAGAGGTCCTTGGCGAGCATGTCGCTCAGGCGGGCAGTCTTGTTGAAGCAAAAAGACTGCGCTTTGACTTTTCCCATCCAAAAGCCGTGAGTGCAGAACAGATACAGCGTATCGAGGATATCGTCAATAACCGCATTCTTGAAGCCCACGGCCAAAGTACGCGCCTGATGGAGCTGGATGAAGCCAAGAAAGAGGGCGCGATGGCGCTTTTTGATCAAAAATACGATGAGAAAGTGCGTGTGGTAGGCTTTGGTGACGTGAGTCTGGAACTGTGCGGGGGAACGCATGTGCAAAATACCAGCGAAATCGGTTTGTTTGTGATCACCAAAGAAAGCGGCGTCAGTGCCGGTGTGCGCCGGATTGAAGCGGTTGTCTCAAAAGCGGCGCACAGTTATTTCAAGCAGCAAAGAAGCGAGCTTGAAGGCGCGAAAGAGGCCGTAAAAAACAGTGACGTGACCGCGGGCGTGGATAAACTTAAAGAGCAGATAAATGATTTGAAACAAGAGGTCAAAACCCTTCAGGCCGGAGCCAATAAAAGTTTGGAGAGTGAAACAATCGGGGATACGACCCTGATCGTGGAAGAAGCCAAAGGCGGCAATATCAAAGATCTTGTCGATGATATCAAAAACGCCCATGACAGCGTTGCCGTGATGCTGTTTATGCAAAAGGGCCCAAAGGTGCTGATTGCAAGCGGCGCGAAAAACTGCGATATAAAAGCCGGAGCGTGGGTGAAAGAGATCGCACCGATTCTTGGCGGCGGCGGAGGTGGCCGGGATGATTTTGCCCAGGCCGGGGGCAAAGACCCTTCTAAAATCAGCCAAGCCATCGAGGAAAGCAAAGCGTTCGCAAAGGAAGCGCTGTCGTGATACGGCTGTGTTCAAACTCACCTACAAGAGCCGGGATTATGCATGATTTTGGCGTCAGCTTTATACAAAGCGGGTGTGAATTTGACGAAGAAGCGATCAAAACAGACAAGCCCAAAAGCTTTGTATATGAAGCAGCGCGGGGCAAGTTTGCCTGCTGCAAAAAATTGTACGGCATTGATACCCCGCTGCTGGCAGCCGATACGGTGGTCACAGCCGGCGGCAAAATCCTGCGCAAGCCAAAAGACAAAGAAGACGCCGGGCGTATCTTGCAAGCCCAAAGCGGCAACGATGTTTCTATCATTACCGCCATGATGTATGAAAGCAAAAGTATGGCTATGACCGATATCTCTTCCACGGTATACCGTTTTGCCCCCTTTGATGAAAAAAAATTGCAACGCTACCTGCAAAGCGGGCAGTGGGAAGGCAAAGCGGGAGGCTGTATGGTCGAGGGCTTTTGCAAAGACTACATCAAAAGCGTGCGCGGTTTGCAAAGTACGGCCATGGGCCTTAGTATTGAAAAACTGCTTTTGTTTTTGCATTCTTAGCCATGTATGAAAAACAGTTACAAGCGCTGCATAAAAGCGGGCGCTACCGCAGCAGGGACGTTTTTAACTCCACCTATCTTGATCTTGGATCCAATGACTATCTGGGAATGGCGGCAAACAAAAAGACGCTGCGCCAAGCGTGCACAATTATGCAAAATCTTGACTACCACGGTCCCAAAGCTTCGCAGCTGGTGAATGGCTACCACCCCATCCACGAAGAGTTTGAACGCACGCTTTGTTTTAAAAACGGGTTTGAAAAAGGCCTGCTGGCCGGCAGCGGGTTTTTAGCCAACCTGGCCCTGATAGCGGACCTGGGGCGAAAAGGTGATACGCTCTATATCGATGAGCAGTACCACGCCAGCGGCATATTGGCAACAAAGCTTACCCACGCCAGGGTGATCTTTTTTGCCCATAACGATCCCGATGATTTAAGCCGTAAACTCCAAGCCCACCGTTTTGGCAGGGCTTTGATTGCTATAGAGGGGGTATACTCGATGCAGGGGGATGTGGCCGCCAAAGAGATATTTACGCTGGCTGAGGACTACGACGCGCTGCTGATTGTGGACGAAGCCCACAGCAGCGGTGTGATCGGTCCCAACCTGCTTGGGGTTTTTGACCATTACGGCATTACACCCAAAGCCAATCACATCAAGATGGGGACCCTCGGAAAAGCCTACGGCAGTTACGGGGCGTATATACTGGGATGCAGCGAAGTGATAGAGTTTTTGCAAAACCGCGCCAAAAGCGTGATCTATGCCACCGCGCCCCCGCTTTTTGATACGCTTTTGGGGTATCTGAATTTTAATTATATTTATAAAAAGAGAAAAAAACTGGCCAAAAAAAGAGATAAACGGTTAAACTATTTTCAATCGCAAAGCTTGATTATACCCTTTGTGTGTCAAAATAACAGACAAACGATAACCTTGCAGCAAACGCTCAAGGAAAACGGGGTTTTTGTCGGGGCGATCAGGCAGCCTACGGTGAAAGTGCCCATCATACGGCTGATTGCCAAACTGGATGTAAAAATGAAAAAAACAAAAGAGGTTGTAAAAACGATCAATGATTCGATTTCTTCTTAGCATAGTACTGCTTGTCTTTCTGGGAGGCGCCGGTTTTGTAGTGTATCTGTATGACCAGATCCGCCATGATGTTGATGCCTTGGTGCATTACAAACCCGACCTTACCACCACAATTCACGACAAAAACGGACAGTTGATTGCCAACTTGTTTGAACAAAACAGAAAATACGTCTTTATCGACGAGGTCCCCGGGCGGGTTATCGAAGCGCTGGTGGCGATTGAAGATACCAAGTTTTATGAACACAACGGTATCAACGTCGATGCGATTATCCGCGCAGTTATCAAAGATATCAAAGCGGGCGGATTTGTCGAGGGGGCTTCCACGATTACCCAGCAGCTGGTAAAAACAAAGCTGTTAAGCCGGGATAAAAAGATTATGAGAAAGATCAAAGAAGCCCTGCTTGCCATGCGGCTGGAGACGCTTTTGAGTAAAGATGAAATATTGGAGCGCTATCTGAACGAAGTCTATTTCGGGCACGGGTATTACGGGATAAAAACAGCGGCAAACGGGTATTTTGACAAACCCATGGATGCGCTGAGCCTCAAAGAGATAGCAATGCTTGTAGGGCTGCCCAGGGCTCCAAGTTATTATGATCCCACAAGACGCTATGATAAAAATCTGCAGCGGGCAAACCAGGTTATTACCCGGATGAAAGAACTTGGCTGGATCGATGAGGAACAGTATTTAGAAAGCATTCAGGAAACGCCGCGGGTTTATGACCAGACCCTTTCGCAAAACCAGGCCCCCTTTGTCGTCGATGAGGTGCTCAGGCGGCTGGAGTTAGACGATATTAAAACCGGCGGTTACAGGATTGAAACCACCATCGATCTGTATGCCCAGCAGTTGGCAAAAGAGGCGTTGAACCACGGATACGAAAAGATACTGCAAAGGGATAATAACGCATCCCAGCTCAGCGGCGCGATCGTTGTCAATGATGAAAAAGGCCGTATTCAGGCGCTTGTGGGCGGTGTGGATTATAAAAAGAGCAATTACAACCGGGCGACGCAGTCAACCAGGCAGCCCGGGTCCAGCTTCAAACCCCTGATCTATCAAAGCGCGATCGATCTTGGGTATTCGCCCGCAACCATGCTGCATGACGTGGCCAGAACGTATGAATATGAAGATATCAAAAAGATGGAAGAAGACGATGATCCGAAACTGTGGCAGCCAAGAAACTACGAAGAGGATTTTGCCGGCCTTATTCCCATGAAAGATGCGCTGGTACACTCCAGGAACCTGGCTACGATCAATCTGGTGCAAAGTGTCGGTTTTAATAATATTTACCAAAAGTTGAAAAAACTGGACACCGATCTGCCCAAAAACCTCTCTTTGGCACTTGGAAACCTTGGGGCTTCACCCATACAGATGGCAAAGTTTTACTCCATGTTCATAAACGGCGGAACGATGGTAGAACCCATACTGATTGACAAAATCAGGGATGAAACGGGAGAGGTTATACTCCAAAACAGCCCAGCGCAGACATATTTTACCAGCAAACCGCAATCGTTTTTGATGGTGGATCTGCTCAAAGCCGTCGTGGATTCGGGCACCGGCCGCCGCGTCAAGCTGCCCGGTATCGAACTTGGCGGCAAAACGGGTACGACCAATGACAATATCGATGCGTGGTTTTGCGGGTTTTCCCCCTCTTTGCAGGCGGTTGTGTGGTTTGGACGCGATGATAACAAACCCATGGGCAAAAGAGAAACCGGCGGCCGCGCGGCGGGACCCAGTTTTAAGTATTTTTTTGAACGCTATATCGATCAATATCCCCAGATAAAACGCAGTTTTGATAAGCCCGAAGGGGTGTATGAGGGTACAGTGGGGGATGAGAGGTACTTTTTTACCGAAACGTCCCCGCTGCCAAAGGAGCGTGAACAAATTGATGACAATCTTTTATTTTGATATAATAAAGCAAATCTAGGAGCAATCATGGCAAAAAAAACAAATTCAGAAAGAATAGAATCGATTTACAATATGGCAAAGGAACACTTCGGCGAAGTGCGTTTTGTCGGAATCAAGCTGCACGACAAACTGGGCTGGATCGCTAAGATTCAGTTTGACAATTACGAAAGCCTGGTCGAAGAGGGCGAAGATGCCACCGATGCGCTTCGCAACCTGAAAAAACGCGTCAAAAAGATCATCAACCGCTACAACAAGGTGTGATTGATGGCGCACAATATCATCCTGATCGGGTTTATGGGTGTTGGTAAAGGCACGGTCGCAAGAGAACTCGGCCAACGCAGCGGGCGTTTTGTCGTCGACAGCGATGACCTGATAGAAAGTATGCAAAACCAAAAGATCAGCCAAATCTTTAAAAAAAAAGGCGAAAAGCATTTTCGAAAGCTTGAAGCCCGGTGCGCGCAGTGGCTCCAAGAGAGTGTACAAGATACGGTCGTATCCACAGGAGGCGGGTTTCATACCGTGCCCAATCTTGCAAAACTGGGAACCGTTGTGTATCTCAAGGCTGATTTTGACTGGATTTACAAACGCGTAACCCAGGCAAAAAACGCGTCAAAAAAATTAAAAAAACGTCCTCTTTTTAATTCGTACGAAGAGACTAAAAAGCTCTACCAAAGCAGGCAGGAAGCGTACGGCAAAGCAGCCGATGTGGTAGTGCGCGTGGACAAGCTGGATTCTGAAGGGGTTATTGCCCTGCTGCAGCGGTTGTAGCGATGCGCTTTGTCACTGCTTTGATCCTGGCTGTGGGGCTGTATGCTTCACAGTGCGATATGTGCGGCCAAAAGTTTCAAAACGCAAGTGTCTCAATCAAAAATAAGCTGCATTACTGCGCAAACGGCAAGCGTATAAGCCCTTTTCCCGGCGGCCCGGACAGTTACTTTGAACCGCTGACACACACGTACATCAGTACACAAGCGTGCCGCGAAAACATAGTATTCAAATACCCCTATAAAGAAAAAAAAGTACGTCTTTTTAATAAAGAGGGACAAACCAATGCAGTGATCCAAAAGCGCCAGTGCGGCTTGCGCCTGTTTGGACGCCTGCAACCCTCCGCGCAAACGGGAACGCTGCTGCACGGCATGTGCTGCCACGGGCTGGGGCTTGTGGTGCCAAGAGGGGTGCTTGGACCCAAATATATAAACCACCTGCTGCAAAGCGATACGCCTGTTTTTGGCGACGTGGGGTTTCGTGTCGATGAATCGATGCGGGTACGTTTTGTCAATCCCTATTATGATATAGATATCCAAAAGGGAATGAAGATTACGGGGTTTGAAAACAGGTGTGCCTACGAGGATGCGATCAATCTGCATGAGGTGGGCACAACGGTTACGCTGGCCACCGCACGGGAGGGCAAAAAGGAATTCAACGTGTACAAGCGCTTTGGCGGCGGCCATGTCAGCGATACCTTTTTAGAACCCTTTGGAATGCGCTTTGACAAAAATTTGCAAATCAGTACAATAAGCAAAGGAACAACGGCTTGGCAAAAAGGGCTGCGCAAAGGCGATATACTCGTTGAGATCGAACACAAATCCGTCAGCACGCCAAACGAGGTCAAAGCGGAATTGACAAAGCAGCAGGACAAAGAGAGTATTACCTACCTTTTTGAACGGGACGGATTTCAATTTTTTATTCACATATAATAATACAGATAAAGGAGATATTATTTTATCAACAGTTAACTTAACACAGAGATACGGCAAACGGGTGCTTTTTGACAAGATCAACCTCACCCTGGATCAGGGCAAACGTTACGGGCTAATTGGGGCCAATGGCGCCGGGAAAACGACGCTTTTAAAGATTCTGGCCAAAGAGATTGAACCCACCGACGGTGAAGTACAGCTGCAGCCCGGACTCAAGCTTGGCGTGATGGATCAAAACCAGTACGCGTATGAGGATTATACGCTGTTTGAAACGGTCATGATGGGTAATCCGCGCTATTATGAAGCCTACAGCGAAAAACAAAAGCTGTATGAAGCCGGGGATTTTGAAAGCGACGAGGTTAACAACCGCCTTGCCCAATTGGAAATGATCTGCGCCGAAGAGGATCCGATGTATGAAAGCGAAGTCAAGATCGAAAAGCTTTTAAGCGCGCTAGGTTTTGATGAATCAAAACAAAATGAAAAGATGAGTACGCTCACCGGCGGCGACAAGTTCAAAGTGCTGCTGGCTCAGGTGCTCTATCCAAAACCCGACGTTCTGTTGCTGGATGAGCCTACAAACAACCTGGATATGGACACCATCGCCTGGCTGGAAGAGGAACTCAAGCGACACGAGGGAACGCTGGTCGTTATCTCCCACGACCGCCACTTTTTAAATAACGTCGTAACCCATATTCTTGATCTGGACTTTGCGCAGGTACGTGAATTTACGGGTAATTACGATGACTGGTATCTGGCTTCTACCCTTCTTGCCAAGCAGCAGGAAGCCGACAGGAACAAAGCCATGGACCAAAAGAAAAAGCTGGAAAAATTTATCGAGCGCTTCAGCGCCAACGCCAGTAAATCCAAGCAGGCTACCAGCCGCCAGAAACAGCTGGAGAATTTGGAAGTAGACCAGATAGAACTCTCAAGCCGCCGCGATCCAAGCATCGTGTTTAAACCAAACAGGCAGATTGGCAGCGAAGTGCTGGACCTGCACGGGGTGACTTTCGGCTATGAAGAGGGCAAGCCGGTGTTTGAGGATTTGGACCTTAAAATCAACCAGGGCGACAAAATCGCAATCATCGGTACCAACGGCGTGGGCAAAACCACGCTTTTGGAACTGCTTATGGGCAATCTCAAACCCCAAAGCGGCCAGATCAACTGGGGCCAGACCGTACACCCAAGCTATTTTCCCCAAAACACGACTGATGTCATCGAGGGGGATATGAAACTCTATGACTGGCTGCAGAATCTGGATGCCAAATGGCATATTGATGAAATCAGAAAATGTCTGGGCCGGATGCTGTTTAGCGGCGAAGAACAGGAAAAAAGCGTCAAAGATATCAGCGGCGGGGAAAAACACCGCATGATGCTTTCGAAAATGATGATGGAAAGCGCGAATTTTCTGGTTTTGGATGAACCCGATAACCACCTGGACCTTGAAGCCATTATCGCTCTTGGCGAAGCGCTGCACCAGTATCCAAGCAACGTCATCTGTGTCACCCACGACCGCGAACTCATCGACGCGTTTGCCAACCGTATTTTAGATATCAAACCGGATGGAAAAATCATAGACTTTGAGGGCAGTTACGAAGAATACGTAGCGAGTAAAAAGTAAGTATTAGGCTATTTATAGTACAATAAAGGCAAAAAGTGAGTTTATATGCACAGGTTTGTTGTAAGCTTTTGCCTTTTGTGTTCTCTGGCTTTCGCGCAGTCTCCAAGCGAATTTGAACACGCCGGCGATGATTTTGACTTTGAGAAGCAGGGGTTTGAACAGGAATTTGCCCGGCAAGAGGATTTTGACCCCCTGCAGGGGTATAACCGCATGATGACGGGTTTTAACGATACGTTTTATACCTATGTGCTTAACCCCGCGGCCAAAGGGTATAAGGCTGTTATGCCCGGACAGGCAAGAGACAGTATAAAAAACCTGATCCATCACCTGCTTTTTCCCATACGCCTTGTCAATAACGTTTTACAGGCAAAGCCTGAAGGAGCTGTCGTGGAAACGGGGCGTTTTATGATCAATACGATCTTTGGCGTGGGCGGTCTATTTGACGCCGCAAGCGCGCAGGGTATTGACAAGTATAACGAGGATTTCGGCCAGACGCTTGGACATTACGGCGTGGGCAGCGGTTTTCATATCGTCGTACCCGTTCTTGGGCCAAGCAACCTGCGCGATCTGCCTTCCTCCTTTGCGGATGGATTTTTATCGCCGTTTAATTATAATAACAGTATAAGCTACACCCTGCCCGAAAACCCGGAACAGGCCCTGTCTATGCAGATTGCCAGGTCGATCAGTTCATATTCATACCATGTTGATGATTATGAACTGATGAAAAAAAACAGCGTCGACCAGTATCTGTTTATGAAAGATATGTATGAAAACAGACGCAATAAAATGATTGCAGAGTAAAGGAAAACCCATGAAAATTATAATGACCGTTCTATCGCTTTTTTTGCTGCAAACAAGCGCGCTTGCCTTAAGCAAAGACGAGATAGAAAACACCCTGGAACAAAAGGTCAAAGAAGCTACCGAGGTGTTAAAAGATGATTCGCTCAGTACCGAGGCGCAGGCTGAAAAGCTTTTTTCCATGTTTGATCCGGTTTTTAACTACGCTTTGATGGCGCGTCTGAGTCTTGGTAAGCATTGGAACAGTTTAGACAGTGAGCAACAAGAGGTTTTTGCGAAAAAATTTGAAAAAAAATTGAAAAACTCTTACATTGATACGCTTACCCAGTATGAAGATGAAAAGGTAGAGTTTGTCTCCCTGAAACAGCCAAAATCCAACCGCCTGTATTTAACAAGTGAAATTCATTCGGGGGATGAGGTGTATGAAGTTGTATACAAATTTTATCAGGCTGATAAGGATGACTGGCTTATTTACGATTTGAATATTATTGACGTCAGCATCATCCAAAGTTTTCGCAACCAGTTTTCAGCGTATGAAAACGACGGTTTTGAAAAGCTTCTGAGCCTGCTTGAAGAAAATTCGATCTAAATGATCAAAAGCTTTTACGACCGGGTGGTTTTTGCCCACCCTAAAAGTATTTTTGCTGTTATCCTTCTTCTGCTTGGTGTTTTGGGGTATTACTCCACCAAGCTTGAAATCGATGCTTCTTCCAATACCCTGCTGCTTGAAGGCGATAAGGATTTGGCTTATTATCAACAGGTATCAAAGCGTTTTGAGGGATCAAACTTTCTGATTGCCGCCTTTACCCCCAAAGAGGGGCTGCTGGCTTCTTCTACGATCGCGACGCTAAAAGAATTGGAAAACGAGTTTGAACGCCTTGAGCAGATCACTTCGGTTACGGCTTTGCATAACGTACCTCTTATCACCTCCCAAAGCGATTCGCTGACCGATCTTGCCGATGAGGTGGCAACGATTGAGTCGCTGCAGGAATTTGACAAACAGGCTATTAAAAACGAACTGTTAAACAACCCTCTTTACAACCAGGGATTAGTCAGCGGGGATTTTCAAACCACGGCGATTATGCTGTATCTCAAAGAAGATGAAACATACAGAATCCTCAACCAAAAGATACACGAAACGAAGCAAAAACTTGAACAAGAACCGTCCAAAGAGCGCAAACAGCAACTTCAAAACCTGCAGCAGAAACTCAAAGCCCACCGTGACAGCCGACGCAACCAGGATGCCCAAACGGTGGCGCAGGTGCGTTCAATCATAAGTGATTACCAACACAGAGGCGAACTTTCTTTGGGCGGGGTGAATATGATCGCAGCCGATGTGATCACTTTTATCAAAAACGACCTCAAAATCTACGGGTCGCTTTTGACGCTGCTGCTGATTTTGATCCTGTACGCGGTGTTTAAAAACTGGCGCTGGGTCGTGCTGCCGATTGTGGTCTGTCTGGCTTCGGTCGTGGCGGCTACGGGCACCTTTGGTTTTTTTGGCAAAGAGGTGACGGTTTTGTCTTCCAATTTTATCTCTTTGCAGTTGATCATTACGATTTCACTCATACTTCACCTGATCGTCCGCTACAGAGAGCTTGCGGGCAAGTACCTGTTTGCAACCAACCGGCAGCTGGTCACGGCGACGGTACTTTCTAAGTTCAATCCTTCGGTATTTGCTATTTTGACGACGGTAGCGGGCTTTGGTTCGCTGGTATTTTCCGAGATTAAGCCCGTTATCGATCTTGGGGTGATGATGAGCGTGGCGATTTTGCTGTCGCTGGTGCTGGTATTTTTACTCTTTCCGCTGTTTTTGATCCTTGGCAAAAAGATTCCCTCGCCCAAAAAGTCTACAAACACCGACAGGTTCATGACCGCGCTTTCAAACAGCGTGACCAAGAGAAAAGTAGCTATTTTCGCTGCCGCCGCAATTGCGGTGGTGTTTAGCGTGACGGGGGCAAAACAGCTGATTGTCGAAAACAGTTTTATCGATTATTTTAAAGAAAGCACCGAAATTTATCAGGGGATGAAGATCATCGATGAAAAGCTCGGCGGTACGACGCCTCTGGACGTGATCGTCACTCTGGAATCAAAAAATGACCCCGATTCCCAACCCGCCCAAAGTGAAGACGAGTTTGGCTTTGGCGGCTTTGAAGAAGAATTCAGTCAGGACAGCGACGATCCCAAATACTGGTTTAGTAAGCAGCGTCTTGAAGCGATCAAAAAGATTCAGCAACATCTGCAAAGCTACGATGCTATCGGTGATGTACAGTCGCTTGCTACGCTGCTGGAAGTGGGGCGGCAGGTACAAAACAAAGAACTCGACAGTTTTCAGCTGGCTGTATTGTATGAAAAGATTCCGCAAAATTACCGCAGCCTTGTTTTAAGTCCCTATCTTAATATTGAGCATAACCAGATACGTTTTTCCATGCGCGTCATCGACAGTACCGAGGGGCTGCGCCGCGATGCACTGCTTAAGGATATAAAAGCAGGTATCAGCGATCTGGATATCGGCGGTATCAAGGAGGTGCGCCTGAGCAATTTGATGGTGATGTATAACAATATGCTCCAATCACTGTTTCAATCCCAAATCTTAACCCTTGGTTTTGTCGCCGTAGCGCTGTTTGTGATGTTTTATCTGCTCTTTCGCTCGCTTGCTCTGGCCGCGATCGCGCTTGTGACCAATATCGTTCCCATTTCCGTGGTCTTTGGCATTATGGGGTGGTTTGGCATCCCCCTTGATATCATGACAATCACCATCGCAGCTATCAGTATCGGTATCGGGGTGGATGATACGATCCACTATATTGATCGCTTCAAGATCGAGTATCTGCATACCAAAGATTACAGGCAGGCGATGAAAAACGCGCACTCCAGCGTGGGATACGCGATGAGTTATACGACGCTGACGGTGGTGGTGGGCTTTAGTATCCTGGTGTTTTCAAATTTTGTACCAACGATCTATTTTGGTCTTTTGACCGTTCTTGTGATGGCGCTGCTTTTAACATCGGCGTTGATGCTGCTGCCACGGATGCTGATTACGTTTCAGCCAAAGATCGCTTAAGCTTTTGCCATCGCCCGCCCCGCGATGTAGCCGCTGGCCCAGGCAAAGTGCAGGTTGTATCCCCCGCGATGACCGGCTACGTCCAGCAGCTCCCCGCACAGATACAGTCCTTTTTGCTTTTTTGATTCCATCGTGGACTTTTGCACCTGGGCTACCGGTACGCCGCCCCCGCAGATCTCGGCGTGTTCAAACCCCTTGGTGCCATCAAGCACAAAGCGCACGTCCTTGGCAAGAAAGCTCAGCTTTTTTAGCAGCTTTGGATTCAGCGTATCGGGTTTGCCCAGGCTAGAAAGCAGCGCCTTTGCTATTTTTTCATGCATGATCGCAGACAGCAGCGTCACGGGATCGTATCCTTTGTTGGTACTATAGAGTTTTTGCAGCAGGGAGGCAAGCTCTTTCTGGTTCATGTGCTCAAAAAGATCCAGGCTGAGCGTGACTTTTTTATTTTCCTGCAGGGCTTTGGTGGCTTCGTAGCTGGTATCAAGTACCGCAAGACCCGAAAGGCCGTATTTGGTAAAAAGCACGTCGTGGGTTTGGGCGGCAATGCGCTTATCCTCAGCAAAAACCTCCAGCCCGGCCGTGGTTTTTACCCCCGCTGCTTGGGCAAAAGGGTTGTTTGCTATTACGTATTGCACCAGCGCGGCAAAAGGGGGCCTTGGCGTGTGGCCAAAGTCTCCCGCGAGCCTGTAGCCGCTGTCACAGCCGCCAAGTCCGGGTGCCGCGGGAGAGCCTGCCGCAAGCAGGACCCTGTCAAAGCCGCTGAAGCTTTGATCTTGGCTTTGCAGGACAAAGGTCGTATCATGGATTATCTTTGTGACCTTGCAACCGGTTTGGATACGCACACCCAGGGCGGCAAGCTTTGCACCAAAAGCGCTCATGACGCTTTTGGCGTGCATACTCATGGGAAAAAGCTGTCCCTCTTTGCCCTCACGTAATACGATACCGATATCTTCGCAGAGTTTGGCAAACTTGGCGGCGTTGCATTCGCTGAGACAGAAGTTGATAAATTTCG
>JBNJFE010000003.1:0-18245 GCA_051746505.1 Campylobacterota bacterium
AGACTTATAATAATTCAAAACCTGCAAATAACACAATAAATTTTAATAGGTAAATGACGGAATGTAAAAATGTAGATGGTGACAAGAGGGAGACTTGAACTCCCGACCTCCGGCTTATGAGACCAGCGCTCTAACCAGCTGAGCTACCTTGTCACGTAGTTTAAACGAGCGAAATTATAGCTCGTTTTTCCTTATTTGTCAATAATATCAGCAATCGCATTTGAAAATACGTCAAAATACCCCATTTTTTCATCCAGTTTCACGCTTGCCAGGCACTCTTTATAGTGTTCATGCGTCAAATCCCCCCGCAGCTGCTGGTATTTTAAAAACAGCCAGTACGTATTGAGCACATCGCTTTGGCAGTACTCATTGATCTTGTCGATTTTGCCTTCATAAAAAAGTTCCATCACCTGGTCGCCGCTTACGTCATATTTGCCCGGGATCCCCGCCATCGCGCACAGGGTATCCAGCTTCAGCCCGCGCGCGGCGCCAAACTGCGAAAGCGAATCCATCACATCGGTGTGAAACTCTTCGCTGTATCTTTGGCGGTAGTTGGCCCACTTGGTTTTGTGCAGCACGGGATTATTGTTATCAAAAAACGCGTGCAGCGAAAGATCGTATTTCATCGCGCGGATAAGCAGCATAGGCATATCAAAGCTTCGGCCGTTAAAACTGACAAGCTTTGGATTGTCTTTTTCTATAAACTCAAAAAAATGGCTGATGATATCTTCTTCTTTTTGACTGTCCCTGCCAAAATCGCCCACCTTGACAAAGCGCCCGTAGTCATCGGCGATCACGGCGCTTATAGCCACCACTTTATGATAGGGAAGGGGCAAAAAGGTCGTGCCTTTGGCCTCTTCATGCATACGCATCGCTTCATTGCACACTTCATAGTCGCCAAGGGAGGGATCGATCTCAAAGGTTTTGCGGATGAGACCTGGATCGGGAATCGTTTCGCAGTCAAAAACACACAGCATATAAACAGCCTTTTTGGTATAATATGGTAATAAATTATAACACAATAAGGTTTTCATGAATCTGGCGATTATACACTTTGCTCCCCTTCGAGATACCATTATCAGTACCTTTGTATCCCAGTTTATCAAAGCAAAGCTGCCACATGCAACGATTACGTGGGTCACCTCCGAAGCCGGTGCGCCGATTTTTAAAGACAACAAAGATATCAACCAAATCATAACGCTGCCCTATGCACGTTTTACCCCCTTCTCGCTGCTTTTTGGCCGGGATAAAAAGCAGCTCAAAAAGTGCGGCACTTTTGACGCCGCAGTTGATCTGCAGGGGTCGCTGCCAAGCGCGCTGACTGCCAGGGGGCTTAGCAAAAACAGCTCCGGATTTGACCGCATCAGCACCGGGTCCAGGCTGATCTCACTGTGGTACAAAAAGCGCTTTTACCTGCCCCCGCAGATGATGACATGCGATCGCTACCGTCTGCTGTGCGCCAAGGCCCTGGATATTGAGATCACAAAAAAAGAGGTGCTGCACAAACAGCCCTGCATCAGTGCCGGCAAAACCCCGGCCGTGTTTAAAAGCAGACGGGGCAAAGCGGTCTTTATCATCGGGGGAGAACCGCCAAACGTCCGCTACGGCGCGGACAATTTCCTGGCTCTGGCTAGGGGACTGGATATGGATATTTTCATCCCCTACAGAAGCGACGAAGAGTACAACATCGCAAGCTACCTGGCCGAATACGGGCCAAACTGCCGCGTACTGCCCCGCACCGATCTTGCCGAACTTGGTTCCATCATAGCCAAAGCCGACCTGGTCGTGGGCAACGACTGTGCGTACAGTTATCTTGGCTGGGCTGCCAACCGGCCCACCGTGATCCTTTACGGTCCCACAGCAGCAGGCAGGGTGTATGACGACACGCTGTGCCGCTGCATCCAAAGCGGCTCGGCGCCGGCGTCAGGCAAAGTGGATGAAAACGACCGATCCATCAACAAAATCCCCACGCGGGATGTGTACAAAACGATTAAAGAACTTTTAGGAAGGTAAAAGATTTATGCAGTATCGACTCACCAAACTTATACAAAAAACTATTTTATTATTTTCTCACAAAACCCGCGTCCGCCTTTTCACGGCGATCAGCAGGCTGCTGTACATTACCATGAGAAGCAGAAACCGCATCATCAAGGACAACCTGCTCCATGTCTACGATTCTATGGACAAAGACCGCATCAAACAGATCCAAAAGGATTGCTACAAATACCTGATGCTCAATGTGCTTACGATGTTAGAAGCCAGATACCTGCAGGTTGACGCGATGGCTGAGGCGATCGGGTTTGAAAACAGAGAGTATTTTGATGATCTTTTGGCCCAGAACAAACCCGTCATCATCGTCACCGCCCACTACGGCAATATCGAAATACTGGGCTACGGTATCGGGCATTTTATTACCTCCATGGTCCAGATCCAGCGCAAGCTTGACAGCAGCGTCAAACTCACCCGCTTCATGAAAACCCAGAGAGAAAGCTACGGCTTTGAGATCATAGAAAAAAGAGGCGCCCTTCGCTATCTTGTCAAAGCGCTGAAAAACAAAAAGCCCATCTCGCTGGTGGTTGACCAAAACGTACGCAAAAAAGACGCGGTCAAGGTCGACTTCCTGGGCAAACCGGCCTACCAGACCGATTCGGTGGCCTACCTTTCACGCAAATTTGACGCGGCGATTTTGCCGGTATTTATGCATTATGACGATGATTTTCACTATACCATCAGCTTCAAGCAGCCCTTTTATACGCCAAAGACAAACGATGAAGAAGCCGACATCGCACAGGCTACCCAAAAGCAGGCTGATGTGATCAGCGACGTGATCAACGCCGATCCCACGCAGTGGTTTTGGTGCCACAAACGCTTTGGCGGTACAAACAAGGAAATTTATGCGCGATAATCCTTTTATCTGGGACAGCCATTCTGATCAGCCCTATCCCATCGCCGATAAAAAATACAAAAAGTCCATGTATAAAAAAGGGGCTTTTGATATGGTTAAAACCGCCGTGACCTCCGTGCTTACGGCACCCTTGATCGCTCTGCGCTACCTCACGCTTGGCAAGCAGCGAAACGGTGAAGATATTTTCGGTATGTGTGTTAACCTCGACAAGATCCCGCAAGAGACCCCCGCCCTTATCGACGATCTTGGCGTGCACAAGATTGCCCTGCGCCTGCCCCTTGCGGATATGGACAACCTACAGCGTTATCTGGAGTTTGTCAAAAGCCTGCAGGGCAGGCATATCACCCTGGTCATCCTGCAAGACCGCAGCCACATCGAAGATACACGGCTTTGCCGCAAACACGCCGATACCGTCGCCGATACGTTTGCGCCCTACATCGACGCGGTGCAGATAGGCAACGCGATCAACCGCAAAAAATGGGGCTTTGCGAGCATGAGCGAATACCTGCGCTTTTACAACATCTTTGCCAAAGCGTTTGCATCGTTTAAAAATATAGACCTCATCGGCTCATCTACGATCGATTTTGAATTTCACTACACTATCCGCACGCTTTTTAACGGCTTCAAGACCCGTTATGACAAGGTCGCCAGCCTGCTGTACGTAGACCGCAGAGGTGCGCCGGAAAATTCGCAGATGGGCTTTGATTTTTTCAAGAAACTGCGGCTTTTATACGCCATTATCAGCCTCAGCCCTTCCAAAAACTCGCTCATTGTCAGCGAACTCAACTGGCCCCTGAGCAACACCGCCCCGTATGCGCCCACCAGCGAGTATGAATGCGTGGACGAAGAGCATTACAGAAACTACATGGTGCGAAGCTACCTGCTGGGGCTGTGCAGCGGCGTAGTCGATACCATCTACTGGCACCAGCTGGCTGCAAGCGGATACGGCCTGATCGATCTGCGCGAAGGCGTGCGAAAGCGTGATGCGTACCAAGCCTACAAGGTGATGGTTTCACTGCTGCGGGACGCGTATCTGCAGGAATACACCCTGGGCGAGATCAACAGCGCGTTTTTTGTCAAAGATTACCAGACCATCGAAGTCTACTGGGCCCGCCAAAAAAGCGGCCGCTTTGTGCAGGGCGAACTGTATGACGTGCTTGGCAACCCAAGAGGCCGCTACGAAGTCGATGAAGCCCCTATCTACCAAGTCAAAAGGATGAGCTCATGATAGAAGCGATCAAAAAAGAGTTAAGCAAAAGCGTCATCGGCCAGGAGCGTATGATCGATGCGCTTTTGATCGGATTGTTAAGTGATGGCCATATTCTGCTTGAGGGTGTGCCGGGACTGGCTAAGACCACCACGGTCAACGCGCTTTCAAAGGTACTGGATTTGGATTTTAAGCGGGTGCAGTTTACCCCCGATCTGCTGCCAAGCGATATCATCGGGGCTGAAATATACGACATGACCACCAACAGTTTCAAGATCAAAAAGGGGCCCGTTTTTACCAACCTGCTGTTAGCCGATGAGATCAACCGCGCCCCGGCCAAGGTGCAGTCGGCCCTGCTTGAGGTGATGCAGGAAAAACAGGTCACTATCGGGGATGAAAGCTTTGCCATCGCCCCGCCTTTTTTGGTGCTGGCCACGCAAAATCCCATCGAACAGGAAGGCGCGTACGAACTGCCCGAAGCCCAGCTGGACCGCTTTATGCTCAAAACCGTCATCGGTTACAACACCAAAGAGGAAGAACTGCTCATTGCCAAAAAGGTGGCCAACAGCGACTTTGAAAGTTTGCACAAAATTCTGGGACCGGACAAACTGCTGCAGATGAAAAAAGAGGTCAAACAGGTACACATCGATGAAGAGGTGGAAAAATACATCATCGATCTGATCTTTGCGACCAGGGATGAAAAATACGCCAGATACCTGCAATACGGCGCCAGCCCCAGAGCCAGTATCGACCTGTACAAAGCGGCCAAAGCCTTCAGCTATATCAACGGCCTGGATTACGTCTCTCCCGTGGAAATCGCGGCGGTATTTAAAGATGTGCTTCGCCACCGGATTGTGCTCAGTTTTGAAGCACTGGCCAAGGCAACCGACCCCGACAGCGTGCTTGAAACCATCATTCAAGACGTTGCTATCCCCTAGCCCATGACCCACGCAGCCAAAAAGATCACGCTTAAAGCCAAAAAGCAGGTTTACAGCGGTATGCTTGGCAACCACAGCACCCTGTTTAAAGGCCAGGGGTTTGACTTTATGGAACTGCGAGAATATCAGGACGGTGATGATGTCAAACATATCGACTGGATTGTGACGGCCAAAAAGCACAAACCCTACGTCAAGATTTTTCATGAACAGCGCCAGATCAATGTGGGCTTGCTGGCCCTGTTTGGCGGGTCGATGTATTTTGGTACCGACAGGATCAAACAGGAACTCGCCGCAGAAACCTTTGCGGCTCTGGCGTATGCGGCCGTGCATGACAACAACCGCTACAGCCTGGCCCTGCTCAGTGACAAGATCATCTTTCAAAACAAGCCGGGCAAGGGTCTGTGGCAGGTTCAGCGCGATACGGCCGACCTGCTGGAGTTTGACCCCCGCGGGCGCGAGGTTGATTATTCCCATCTGCCTTCGCTGTTTTTCAAACGCTCGCTGCTGTTTGTTATCGGCGATTTTGTGGGCAATATCGATCTCAGCCATCTGGCCAGGAAACATGAGGTGGTCGCTATCGTTATCCGCGACCGCTTTGAACAAAATCCGCAGCCCCTGGGTCAGATCAGCGGTATCGATCCGGCTACGCACTCGCAGGAAATGATCAATTTTGACCAAAGCTTTGCAAACGGTTACAAAAAAGCGATGCTGCAAAACGATGAACGTTTTCATGCCCACTGCAGACGGTGGGGGATTAAGATGTTGACCATCTATACCGACGAAAGCCCCTACCAGAAGTTATTACTGTTATAAAAGGAGATTTATGAACAACCTCGTCTTTGTCACGGCTACGGGAACGGGCGTGGGCAAAACCCACAGCTGTGTTACACTGATCAAAACCCTGTCCAAGATGGGTTATACCGTCGGAGCGTTTAAACCCATTGAAACGGGCGTGGATAAAAACGGTCCGCAGGATGCGGCCAGGCTTTTAGAAGCGGTGCAAAAACACAGCAAAATCTTTACGGATTTGGCGCCAAAAGATATCACCAGCTATACCTTTGCCCTGCCTGCGGCCCCGCAGGTAGCCAAAGGCGATAACACTATCGACGTGGTCAAGATTATTGAAGATATCAAACATTACAGCAGGCAGTGCGACATCCTGCTGATTGAGGGAGCCGGCGGATTGAAAGTGCCCATAGACGAGCAGGTTTTCATGCTTGATCTGATGCGTTTTTTGGACGCGCTGCCCTTTTTGGTCGCTTCAAGCAAGCTAGGCGGTATCAACGAATGCCTGCTCAGTCTTGAAAAACTTGGCAAAAAACCGCTGTGGGCGATCAACCTGCATGAAGACAAAGAAAGTTTCAAAGAAGTATCCAAACCCTTTTATGATATCTATTTTAAAAAGTTTTATATCGTGGATGAAGACAGTAAGAAGATAGCTAAAAAAATACGCAAACGGCTCAAACTGCCCAAAAAGGCAGATTAAGCTTTCAGCTCGGTCACGTTTCGATCCAGACCCAGTTCTTTGGAATCGATCCCAAGTGCCAGACCGATCAGCTGAGGCAGGTGCAGTACCGGCATCGCCGTTTCTCTGCCCATCTCTTTGCTGACGTTGTGCTGCTGCACATCCATTCTGATCTGGCAAAGCGGACAGGGTGTGACGACCATATCGGCCCCGCCGTCTTTGGCCCCAAGCAGCGCGTTGCCGCTTAAGCGGTTGGCCGTTTTGGGTGCCTGCAGCTCTACGTGAAAGCCACAGCATCTGTTTTTATCCTCATAATCGACCGCTTTACCCTCAAGGGCGTCGATGATCTTTTCAAGCGAGGTTGGATTGTAGGGGTTTTCATTCATATTAGCTTTGCCGTGTAGCTCGCTTGGGCGGATATTGTGGCAGCCGTAAAAGGGAGCGACGTTGAAACTGCTCAGCGGCGTCTCTACCTTGCTTGCCAAATTCTCAAGCCCGAAATCCTCCATCAGCGCGTATTGAAAATGGCGGATTTCTGAAGTACCTTTATACTCCAGTCCCACTTCCGCCAGCTTCTGGTTGACCTTGTCCTTTAACTCTTCGTTATTGTCCAGGGCCTGTTTGGTCTGGGCGGTATTAAGCTGACACGTATTGCAGATAGTGACCATTTCAAGACCGTGCTTTTCGGCGTAGCAGATATTTCTGGCATTAAGCACGTGCGAAAGAAAAGGATCAAAATCCTGCAGGTGGCTGGCCCCGCAGCAGCTGGCTTCATCCAGCAATTCCAGTTCGATACCAAGCTTTTTGGCCACGGCAAGCGTAGAACTCATCAGCTCCGGCGTGGATTCTCTGGCGGTACAGCCGGTAAACAGTGCGTATCGTAGTTTACTCATGGATAGATCCTTTATACTCTTCAACCGTGCTTGAAGATTTGATCAGTTTTTGTATCTCGTCAAGGTTTTTACTCTTTGGCATCTTCCAGGGCGGCACGATCTTGCCCTTTTTCATCATGGCAAAGGCTTCGGGCAGGTGCTTAAGCACGCCGAAGTTGCCCTCGCTGTAGCGTACCAGCTCGCCCTCATCCAGCAGGCCGTGCTTGGCAATAGCGTGTTTAAAACCTACCGCGTGCTTGCTAGCGACGTTTTTGGCCGTTTTATTCTTGGCAAAGAGTTCATTATGCAGCTTGGTGATCTTGTCGATGGGATCAAGCTCTTTTGGACACGCCTGGGCGCATTCGTTACATTTGACACAATCCCATACGCCGCTGCCGAGCATATCCACGATGTGCAGACGTTCATCGTTGGCATTGTCACGTACATCGGCGTTGAAACGGTACGCTTTGGTCAGTGCCGCCGGGCCGAGATAATCTTTGTTCACGCTCAGTGCCGAACAGGCGTAAAAACAGTTGCCGCACTGGATGCAGTAATCGGCTTCTTCCAGCTTTTGGGCCTCATCGGCGGCGACGCTGTTTTCAGCAACCGGGTATTCATCGATATCGCCGATGAGATAGGGTTTGACCGTGTCGTATTTTTCCCAGAAATTACCCTTGTCAATCACCATATCTTTGTACGCTCTGGATTTGTCCTGTGGATCGATGATGAGTTCATGGCCAAACTGCTCAATAAGGTCATACACGTTGTATTTGCACGACAGTACGGGCGTATTGTTGACCTTGACAGCACAGCTGCCGCATATCCCGTGCCGGCAGCTTCTTCTGTAGCTGAAAGAGCCGTCTTTTTCCCACTTGATCCTGTTTAAAATATCAAGGACCAGATCATCCTCGCCTACCTCCAGCTCGTATTTTTTGTAATAAGGCAGGTAGTCGGTTTCTTTATTGAACCTGAATATATGAAATAATACCGTTTGTGTTTCCATCATTGCGCCTTTAATATGTTCTTTCTTTGACTTCAAAATTGCCAAGGACTACGTCCGCGTACTCCAGCGTTATCTGCCCGTTTTCATCCATGTAGCCAAAGGTGTGCTGTAAAAACTTCTCATCGTTTCTGGTGGGAAAATCTTCTCTGTAGTGGGCTCCCCGGCTTTCTTCCCTGGCAAGCGCGCCTTCAACGATAAAGCTTGAAAAATCGATCAGGTGGCCAAGTTCGATCGCTTCTTGCAGGTCGGTATTATAAATCTTGGAATGATCGTCAAGATAGATGTCATTATACTTTTGGCGCAGCTGCGCTATCTTTTCTTTTTGCTTTTGCAGCGTCTCTTTGCTTCTAAAGACGCCCGCGTCAAAGGTCATACTTTCTTGCAGCTCGTCTCTAAGCTGGGATACGCGGTACTGCCCGCTTGCGCCAAGCAGTTTTTCAATGCTTTGCACCGCTTTGTCAGCATCATCTTCTTTAGCCTTTTTCAAATCGATACTATCAACGTCTGCTACGATTGATTTGCCCACATGGCGCCCGAAAAAGAGCGCTTCAAGAACAGAGTTGGCTCCAAGCCGGTTGGCCCCGTGGATACTGACGCAGCTGCACTCGCCCGCGGCGTAAAAACCCTCGACCGTTTGCTCGGGGCTTTTTTGTACCTGTCCGTCGATGGTACAGGGTATACCGCCCATAGAGTAGTGCGCGGTCGCGGCGATGTGGATGGGTTCTTTGATCATATCCTGACCTAAAAAGGTCAGCGCCAGATCGCGCAGCTCGGGCAGACGCTGCATAATAACGTCTTTACCAAGGTGGGTCAGGTCAATAGCGACGGCGTCTTTGTTTTTGCCCACACCCCGGCCTTCTCTGATCTCGGTGGTAATGGCGCGGCTGACGACGTCTCTTGGGGCCAGTTCCATCTTTTCTTTGGCGTATTTTTCCATAAAGCGCTCGCCCTTGCTGTTATACAGCCGTCCGCCCTCGCCTCTGGCGGCTTCTGAGATCAAAACACCTCTGCCCGCGATACCGGTGGGGTGAAACTGGACAAACTCCATATCCTCAAGCGGCAGTCCGTGGCGGGCCACGATTGAAAGCGCGTCGCCGGTATTGGCGTGGGCGTTGGAGTTGACCTTAAACGCCCTGCCGTAGCCGCCGGTGGCAAACATGACCGCTTTTGTGTTAAAAATCGCGCACTCGGTGTTTTTGATATCGTACGCGACCACACCGTTTACCTTGCCCTGCTCATACAGCAGGTCCATGCAGTACCACTCATCAAACACTTCAACGTTTTCTTTATGCATCTGCTCATAGATCGTTTGCAGCAGCGTCAGCCCCGTGCGGTCTTTGGCAAAACACGCTCTGGGCTTTGACTGCCCGCCAAAGGGACGCTGGGCGATCTTGCCCGCTTCATCTCTGCTAAAAGCAGCGCCCATCTGCTCAGCCCAGCGAATCGTCTCGGGGGCTTTGGAACACATCAGCCGTACCGCGTCCTGGTCGGCTAAATAGTCGCTTCCTTTGATGGTGTCAAACTCATGCAGCTGGATACTGTCTTCTTCTGACAGCGCGGCGTTGATCCCGCCCTGCGCGGCGCCGGAGTGGCTTCGCAGCGGATGCAGCTTCGTAATGACCGCAACGCTTTTACCCGCGACCTGCAGTTCGCGCGCGGCGGCAAGTCCGGCAAGACCGGCCCCGACAATAACAACATCATATTTTTTTATCGATACACCCATGTGAATCCTTGTAACTATAATTATTCCTTATCTTACAATATTTTTCTTTAATGTAACTTTATGAAACTCTATTTTCAAAGAACAGAGATTTTTTTGTGTAAAATTGTAGCAATAAGAATTTTTTGTGTATTATTTGTAGTTATGCTGATTATAATTGGAAGTTAAAAACTGGAAATGTTACATTTTGCAACACTTCCAGTACTCTTTTACTCGACCGGCAACTCCTGCTTCAACCAGTCGTTGGCAAAGCCGTTTGTAACGTTATACACTTGCGAAAACCCTTCATCCACAAGAATCCGGGCGGCATCTTTTGTGCGCGATCCCGTTCGGCAGATAACGATAACGGGCCGGTCACTGTCATCAAGACTTTTTTCCACGGCATCCGCAAAGCCTTCATTAAGGACTCTTTCTCCGTTTTTTTCAAAATACACCGGAACATTGACCGCACCCTTTGGATGCAGGGATTGGTACTCTTTGATCGTGCGGACATCAATCAGCACGGTCCCCTCTTTTGATTTTTGATACGCCTTATTCGCATCGATATTATCGTACAGGATCGATGCGGTCAAAATATATGGCGCAAAAAGTAACAAAAACAAGAATTTTTTCATGATAATTTCTCCTTTGTAAAAACGGTCGAAATTATATCAAAATTTTCGGTCAACCATCGCCGACGCGATAGAAACGAGATATTGCTCGCCGCGATCCTGCATAAGCGCGGTAGCTTCATCGGCCAGGGTTTTTGCCTTGTGATAAGCTTTTTGGATACAGCCAAATGCCTGCATCTGCTCTTTGATCCAGTTTTGCTGGGCTGTATCAAGCTCTCTGCCGTGCATCGACTGCAGTTTTTGACGTCCCTGTTGATCCAGTTTTTGGTACAGGTAGATATAAGGCAGCGTCGTTTTACCCTCGACAAAATCGTTGAGTGCGGGTTTGCCAAGGGTTTCGCTGTCCTGGGTGATATCTAAAATATCATCGACTATTTGAAACGCAAGGCCCAGGTTTCTGCCGTATTTGGCATAAACATCCTCTTCTTTATCCGCAAGCAGCGCCCCGCACCGCGCCGTTGCTTCAATGAGTACGGCCGTTTTATTATAAATCATCTGCTCATACGCCTTGGCGTCGGTGTTAAATGTTTTGGCAAGTTCCACATCCTGCAGCTCGCCCACGGAGAGTTTGGTCACCGCATCGCTTACGGTCTGTGCGACCTGCGTATCAAAAGCGGCCAGTTCAAAATACGCTTTGGAATACAGCACGTCTCCAAGCATAATGGCGTGTTTATTACCATAGGCTGCATTGATAGAAGCAACACCCCTTCTTTGAGATGCTTCATCGATCACGTCATCATGCAGCAGGCTGGCAGCGTGGATCAGTTCGATAATCGCGGCAAGTTTCGCCCCGGCGGGGTCTTTTTGGGCGATGGAAAACAGCAGCTTGGCCCGCAGGCGCTTGCCCGCGGGCAGCTTGGCATACAGCGCGCTTACCTCGTTATCATCGATCGCTTCAATCATAGCCTGCATCTGCTTTTCTACAGCTTCAATCATTCCTTCTCCTCAATTATCGCTCGCGCATTGTCCTTGATATAAATATCAAAATACGCTTCGTTGTTTGCATCATCAAATTCACTGAAGACGATATTCATATACGTCCCGATCGTTTCGCCGCCCTCTTTTGGCAGCAGATCAAGCTGAAACGTATCCTGCCCGTGTCGTTGATACAGTACCATGTGGTGGTTAAACCCGTCATAGCGCAGGGTCACGACCAGCCCCTCATTCACAAACAGCGTCCACTTCATGGCAAAATCCTTGCTCACGGTGGCTTCATCCAGCTCTTCGCTGACTGTCATCTGGTAAAACTGATCTTTTTTGAGTTTAAGCTGCAGATGTTTATCCCAGTTTACCGCCGCCTGCGCGCAGACGCACAGCAATAAAAATACAAGGGTGAGTCTACTCATTTTTGGAAACGATGCTGCCTACCGTTTCGATATACAAACTGTTTTTGGTATCTTCGATATGATCGTCAAACTCGTAGTTGAGTCTGCCAAGTTTTTCTTCCAGGTGGCTTTCCAGGCCGTGCTTTTCAAGCAGCTGCTCGGCTGCGGCAAAGCGCTGAAAGAGCAGATCAAGTTCCTGCTCAACCAGGTTTTCGTTTGCCGTTTTGATAACATCAAAAAACTTGCTTTTGGGGCTGCCGCCGCTGAATACGTCTTCATCTTCAAAAAGTTTCATATAATCTTTTTTCGCCATTGTGTTTCCTTAGAGATTAAAAGCTTTTTTCATCTGTGTTGTGAGCGCTATTTTATCACATTTATCATCAAAAAACTTCTCAAAAGCCAAAACACCCTGATACAAAAGCATATCCGCGCCGTCTTTACACATCAGCCCGTGTTTGTACCCGCAGGCTAAAAACGGCGTCTGTCTGCCGTAAATCACGTCCACAAACCCCCTGGCCTCTTTGGCCAGCGCTTCGAGCATATCAGCAGGCAGAGGCAGATTGTCATCGCTTAATCCCGCGCTGGTGGTATTGATCACCAGATCGTACGCGCCCGGTTGAAAGCTTTGCCAGTCATAGGTGTCACAAAAATCAAAAGAGGAAAGACGCCCCGCCGAGCGGTTGAGGACGGTAACGTTTAGCCCCAGTTCGTCCATCTTTGCTGCGATCGCCTTGGCCGTACCGCCAGCACCTAGCAGTAAAATCTTTTCTTTGGAAAAATCTTTGATACTGAGCATAAAGCCGTCTGCGTCGGTATTGTAGCCTATGAGTTTATCCTCTTTGACCACGATGGTATTGACCGTCTGGATACGCGCGGCAAACGCTTCACACCGGTCACAGGCTAAAAACGCGGCGTTTTTATGCGGTACGGTGACGTTTGCCCCGCTAAGCCCCAATGCAAACATTTTTTCTCTCAGCTTTGTTCCCTCAGAAAGTCTGTAGCGGGTATAACAGGCGTCAAGCCCCAGATTTTGCATCGCCAGATTGTGCATCAGGGGCGATTTGGAGTGGCTGACGGGATCTCCAAAAACAGCAAAGAGTTTACGCATCTTTTTCTCCCAGTTCATCGATCGTCGCGTGCAGGGCGTTGAGTTTGTTTCGTACCTCTTTGTATTCCAGTTCTGGCACGCTGTCGCTGACCACGCCGGCTCCGGCCTGCAAAATCACGCGGTCATTTAAAATCAGTGCCGTACGTATCGTAATAGCACTGTCCATATTGCCGTTGAAACTGAAATACCCCACGCTGCCGCTGTAAAAACCGCGCTTGAGCCCCTCAAACTCGGCGATCAACTCCATCGCGCGGATTTTGGGCGCGCCCGTCATGGTTCCGGCGGTAAAGGTAGCGGCAAACAGATCGAACATATCTTTACCCTCCTGCAGCTTGGCTTCAACATCGCTGACCATATGCATGACATGCGAGTAGCGCTCCACGCGCATCAAATCCGTTACCTCTACGGTTCCCCTTCTGGCTACCCGGCCCACGTCGTTTCTGCCAAGATCAACCAGCATGATATGTTCAGCCCTCTCTTTTGGATCAGTAACAAGTTCGTGTTCATACGCCCTGTCGCTGTCTTTGTCGCGCCCTCTTTTGCGAGTGCCCGCAATGGGGCGCAACAAAATATCCTCTGCGCTCAGCTGGACCATAACTTCGGGTGAACTGCCACATACCGTAAAATCCTCATACTCAAGCAAAAACAGGTAGGGAGAGGGGTTTTTGCTGCGAAGTACACGGTAAAAGCTCAGCGCATCTGCGTTGCACTTTTGGCTGTAGCGGTTGGAAATAAGCAGTTGAAACACGTCGCCGCTTTTGATGTACTCTTTTGCCCGGCGTACGATATCTTCAAAACGCCCGCGCTCTATGCCGTAGCTGCCTTCCTGCAGGTTTTGTATCGGTTTGATAGGCGTTTTTTCATGCGAACTCACAAGGCGGTCTTCTATGGATTGTGTGTTGATATTTTCAGAGCGGTTGATGATGGTGAGTTTGCTGGATTTGTGTGAAAACGCCAGAATCACTTCGGGGCGCACCAGGTCCAGATCGGGCGTGTGCAGATCATCGTGCAAATCCTGCATCGCCTCTTGCAGCCTGGGTTCAAACACTTGGACCATGTCATACCCGATAAAGCCGATAAAGCCGTCGACAAAACTGAAACCAAGCTCGTTTGCCTGCGCCTGGTATCTGCTTTTGTCCACGTCTGCGTAATACTTTTTTAAAAAGGTAAAAGGGCTTTCATCGATTGTGCGTTTGTCCCCGCCCTTATAATAGAAGGTTTGCCCGTTTTGGTAGCAAACCCGCTCTTTGGCCCCGATGGTAATAAAACTGAAATTGCCTTCGCTGGAGTTGACCACGCTTTCAAAAAGCATGGTCACGTGGGAGGGATAGAGTTTTTTTATCTGCGCATAGATCGCAACGGGAGTGGATTCGTCAAGCAGCAGGGTCTTACTGTGCATTTTGTACCCTGAGCAAAAACGCCCCCTCGTTAATTTCGTCACGGATCCGTTTTCTGTGGGCGGAGGCTTCATCTTTGCTTTCATACCCGCCAAGGACGACTTTGGTGTACTGCTTGCCGTTGACCTCTGTTCTATAATAATAGTACTTATACCCTTTGTCCTCGATCTCTTTCAAAAACGCTTCGTTGGGAGAAAGCCGCTCAAATGATCCGACCTGGATATACCAGTACCCCTCTTTGACGTCATAGGGATCGTGTTCGGGCTCTTGCTCGGGCTCTTGTTCGGGCTGTTCCTGCGATGCCTGCTGCGTCTCTTGCTGTTTTTCCTGTTTTTCCTCATCTTGCTGCGGTTCTACGGGCTCAGGTGCATCTTGCTGGGGCGCAGCTGCCTGCTGCGTACCGTTGCCCCGCTGCTGTCGCAGCTCGTTGATCATATTATCCAAATCCTCATCGGCCTGCTGGCTTTCTTCATCAATTGGCACTTCCTCAAAAAGCGCCTGAGACTCCTGCGAAGCTTCCGGCGCCTGGACCGGGGCTTCCTGCTGCTGGTTGTTTTGCTTTTCTTCTTCTGATCCGATAACAAGCTTGGTTACGGCAATGGCGACAATAAGCACCACGATCACCAGCGCGATGATCATCAGTATTTTTTTGAGCTGCTTTTGACCGCCGCCGCCATCAATCATGATATCTTCAAGATTGCCGTTTTTATTATTTTTATTTTCTTCCATCATCCACTCTCCTGCAGTTTTCTGCTAAAAACAAAGCAAAACGTATTCCACAGCCTACATATGCCTTGACCATTTTGTGCCCCGCTCTTTTTCATACAATCCGTACGGCAGGGTCAAAATATTATAGGACCTTGGCAAATCCTGACTGGGAAAGATGCGCCACTGTTTTGGCATACGCGAAGCCAGCTTCATCGACAGCATTTTGCCAAGCTGGTACGCCTCGGGCAGCGTCGTATGGCCCTTGTGGATGTACAGATGCAGATGCCCCGGCGTTTTGGTATTATACGCCGTGAAGTTTAAAAACCCCTCTTCACGCAGCAGCAGCTGTGCTCTGTGCCAAAAACGCTGCGTATCCTTACCGTTGTAGTCAATCACGATATTTTCGACCTTGTCGCGGTTGTTAATCAGCGAATGCGCGACGGTGATTTCACCCTTATCGTGGGCGTTCATCACCTGTCTTGTCAAACGCTCGTCGACTCTTTCAAACTTGTTATAAAACGTTCTGCCGTTGTGGGTCAGTTTTTCCACAACTCTTGGTCTTTGGATCCAGTAATGGCTGGTCACCATCTTTATCAGACTCACATCCACATTATACACCCTGTCCCCCTTATAATTAATATATCGGCCGGTCGTAGATTACGAATTTACGCGCCAGCGTCGTCAGCTCCTCCCTGATCTGGGCCTGTTTGTCTTCATTGCTTATATCATCAAGGACTTCCGCGATTTTTTGGCCGATAAATTCAAACTCTTTTTCTTTCATCCCCCGGGCAGTCAGTGCCGGCGCGCCGATGCGGACCCCGCTGGTGACAAAGGGGCTTCTTGTTTCCCCGGGTACGGTGTTTTTATTGACCGTTATGCCTGCGTTGCCAAGAGCTTCATCGGCTTCTTTGCCGCTGAAATCCTTATCCAAAAACGAAACCAGCACCAGGTGGTTATCGGTACCGCCGCTGACGACGTCGTAGCCTCGCTTGGCAAGTACGTCCGCCAGCGTTTTGGCGTTGGCTTTGATCTGCCTGGCGTACTCTTTCCACTCCGGCTGCAGTATCTCCCCGAAAGCCACCGCTTTTGCGGCGATCACGTGAATAAGCGGTCCGCCCTGCGTTCCGGGAAAGATCGCGCTGTTGGTTTTTTTGTAAATATCTTCATCGTTACATAAAATCATCCCGCCTCTTGGACCCCGCAGCGTTTTGTGCGTGGTAGTGGTTACGATATCGGCGTAAGGAAAAGGACTCATATGCTCCCCTGCTGCTACCAGCCCCGCGATATGAGCGATATCGGCAAGCAGGTAGGCGCCGACTTCATCGGCGATGCTTTTGAATTTAGCAAAGTCAATCTCTCTGGCATACGCGCTGGCCCCGCAGATAATAAGCTTGGGCCGGACGATTTTGGCCGTTTCCAAGACCTTGTCGTAATCGATCTTGCCGTCCATTTCCACGCCGTAGTAAAAAGGTTGGTAGTTTTTGCCGCTAAAGCTTGGTTTGGCACCATGGGTCAAGTGTCCGCCGTGGCTGAGATCCATCCCCAGGATTTTATCGCCGGCTTTGAGCAGCGCGGCGTATACCGCGCTGTTTGCCTGGCTTCCGCTGTGGGGCTGGACGTTGGCGTAGTTGCAGCCAAAAATCTCTTTGGCCCGGTCAATGGCAAGCTGTTCTACCTCATCAGCGTATTCGCAGCCGCCGTAGTAGCGCTTGTAGGGGTAGCCTTCGGCGTATTTGTTGGTAAAAACGCTGCCCATAGCTTCCATCACCGCAGGTGAGGTGAAGTTTTCACTGGCGATCATTTCAAGATGATCGGTTTGCCGGTGCAATTCTTTTTCTATTAAATCAAATACTTGTTTGTCTTGTTCTTGCATAAAATAAGCCATCAATGTTCCTTTTACTTGTTTTTTTCTTCAATCTTGTCCTGCATATCTTCAGCGATCACGTCTTTTTTCTCAGGACGCATCGCGGGAAATAATAACACATCCCGAATGGTGTGCTGATTAGTCAGCATCATCACCAGCCGGTCGATGCCGATACCCTGGCCCGCACACGGGGCCATCCCGTAGCTCAGGGCGCGTACGAAATCTTCATCCATCTCGTGGGCTTCATCATCGCCGCTGTCTTTTTGCGCCATCTGCTGTTCAAAGCGTTCCAGCTGATCGATGGGATCATTAAGCTCGCTGAAAGCGTTGGCGATCTCTTTGCCGGCAATAAAGAGTTCAAACCGCTCGGTGACGTCGGGGTTTTCATCGCTTCTTCTGGCAAGCGGGCTGAGTTCGACCGGATACTCGGTAATAAAGGTGGGATTGATCAATTTGTCTTCGACAAAGGCGTCAAAAAGTTCGCCCTGCAGATTGCCAAGGCTTAGCCCCTCATCTGTCTCAATATTATGCTCTTTGAGATACTCGCGCGCTTTGTCCGCGTCGGTGGCAACCTCTTTTGGCACGCCGCCGACGGCGGTTAAGGATTCAATCAGCGCGATGCGCTCAAAGGAACCAAAATCGATCTGCAGATCCCCGTAGGGCAGATGCGCAGGCAGCTGCAGGTGATCAAAAAGGTATTCAAAATACTCTTTGGTCAACTCGATCAGGTCATTATAATCTTTATACGCCCAGTAAAATTCGATAGAGGTAAATTCCGGGTTGTGCGTCGCGTCCATCCCTTCGTTTCGAAAATTACGGTTGATTTCAAATACCGCCTCAAAACCGCCCACGATCAAACGCTTGAGGTACAGCTCGGGCGCGATACGCAGGTAGCGGTCTATACCAAGGGCGTTGTGGTGGGTGACAAATGGTTTGGCGTTGGCACCGCCGGGGATAGGATGCATCATGGGCGTTTCTACTTCCAAAAAGCCCTTGTCCTCAAAAAAGCGGCGTGTCAGCGATATGATCTTGCTTCGCATGTGAAACGTCTTTTTGACTTCACTGTTCATGATCAGATCCAGATAGCGCTGGCGGTAGCGCAGCTCTTTATCCTGGATACCG
>JBNJFE010000003.1:18345-38962 GCA_051746505.1 Campylobacterota bacterium
ATGATCTTGCTTCGCATGTGAAACGTCTTTTTGACTTCACTGTTCATGATCAGATCCAGATAGCGCTGGCGGTAGCGCAGCTCTTTATCCTGGATACCGTGGTACTTTTCCGGCAGCGGGCTGATCGCTTTGCTTAAAACCTGCAACGCGTTGACGCTGAGGGTAAGCTCGCCTTTTTTGGTCATAAAGGGAAAGCCCGTGACTTCGATGATGTCGCCTACTTCCACATTCTTTTTAAAGATTTTATTGTAAAAGTCTTGGGGCAGATTGTCCCTGGCGACATATATCTGTAAAATACCGCTTTCATCCTCAATCTTTAAAAAACTTGCTTTGCCCATCAGGCGAAAAAACTTGATCCGGCCGGCTACGGTGTACACGCGGCTTTCATCGCGGCTGTTTTCCAGATTTTGTACGTCGCTGTTGACGTTTAAAAACTTTGCCACCGTCGTATCGCGCCGGCTGTCGTTGCTGTAGGGATTGACTTCTAAGTCTCTGAGGGTTTGTGCTTTGCTGATCCGTTCTTGAATATACTGGCTGCTAAACAAATGTGCTTCCTTTTTTCTTATTTTCTCTGGCAGTCGGGGCAGACGCCGTAAATCTTCATCGTATGGTCTGTAATCTGGAATTTGAAAAACTTCGCGATCTTTTCCTGGCGCTTTTCAATCTTCTCATCGCAAAACTCCACGATCTTGCCGCATTCGGTGCAGATGATGTGGTCATGGTGTTCTTTGACGCCAAGTTCATACTTCTTGCCCTGGGCACCGAAAGAAAGCGAGGAGACAAGTCCCTCATCTTCTAAAAGTCCCAGTGTGCGGTACACCGTGGCGATGCCGATATTCATCGCGGGGTCTTCCTGCTGGACGAGATTATACAGCACCTCAGGCGAAAAATGCCCGTTATTCTGGTGCAGGGCTTTTAAGATCAGTTCGCGCTGTTTGGTGTATTTGAGGCCGTTTTTTCGCAGTATCGCTTTGAAATCCTCCAGAAGCTGGTCATAATCGACATTATGGGCTTCAAAATCTTTTTTTATTGATTCATTCATCATTTCCATCCTCTTTGAGTTCAGGCAGCGTCTGGTTTTGTTCACTCATTTTTTTCTGAATCTTTTCTTCCAGCTGCTTAGGACTGAGATTTTTCACATCAAGTGATTCCAGTTTCTGCTGTGTCTTTTCTTTGGTATTTTGCAGCAGCTTGGGGTCGATATTGATAATAGCATCCCCCGATGCCGCCAGCAGCGGGAAGAGCGTGCTTTCTTTGGTCTGGTTCTGCAATTTTTCTGAGATAAAATCCACCGAAGCAAGCGCGTATGCGATCACGGAAAAGATAACAAAAATCTTTCCCGAGGCAAACAAAAACCCCAAAATCTTGTCAACGGCGCCAAGACCGCTGAGGCCGACAAGCTTGGAAGTGATCTTGCCAAGGCCCAGAATTCCGGTCCAGATGGCAATGAGCAATACGACAAAAGCGATCAAATTTGCCGCCTGGGACTTTTCAAATCCCAAAACCGTATCGTTTAAAAACGTTCCAAAAGGTGCCGAAAACGTCGAGGCAAGGTAGATGCCAAGGGCAATGGCCAGCAACCCGAACACTTCTTTGATCATTCCTCCCATTAAGCCTTTTAAGCCCAAAAGGATGATCAGTCCGCCAAGGATCATATCGATATAACTTAACTCCATTACCCTATCTCCACTCTGCTTTTTCCTTTGGATTTGGCTTCATACATCGCTTTATCGGCCCTTTGAAAAAGCGTTTCGTAATTGTCGCCCTCTGTGTATTTTGTCACGCCCAGACTTGCCGTGATCGTGATAATACTGTCTTTGAATTTGAGTTTGTTTTTTGCGATTGATTTTACCGTTCTGTTGGCAACTTTTACCGCTTCGTCCAGATCGGTGCGGTTAAGCACGATAATAAACTCTTCCCCGCCGAAACGATACACCTTTGTGCCCTGCCGCACCAGACTTTTGAGCAGCTTGGCCACATAGATCAAAACCTTGTCGCCGGCCAAATGGCCGTTTTTATCGTTGATGAGTTTAAAATCATCCAGATCGATAATAATGATACTGAATCCGGCTTCGGACTTTTGCCGGGCCGTACTGATGAGATGGTTGATATCTTCAATAAGTGTTTTTCTGTTGTACAGCTTGGTCAAATGATCCAGATTGACTTCGTTTTCCAGGCTGTGAATCTCTTTTTGCAGGGTTTCTATACGTTTATTGGCTTTTTCCAGTTCGTCAAAGATTTCATTGTGAAAACTGCTGACTTTTGTTTTGAGACCGCTCAGATCAATCCGTTCATTTGAAATTATCTTTTCGACTTCCTGGATGTTGAGTTTTGTGATATCAGAAATGCTGTCGGTACTGTTTTGAAAATCCTCCAGGGTGTCTTTAGCGATCTGGGTCTGCCCCTCGTCGGAATAGCGCTGGGCAATCTCTCTGAAATCCTGACCGGAAATGCCAAACAGCGCGGCATTGTCGTATAAAAACTCCATAACCGCTTCCAGGTCTCTGGTAAAAAGTTCTTCGCCGCGGCACTTTTCAAGCAGATCGGCTGTCAATTCTTCAATTTTTTTGCATTCTCGTTCCATGGCATTCTCACTTGGCTATTTCTGATTCAAAACTCTTATATGCGCCCAATTATACTAAAGTTTTTATTTGTTTACGCTTTAGTATTACAGGGCGTCTTTCACGGCCTGCTTGGCTTCCCTGTCCATCGTTTTTTTCTTCAGGGTTTCACGCTTGTCGTGTTTTTTCTTACCTTTGGCCAGCGCGATCTGGACTTTGCACAGGTTGCGCCTGTTAAAATAGATTTTTAACGCTACCACCGTCAACCCCTGCTTGCTGACCTTGCCGTAGAGTTTATCAAGCTGTTTATCATGCAGCAGCAGTTTTCTGGCCCTGGTGGGTTCTGGTTTAAAATGGGGGTTGGTGTAATCCATATGCGAAATATGGGCGTTTAAAAGCCAGAGTTCCCCTTTGATAAAACGGCAAAAGCTGTCTTTGAGATTGACTCTGGCATTTCTCACGGCTTTGACTTCGCTGCCGGTCAGTACGATACCGGCTTCAAACTTTTCAAGAATCTCAAAATCAAAAAACGCTTTTTTATTTTTCGCAATAGGCCGCATACACTTTCCTGTTCCTGTGTTTGTATTTTTTGTTTTTATTATAGCATAATCATCAATTAAGCAGATAATAATACCAATTAATATATCGCTAAGCTGTTTTTGTGTAAAATTCACGACAATTTAACAATATAAATCGTAAAAGGAAAGATAAATATGAAACGAACATTTCAACCCCACAACAGACCACGCAAAAACAAACACGGTTTCAGAGCCAGAATGAAAAGCAAAAACGGTAGAAAAGTGATCAACGCAAGACGTGCAAAAGGCAGAAAAAGATTGTCCGTATAGCAGGTTTTGCAACCCTGAAAACGCAAAAAGAGTTTTCAAGGGTGTATAAAACCGCCAAGGTCAAGCACGACGGGGCGTTTGTCGTGTTTTACAGGAAAAACGCCGCTCAAAAAGTCGGTTTTGTCGCAAGCAAAAAAGTGGGCAACGCTGTCAAGCGAAACAGGGCAAAACGTCTGCTTCGCGCGCACTTTATCAACAATGCTTCCCACCTTGAGACCGGCAGCTACATTTTTGTAGCCAAAGAAAAACTGCTCAACAGCAGCTTTGAAAAAACCAGACAACGATTCACACACGCCCTGCACAGCACAGGCGCGTTGGAACTTTAAACACAGAGGGAAATCAATTGGATAAGTTAGATACGCAAAAACGGTTTTTAATAGCAACGGTTCTTTCCTTGCTGGTTTTTATCGCTTATGATTACTTTTTCATGCCAAAACCGCAAAAAACAGAAACCACCCAGACCGCTCAGACAGAACAAAACCAGGCTAAAACGCAGGCACCTGCAGGCACGGACGCCGCGCCGGATGCGCAGCAAAGCGCACAGACAGAGCAAAAAACTCAGGCCCCGCAAAGCAGCACGTCACTTGATAGAACGCTTGTGACGGTCAATGCCGACAATTTCCGCTTAGAGATCGACCGTCTCGGACGTATCAAGCAGGTTACGCTTCTTGAGTCGCAGTTTAGCGACGAGGAAGGCGCCCAGATCAAACTGCTTGATCCAAACAACGTCCGGCCTCTGGAAGTGCGCTACGCCGATCCCGATATCAATAAGCAGGCGTTTAAAACTCCCTACAGCGCCGATACCGAAACCCTAACGCTGGATGGCAGCGACAAACAGGTTACGCTGACGCAAAAGATGGGTGAAACCACGGTTACAAAAACCGTGACGTTTTCAAGCGACGGCCACTACACCGTAGATGTCAAGATCAATAAAGATGAGAAATTTTTCATCACCCCCGGGGACAAACCCGCTGTCGCCGTTGACGGATTTGCCGTCCACGGCGGTTTGATCCGCACCACCGATGAAGTGATCCACACGATCGAATCAGGCGACGCCACGGGCAATGAGAGTTTTTCCAAAGCCCAGATCGCTTCGGCGTTTTCCAAATACTACGCGACACTGTTTTATGATTTTGACAACCCGCGAAACGTTTCGGTCATTGCCGACAAGGAAAATCCGATCCTGTTTATCAATGCGGATAAAACGTTTTCTATCGCCGGTTATATCGGTCCAAAAGATTATAAAAAACTCTCTTCGATCCATCCGCAGCTGACCGATGCGATCGAATACGGCTTTTTCTCCTTTATCGCCGCGCCGGTGTTTAAAGTCTTGCTTTATATCCATGAAAAAGTGGGCAACTGGGGCTGGTCGATCGTGATCTTGACATTTTTCATCCGTCTTATCCTCTTCCCGCTGACGCACAAGGGTATGACCTCTATGCAAAAGCTCAAAGAGCTCTCTCCCCGTATCAAGCAGATTCAGGAGAAGTACAAGGGCGATTCACAGAAAATGAATGCGCACATGATGGATTTTTACAAGAAAAACAAGGTCAATCCCATGGGCGGGTGCCTGCCATTGATCCTGCAGATTCCGGTATTTTTTGCCATTTACCGCGTGCTGATTAACACGATCGAACTCAAAGGAGCCGAGTGGATACTGTGGATCAACGACCTGTCGGCGATGGATCCCTATTTCATCCTGCCCATTCTCATGGGCGGCAGTATGTGGCTGCAGCAGAAAATGTCGCCCAACAACTTCACCGATCCGATGCAAAAAAAGATTTTTGAATATCTGCCCGTTATCTTTACGCTGTTTTTTATCACCTTCCCCGCAGGCCTGGTTCTGTACTGGCTGACAAACAACATCTTCTCTATCGCGCAGCAGTGGGTGATTAACAAGCAGTTTGAAGCAAAAAGGCGAAAGCATGCTGAAAGTTGAAGCCCCAAGCCTTGAAGAAGCGTACAGCCAGGCTTCTTCAAAGTTAGAATGTTCCATCACCGAACTGCACTTTGAAATTATCCAGCACCCAAAACCCGGTTTTTTGGGGCTTTTTAAAAAATCCGCGGTGATCGTGGCAACCTGTAAAGAAGTTCCGCAAAGACCCCGGCCAAAGCCAAAAGAGCGCAAACACCCCGCCCCGGCTCAACCCAGCTCAAAACAAACGCAGCCGCCAAAAGAAAAATCACCCCGGGCAAAAGAGCCCCAGCAGCGCGTAAAATCTTACAACACAGACGAAGATGAAATCATCCAAAACTTTTACACCGGCGGCTGTGACGAAAATGACGGCGTGTGCAAAGAAATCGATGAAAAGATCAACGCGCTTTTTGAAACGATGTGTTTTGATTTGGAGCGCATCTATGTCTCTATGATTGATGACGATACGGTTTTTATCGAAATCAAAGGCGATGACGCCGCCCTGCTTATCGGCAAGGAGGGCTACCGCTACAAAGCGCTTTCGTATATGCTTTTTAACTGGATCAATTCCAAATACAACCTTTCCCTGCGGCTGGAAGTCGCGGAATTTTTAACCTCTCAGGAAAAGATGATAGCAAACTATATCAAACCCGTCATCACCCAGATCAAACAAAGCGGCCGGGGCCAGACCAAGCCGCTGGACGGCATTTTGGTACAGATCGCGCTGAAACAGCTTCGATCGCAGTTTCCCAACAAATACGTCGGTATCAAAACCAACAGTTTTGACGAAAAGTATATCGTCGTCAATGACTTCAGAAAATAGCACGATCGCGGCCACGGCTACGGCTTCGGGCGTAGCTTCTATCTCCATTGTCCGTATCAGCGGGCCCCAAGCCCTGCACATTGCCAAAACGATCTCGGCCAAAGATGACTTCACGCCCCGCATGGCTACGTTGTCATATCTGTATGACAGCAGCGGCGAAGCGATCGATCAAGCCATTATTATCTATTTCAAAGCCCCCTACTCCTTTACCGGCGAAGACGTTGTCGAACTACAGTGCCACGGCGGGATCAGCGTATCTCAGCTGGTACTGCAAAGTACGCTGGATTACGGGGCCGTACTTGCCACCCCCGGCGAATTCAGCAAACGCGCGTTTTTAAACGGCAAGATCGATCTGACCAAGGCCGAAGCAACGGCTAAGCTGATCGAATCAAAAAGCTTAGATGCCGCAAAAATATTGACAAAACAGCTTCAGGGCGATCTGCAGGAGTTTGTCGACCGGGCCAGAGACGAACTCATCGGCGCTCTTGCCTACAGTGAAGTCTCCATCGATTACGCCGAAGAAGATTTGCCGGGTGATTTGAAGCAAAGCCTGCAAAGTAAACTGCACAGCCTCAAGGAACAGTTTGCGCGGCTGGTTGATACCAGCAAGCGCAAAAAAGGCTTGATAGAGGGGTTTAAAGCCGCCATCATCGGCAAACCCAATGTCGGTAAGAGTTCCATCTTAAACCGCCTGCTGGCACAAAACAGAGCCATCGTCAGCGATATCGCCGGAACCACCAGAGACACCATAGAAGAACAGCTGCTGCTTGGTACCCACCTGATCCGTATCGTCGATACCGCCGGCATCCGCCAAAGCAGTGAAACGATCGAGACGATCGGGATCGAAAAATCGATGGAAGCGATGAAACAAAGCGATATCGTTATCGCCGTTTTTGACGGTTCGCAGCCTCTGGATGATGAAGATGAAAAGATTCTCTCTCTGCTGCACGAAAGTGATAAAAAACTTTTTGTCTGTATCAACAAAAGCGACCTGACTATCCGCATCGACAGGAGCAGATTTAAAGGGTTGACTCCCATTGAAATCTGCGCCGCCAAAGAGCTTGACGCGCTCACCGGGCCGCTTCTTGACTACCTTGACAGCAGCGGAACCGATGAGGAGCTGATGCTTGTGGGCCACCGCCAGATCACTGCCGTGCAAGAGGCTTGCAAAGAGATAGAAAACGCGCTGGTACCCCTGCAAAATGAAGAGCTTGAATTTTTCAGCTACCACCTGCAGGAAGCGGCCAAGGCGATCGCTTCCATTTCACGCCCCTTTGACAGCGAGGAAGTGCTTGATTCGATGTTTGGGGAATTTTGTCTGGGCAAATAGAGACCAACCCCGCAGATATTTTCAGGCATCTTTTTAAAACTTTTAGATAAAATCGTTACAATTTCAATAATTTTAAAAATAAAGGCCGTAATAATGAACAATTGGAACCCAAGCAGCTGGAGGGATTTTCCCATCAAGCAGCAGCCCACATACAAAGACACCGAAACGCTGAAAAAGGTAGAAAAAGAGCTTCGGGCCAACCCGCCCCTTATCTTTGCCCAGGAGGCCAGAACACTCAAAAGCCAACTTGCCGATGTGTGCAGAGGCGACGCGTTTTTGCTCCAGGGCGGCGACTGTGCCGAAAGCTTCGGCGCCTTTGGCGGTGATAATATCAAATCGCTTTTTAAGGTATTGATGCAGATGGCGGTGGTCATGACCTACAGCGGGGGCAAACCCGTAGTCAAGGTCGGCCGCGTGGCAGGCCAGTTTGCCAAGCCAAGAAGCAGCGATTTTGAGAAAAAAGAGGGGCTTGAACTGCCAAGCTACCGCGGCGATATCATCAACGACGCATCCTTTGAAGCCGGGGCCAGAGAGCCCAAGCCAAAGCGACTTTTAAAAGCGTACAACCAAAGCGCGGCGACGCTGAACCTGCTGCGGGCGTTTGCCAGAGGCGGCATGGCCGATCTCAATAAAGTCCATACGTGGAACCAGGACTTTTTAAAAGACCATCCCCTTGGCCAAAAGTATGAAGACCTCGCAGCCAAAATCGAGCAGTCGCTGCAGTTTATGCGCTCATGCGGCATCACTTCAGACAATACGCCCGCAATCGCGCAGACTACGCTGTTTACCTCACATGAGGCGCTGCTGTTAAATTATGAAGAAGCGCTGACCAGAAAAGACAGCCTCAGCGGTGACTGGTACAACTGCGCGGCGCATATGCTGTGGATAGGCGATCGCACCAGAATGCTGGATGAAGCCCATGTGGAGTATATGCGGGGCATCAAGAATCCTATCGGCTGCAAAGTCGGCCCGAGCATGGAAGAAGATGAACTGATCAAACTCATTGACAAGCTCAACCCCCAAAACGAACCCGGCAGACTGAACCTGATCGTACGGATGGGCGCGGACAAGATCGCGGAAAAATTCCCGCCGCTGCTAAAGCGCGTCGAACTTGAGGGTAAAAACGTCATCTGGAGCTGTGATCCCATGCACGGCAATACCGTTAAAACCGATACGGGTTATAAAACAAGAGATTTTGACAATATCCTGCGCGAAGTCAAGCAGTTTTTCCAGATTCACAAAGCCCAGGGCAGCGTAGCAGGCGGCATCCACCTTGAGATGACGGGCCAAAACGTCACCGAATGCGTGGGCAGCCAAAGCAGCCAGATCACGGCCGAGGGCCTTTCGGACCGCTACCATACGCAGTGTGATCCAAGGCTCAACGCCGATCAGGCGTTAGAGCTTTCTTTTATGATCGCTGAGACGTTTAAACACGCTAAATAATCAAGATCACGGCGCCCACGCCGATGATCAGCAAGATTGAGAGATACTCAAAAACGCGCAAGACCCCGGTGTTTTGCGCAAGCGATCGCTTTAACCCCAAAGAAAACAGCGCGGTGACAAAGATCACCAGACTCATCCCAAGACTCATAAACACAGCACTTACAAAACCAAGCCATAAAACGCCTGCGGTGATGGTAAGAATAAAAATCACCACCGTCCCCGGACATGGCACCAGTCCCGCAGCCAGTATCACGCCAAGGTCTGTTGTCTTGCTGTCAAGCCTGCATGAGGCACACCCGCAGCTTGGTTTGTGCAGACTGAATTTTGGCGCTTTGGCAGCCTGCCTGTCGGCTTTGAAGCGTTTATAAAGCATATGCAGACCGATCGCGGTGATCACCACCGCTGAGAGCTTGGTGACATAAAAGTTGACGTTATCCACAAAAGCCATGAGAAAACCCGTGACCAGAATATAGATGACCACCGTTAAAAGCAGCGCCGAGAAGGCGTGGGTCAGCCCGATAAGCAGGGAGATGACAAGTGCTTTTTTAATGTTTTTATTGGATGAGAACATATACGAAGCCACCACCGTCTTGCCGTGTCCCGGCCCCGCCGCGTGCAGCGCGCCGTAGGCAAAAGAAAAAAGCATAATCATAAAAAACGCCGTGATACTGCCCTCATCCTTAACCGCTTTGATCGCTGCTTCTAAGCGCTTTGAAAGCAGCGCGAAAACTTCCTGTGCCGTTTGTAACAGCGTTTGCTGCTGTTTGCTTGCAACCGTCTGCGTTTTGGCACCGCTGCCCTGCTTTTCCTGCACGTCCTGCCTGTCAACGACTTTGGCAAAGAGCGTATGCGTTCGTGGGTTCTGGCTTAAGCCAAGGTCGCTGCTGCCATGCAGCGCCAATGCATTGTCTTCATAAATAAAGGAGAAAAACTCTTCTTTATCAAAGGTTTGAACAAACAGCACCCCTTTTCTTTCCAGCTGCAAAGAAAGCGGCTGGGTAAAGTAAAAAAGAAGCCGGCCCTTTTTAAAATCGGTACGTGTTGATACCGGCTCTGATGAGAGATTGTTTTGTTCCTGCATCTTTTTATCGCTGCCTGCGGGGTTGTATTTGATCGTGGTGAGATAATTGCGCGGTTGGATGTATTCAAGCAGTGTTTTTTCAATAGCCCGCAACTCTTTTTTTTCAAAATCGCCGTTGCCGTTTTTGTCATAATCTCTGGCCAACTCCTCGGTAAAGGCTTTGCTAAAGGTCCAGGTAAAGCTGATCTTTTCTAACCTATTGTCTTTGGTTTCAAGATCGGCGGTGACGTTTACGGAGGGTTGGTACACCGTACACAGCGCGCATCCAAAGAGTATAGAGTGCACAGAGAAAAGGAGAAAAAGGATTCGTAGCATAGCTATCCTGTTTTTTTGCCGCTATTGTACCCAATTTTTACAGGGTTTATGCCCGAAAATTTTACACATTTGACACTGCAGCGAACTGCAGCTTCGCTTGGCACAGACAAAGGGGATGTTTTTTTCTTTAGCCTGCTTTTTAAACTGATGCATCGCGTTGTGGTTTAAAAAATCAGTCAGCATCACCACACACTGGGTTCCTTCGGGAATGGAGCGCTTGCAGAGGGCTCTTTTGTTGCGCCCGTCCCAGTGTTTGATGTTTTGGGCACCAAACTCTTTGAGTACCGATTTAATCGCGCTGATACGGTCAGCTCCTATGACAAGAACGCTCATATGCTATCCTTTTTTGATAAATATTATCAAATTATAGCATTATACACTTTCTTTGTCAATATTGATAATAGTTTTCAACTATTTAGCCAGGCGCGGCAATCTTTCATAATCTCATCAATCGCTTCCCCGGCCTTTTTATATAATACTTTGTTATAAAAATCATCCCTGATCGCTTCACTTGGTTCCAGGTTGTTTACAATCGAATAATCCACAAACGCCGCCACCGAGTCGGTGGGGATGACGTTGCCGCTGCTGCCGATAACGACAAACACTTCACAATCGCTGATATGATCGTGCAGTTTTTGATACATGGGCGCGGCTTCCCCGAAAAAAACCACATCGGGGCGCAGCGATCCGCCGCAGGTGCAGCGTTTGGAATCATCCTGGGCTTTATAGCCGATATAGGTAGTCGCTTCACAGCTTTCACACCGCAGATTGGGCAAAAAACCGTGCAGATGGATCACGTCTTTGCACCCGGCTTTCTCAAAAAGATCATCCACGTTTTGCGTGATCACGGCAACATCTTCGGGGTAGTTCTCTTTTAGCTTCGCAATCTCAAGGTGTGCCCTGTTTGGCTGCTTGTCTTTGATATCGGCGCGCCTTTTATTGTAAAAGTCTATCGTTTCTTCGCGGTTGTACTGCATACACCCGGCCGAGCAGATATCTTCTATCTTGTAGCGCTCCCACAGGCCCCCGCTGTCTCGAAACGTACTGATTCCGCTTTCGGCGCTGATACCGGCACCGCTGAAAATAATAATTTTTGCCATGACAACTCCTTGTTCAGCGCAGTCTGCGCAGCGTGGTCTTTGAAAGGCGAATCAGGGAGGATGCGCCCCTGGGCCGTAGTCCTCGGGTATCTTCGACAATCACGTCGCAATACGCTTTGGCGTAGTTTATATCAAAATCCTGCCCGCTTTTATTGGCCGAAGTGGAATAGATCGCGCCAAAGCGCTTTACAAAATCCCTGTGAGGACCTCTGATGACGCGGTAACTCTTACCGTTTGGATGGATAAAGGTGGTTTTGTCCGCTCTTCGGACCCTGTTTTTATGCGCTTGGGGGATGCGGGGCAAATCTTTATTCCCTGCCAGGGCGGTAATGTAGCTTTTGCCGGCAATGCGCTGTTTGGCCCGGTTCAGCGCGCCTGCGTCGCGGGACAAAAATCCCGCGGTCGTATCGGTTTGTACCAGATAGACAAAATCGCCTTGCATCAGTTCAGATAATCTTGCAGCGCTTTTGGTTCATACACGTCGCTGAGGTTGGCGATCGCTTCGGCTGCGACATTGGCAGCGGCTATGGTGGTAAAGTACGGGACCTTGCCCTTTAAAACGGCTTGGCGGATCAGTTTGGCGTCGTTTTTACTGGAGCGGTTGTCGCTGGTGTTGATCGCAAGATCGATATCACCGTTTTTGATTCGGTCGGTGATATTGGGCCGGCCTTCGCTGATTTTAAACACCTTTTCACTCTCTACGCCGCTTTGGGTCAAGATATCGTGCGTGCCGCCGGTGGCGACGATGGCAAAACCCAGATTGATATACTTTTTGGCAAGCTGCGCGGCGTTTGGCTTGTCCAGATCGGTCAGGGACATAAACAGCGTGCCGGAAGTGGGCAGATCGTTTTTGCACGCCACCTGGCTTTTGGCAAAACTGGTACCAAAACTGCTGCTGATGCCCATCACTTCGCCGGTGGATTTCATTTCAGGGCTTAGGATAAGGTCGGCGCCGCTGAGTTTGTCAAAGGGAAAAACCGCTTCTTTGACCGCGATATGGTCTTTGAGTTTTGGCTTAAGCACGTTGCCGTCATCGCTTACGACGCTGAAGGTATCGTAATACTCCAGGCTTTCTCGCAGATCACCCCGTACCATCACCCGCGTTGCCACCTTGGCAAGCGGCACGCCCGTGGCTTTGCTGACAAAGGGAACGGTCCGGCTGGCTCTTGGGTTGACTTCAATCAGATACAGTTCCCCCTGATAAATGGCGTACTGGATATTTAAAAGTCCCTTGATATCCAGACCCAGCGCGATCTGCTTAGTCTGGGTCTCAACCTCTTTGAGCTGTTCGTAACTCAGGCTCACGCTTGGAAGCGAGCACGCGCTGTCGCCGCTGTGGACGCCGGCTTCTTCGATATGCTGCATCACTGAGCCGATATACACATCCGTGCCGTCACTGATGGCGTCCACGTCAAGTTCTACCGCGCGGTCCAGAAACTTGTCGATAAGGACCGGGGATTCGTGCGAAACGCTGACGGCTTCATCCATGTAGTTTTGCAACTCTTCCTGGCTGTAGACAATACGCATCGCCCGGCCGCCAAGGACGTAGCTGGGGCGAACCAGTACGGGGTAGCCGATCTGGGTTGCTATGGTAAAGGCCCCCTCTTTTGTAGTCGCCGTTCCGTTTTCGGGCTGCTTGAGCCCCAGACGGTTTAAAAAGCCCGAAAACTTTTCTCTGTCTTCGGCCTCATCAATCACCTTGGCGCTTGTGCCGATGATTTTAGCACCGATGGCGGTAAGTTTTTTGGCCAGTTTCAAAGGCGTCTGTCCGCCAAAGTGTACGATCACGCCGTCTGGCTTTTCACGCTCGATGACGGCTCTGACATGTTCAAAATCGATGGGTTCAAAATACAAAATATCGCTGGTGTCATAGTCGGTGGATACCGTTTCGGGATTGCAGTTGTACATGATTGATTTGGCATCCATGTCCTGCAGGGCAAACGCCGCGTGAACACAGCAGTAATCAAACTCGATCCCCTGCCCGATCCGGTTTGGCCCGCCGCCGATAACCAGGATTTTTTGCTTTGTATCTTTTTCAATCTCTTGGCAGGGAAATTCACTGACATTGGTCGAAGAGTACAGATACGGCGTCAACGCTTCAAACTCGGCCGCGCAGGTATCGACTTCGCTGTATTCCAGATGCACGCCAAGCTTCTGCCTGGCTGCGAAGATATCGTTTTCGGCCAGGTCGGTGTTTTCTCTGGCATTGATCAGGCGCGCGATCATATCATCGCTGAAGCCTTCGCTTTTGATGCGGCGCATCAGGATTTTATCCCCCAGCGTTTCCAGATCGATTTGTCCCTCAAGGGCGACCAACTCTTCAAACTGGTATAAAAACCATTTATCCACGCTGCACAGTTCATAAAGATCATCTACACTCAGTCCCCGGCGAAAACCTTCGACAAGGTATAAGATACGCTCGGCATGGGGTCGCCTGATCTCTTTTTGCAGCGTCTCGTCACCGACGCCAATGCGCTCAAAGCCGCCAAGGCCCGTTTCAAGAGAACACAATGCTTTTTGGAAGGATTCTTTAAACGTTCTGCCAATAGCCATGGCTTCGCCAACGCTTTTCATGGATGTCGTCAGCGTAGAATTGGTTTCGGGAAACTTTTCAAAGGTAAAACGGGGCAGTTTGGTCACCACGTAATCGATAACGGGTTCAAAACTGGCCGCTGTGCCCGTGATATCGTTTTTGATTTCATCAAGGGTGTAGCCAACCGCCAGCAGCGTAGCGATCTTGGCGATGGGATAACCCGTGGCTTTTGAGGCAAGCGCGCTGCTTCGGCTGACTCTGGGGTTCATTTCGATCACGGTCATGCGGCCGTTTTCTGGATTGAGCGCAAACTGGACGTTGGACCCGCCGGTATCCACACCGATCTCTCTTAAAATCGCAAAAGAAGCGTCACGCATCCGCTGATACTCTTTATCCGTCAGGGTCAACGCCGGAGCGACGGTGATCGAATCGCCCGTGTGGACACCCATGGGATCGACGTTTTCGATAGAACAGACGATAATGCAGTTATCCTCGCGGTCACGGATCACTTCCATCTCGTACTCTTTCCAGCCAAGCAGCGATTCTTCGATCAAAATCTCATTGACCGGACTGGCATCAAGACCGTTTTGCGCGAGGTCTTTAAACTCGTCGATATTGTACGCGACCCCGCTTCCGCCGCCGGCAAGCGTGTATGACGCTCTTAAAATCATGGGAAAGCCGATCTTGTCGGCTGCTTCCATCGCCTCTTCCATCGAGTAGGCGTAATACGACATCGGGATATCCATACCGATACGTACCATCGCGTTTTTAAACTCCTGGCGGTCTTCGCCCATCTTGATCGCTTTTGGATCAGCACCCAAAAAGACCACATCTTCAAGCATCCCTTTATCGTGCATACTCATCGCCACGTTCAGCGCGGTTTGTCCGCCCATCGTGGGCAGCACCGCGTCGACGTTTTCCTGCTTGATGATTTTGGCGATCACTTTTTCGGTGATGGGTTCGACAAAGGTTCGGTCGGCAAACTCCGGATCGGTCATGATCGTTGCGGGATTGGAATTGATCAGCACAACTTTGTAGCCCAGTTCCTTCAGCGTCTTGGCCGCCTGCGTACCGCTGTAGTCAAACTCACACGCCTGACCGATCACGATCGGTCCGGACCCGATAAGTAAAACCGTTTTTATATCTGTTCTTTTTGGCATCAACTCACCTTAGAATTTTTGAGATTATATCATTTTTGGCTTTAAAAAGCGCTATTTCGTGCAGATGGCTTTGCACACTTGCTCAGGCACCAGATGATCGATCTTGCCGTCATAATCCAGCAGGCTTCGTACCACCGACGAGGAGATAAACGCGTTTTCCAGCGTGGGCATCAGATACACCGTCTCTATAGTGCTGTCAAGCGTGGAATTGGTATAGCCCATCTGCAGTTCGTACTCAAAATCACTCACGGCTCTTAACCCTCTGATAATGATCTGGGCGTTCTGGTCTTTGGCAAAGCGCACCAGCAGGTTATCAAAGGGTTTAACCTGTACGTTTGAAAGAATAGAGATGGAGCGCTGCACGAAATCCACTCGCTGGTCCAGATCAAAGCGGGGCTTTTTACCCGGATTGGCCGCTACGGCGACAATGATCTGGTCAAAAAGGCATTTTGCACGGTTGATAATATCAAGGTGGCCGTTGGTGATGGGATCAAAGGTTCCCGGATAGATCGCTATTTTTTTCATTTGTCTCCTTTATTGCCATCGTTTATACAGATTGTGCTCAATGCCAAGCTGATCGTACCACTTGCCGATGAGGAAATCTTCCATCTGCTCCAGGGTCGCGCTCTGGCTGTAATACCCAAGCACGGGCGGGGCGATGATAACGCCAAGGGACGCAAGCTTGTGCATATTTTCCAGATCAATAGGGCTAAAGGGCATTTCGCGCGGGGCCAGCAGGAGGGTTTTTTGCTCTTTGAGCATCACCGACGCGGCGCGGCACACCAGATTGTCCGCGATACCGCACGCGATCTTGGCAAGGGTGTTCATACTGGTGGGAATTACCGCCGTCATCTGCACGCCGAAGCTGCCGCTGGCGATGGATGCTGCGATGTTGTCTTCTTGGTGAAAATGCACATTGGCGCCCTCTTTTGTATTGACGATTTTGCTGTGGGGCGTCTGGATGACATGGCACTCGTACGAATCAGGCAGGTTGTTTATAAACTTTGCCGCCAGATTGATCCCGCTGGCTCCGCTGGTTGCTACTGCTATCTTTGTCATAATATCTCCACCTTGTTTTTCCCCGTGATTCTGGCGCGAAAGCGCTGCCTGTCTTTTTGCACTTCTATTATATCACCTGCCACGCCCCCGCTGAGGGCTTTGGCTTCAAATTCGATCACGACGTTGTCTCTTTTATAGCGACATGATACCATACTGCCTGACTGGACCGCGGGTTTTGGCTTTGTCTGAAAGCCGGTGAGGATATCTCCCTTTTGCACGCGGTGCCTGGTAACAAGGCCTTCGCGTTTGGTGACATACTCCTTGTGCACATCTTCAAAAGGCTGCATTACAAATCTTGTATTTTGCGCGCTGAGCGTTTCACCCTTGCCGATATCTCTTGTGGCAGTCAGCCGCTTTATTTTCCCCACCACGCTGTAGCGGAAGAAAAAGCGGCGGTCATTTTGGGAAAGACGCAGCGTGCCTTTTTGCTTTTGAGGCATCTGTAAAATCCGGTAGGGTTTATCACAGTCAAAATAGCGGTCTTTGCGCACGTGGATTTTTTCAATCTGCAGCGTTTGATACCGCTGTAAAAAATGTTTTTTCAACTCCCGCTGCAGACACGTTCCTCTGGGTTCAAGATGAAAATTCACATGGGCAAAATCCACTTCTTTCATTTCGCAGCCAAACTGGTTGAAAATACGCACGACCTCATGAGAGGGCTGCTGGAATGTTCGCTGATTGCGGGGGATTTTGGCAACGATAAATTTCCTTTGGCATGAGGAAGAAATATCGGTGGAATACACCGTCGTATCATCGACGGTATACTTTTGCTGCAGCTGCGTACCAAAAAGGCAGCCTGCAGCAAGGATGAGGCTAAGAAGCTTTTTTAACATATCCTGTGGTGTACTCATAGCCTGAGTATAGTGTGATAAGCACCGCCGCCCACAAGATGGGCTGGGCCAGAGGCCAGTCCATCATCAGCCAGCCAATAGCCACCATCTGCACGATGGTTTTGATCTTGCCAAGCATGGATGCGGAGATATCGATCCCGTCGCTGACAGCCATGACGCGCAGGCCGGTGATAAAAAATTCGCGCGTAAAGATCAAAAAGACAAACCAGCCGCTGACCCGATCTATCATCATCAGCCCCAAAAAGCCCGCAAGCACGAGCATCTTGTCCGCAAGCGGATCGATGATCTTGCCAAGGGTAGTCATCTGGTTGAAATTTCTGGCGATATAACCGTCAAAAAAATCGGTAACGCTGGCGATGACAAAGATAAGCGCGGCAAAATAATCCAGCCAGCTGTAATGGATACCAGACAGCAGCGCGCTGTCTCGCTCGATCAGGAAAAACAGCATCAAAGGCGCCAGCAGTATCCTGAAAAACGCCAGTGAGTTGGGGACATTAAGCATTTTCATCTATTGAAAGCTCGTGCCGCCGTCAACGACGATGGTTTGGCCGGTAAGCCAGGAGGCTTCTTGTGTACACAGAAAGTACACGCTGCCGCACAGATCGTCTGGTTTGCCCATACGGTTCAGCGGACTTCTTCGCTCCACCTCGCTTTTGACCTCTTCGTAATTGGGAAAGGCTTTGAGCGCGTCGGTATCGATGGGACCGCCGCTTACGGCGTTGACACGGATATTTTTCTCGCCCAGTTCGGCCGCTGCGTATTTGACCATCGTTTCCACGGCGTTTTTACTGTTGCCGTGTCCCGAATAATTTGGCGTATAGACTAGATTGCCCGTGGAACTGAGGCTGACGATACTGCCTCCGCCGGTTTTGTCCATCCGTTTGGCCGCTTCCTGAGCACCCACGACAAATGCCAGCACGGTGGCGGTGTAGATATTGTTAAGACCCTTTGGCTTAAGGCGCATAAAGGGAGCAAAACCGCCCACGACCTTGCGGCCGCTGATGATGGCGTTGCTGACAAAGTAATCGACCCGGTCAAAATCCTCATCGATGGCTTTAAAAACCTCTTTGTACTCGTTTGGTTCCAGTACGTCCAGCTTGTACGCTTTGGCTTTGATGCCGTACTCTTTTTCCCACTGCGCGGCCAGTTCGTCAGCTTTTTCTTTGTTGCTGTTGTAGGTAAAGGCGATATCGACACCCTCTTTGGCAAAGCGCTGTGCGATTGCCTGCCCGATGCCTCTGGTCGCGCCGCTGATAACTAATGTTTTGGCCATAAATATACCTTATAGTGAGGGGATTTTGTATTTTTCTAAACTGAGCTCGATGCGCTTCATGTTTTCATTGCTTGGCGGAACCAGGGGCAGTCTGTACTCCAGCGTATCGATCAGCCCGGCCAGATACATCGCCGCTTTGATCGGGATCGGGTTGCTCTCACAAAACATCGCTTTATTGATGGGATAGAGCTCATCATTGATCTTTTTACTTTTTTTCCAGTTGCCCTTCATCGCTTCTTTGACAAGCTCTGAACTCATGTTTGGCAGCAGATTGGCCGTCACCGAGATGATGCCCTGTCCACCGTTTGCCATAAGCGGATAATTGATCGCGTCTTCACCGCTGATAAGGCACAAATCCTCACGTCTTGCCAGCAGGTCTACGCTTCGTTCCATACTGCCGGTGGCTTCTTTGATGCCGTAGATGTTGGTAAACTCGTCAAACAGACGGCACACGGTGTCGGGGACGATATCCACACCCGTTCGGCCGGGGACGTTGTACAGCATCACACCGATATCCACGCTTTGCGCGATCGCTTTGTAATGCTCGTACAAGCCACGCTGTGAGGGTTTGTTGTAATAGGGACTGACTGAAAGGATCGCGTCAGCTCCGCTGTCCTGGGCGTGTTTAGCCAGCTCGACCGCTTCGCTTGTAGCGTTGGCCCCGGCTCCGGCTAAGACTTTGACCTTGCTTTTTTTGCACAGCGAGGAAGCGATTTCGATGCATCGTTTGTGCTCATCCATTGTCAGCGTGGTGCTTTCGCCCGTGGTGCCCACCGGAACGACGGCGTCCATGCCGTTGTCGATCTGTCTCTGGATCAGTTTTTCATAACTTTTCTCATCTAATTTGCCGTTTTTAAAAGGGGTAATAAGTGCTGTCATTGCTCCGCATACATATTGCATGATTGTCTCCTGTTTGTTATGCTCCGTCATTCATAATGCTTAAAAATTCGTCGTTGTCTTTGGTTTTTTGCAGTTTGGTGTACAAAAACTTCAGTGCCTCTACTTCGTTCATCCCGTTCATCGCGTTTCTCAGCGCCCATATCTTTTGCAAATCTTCCGGGCTCATCAGCAGCTCCTCTTTTCTGGTTGCCGAGCGCAGGATGTCGATAGCGGGATAAATACGTCTGTTGGAAATATCGCGGCTTAGGACCACTTCACTGTTGCCCGTGCCTTTAAACTCTTCAAAGATCACTTCATCCATTTTTGAGCCCGTATCGATCAGGGCGGTTGAAATGATCGTCAGTGAGCCGCCGTTTTCAATGTTTCTGGCCGCGCCGAAAAAGCGCTTTGGCTTGTGCAGCGCGTTGGCGTCCACACCGCCGCTTAGTACCTTGCCGCTGCTTGGCGTAACGGTGTTGTACGCTCTTGCAAGACGGGTGATGGAATCAAGCAGTATCGCTACGTCCTTGCCCGCCTCGACCCGGCGCTTGGCTTTTTCAATAACCAGTTCGGCGACTCTGACATGGTTTTGCGCGGGCATATCAAAGGTGGAACTAAACACGTCGCCTTTGACCGAGCGCTTCATATCCGTCACCTCTTCGGGGCGTTCATCCACCAGCAGTACCATCAGCTCGATATCCGGGCTGTTGTGGGTGATGCCGTGCGCGATACCTTTTAACAGCTCTGTTTTGCCGGTTCTTGGAGGTGCTACGACAAGGGCTCTCTGGCCCTTGCCGATGGGTGTGAACATATCCAGCACGCGGCCGGTCAGCTTCATCGGATCGTATGAAAGCTTGATACGCTCGTTGGCATACAGCGGCGTAAGGTTGTCAAAAAGCGGGCGTTTCTTGCTCTCGTCGGGAGAAACGTAATTGATCGCTTCAATCTTTAAAAGCGCGTAATAGCGCTCCTTATCTTTTGGCGGGCGCACCTGCCCGGTGATGATATCGCCCTGCCTGAGGCCGAATTTGCGGATCTGCGTGGCTGAGACGTACGCGTCGTTTTGGCTGTTGTCAAAATTGCCGTCGATGGAGCGAAGGAAGCCAAAGCCGTTGTCGGTAACTTCTAAAATCCCCGTAAAAAGAATGTAGCCGCCCTGCGAAGTCTGGGATTTGAGGATTTCAAAAAGCAGGTCCTGACGCTTGAAATCGTTGGGGTTTTCGACATCGATCTCTTTGGCGATATCGACCAGTTCGTCAAGGGTTTTTGTCTGCAGATCCTCTACGGTGTAACCGTCAACCGGGATGTGCGTTCTTTTTTTACGAGTATTGTTATTGTTCATGTGACCTTCTTGTTTCATAAATGTAGTTGTGACTGTAAGTTTGCATGCTCACGCATTAATATAGCAGCCATTTGTGAAGTTTTGATATTATATTTAAATAATGC
>JBNJFE010000004.1:0-19374 GCA_051746505.1 Campylobacterota bacterium
GAATTATAGCATAAGTGCACGGTTTTTAAAAATTGCCGATTATAAAGAGTAAGCCCTACAAAGGAGGCTAAAATGACTGTAAACAGTATGGATACCAACAGCTTTAACGTAAATATAAACCAGAATAAAAACAATGTGGACAAAGTACTGGATAAACTTGCCGCGCTGCATGAGGTCAACAACGAATCGCCCGCGGATATGATCCAGCACAACAAGATGCAGCAGGATATGCTTACCGCGTCACAGGAGATGCAAAACGCCAACGAATCCACGGCGATGATGCAGATTCAAGACAGCGGGCTGCAGCAGCTTAAAGAGGGTTCACAGCAGCTTAATGAACTCAGTACGCAGAGAAACAGCGCCGCACTGAACGCGGATCAAAAATCGATGCTTGACGCCCAGGCCAGAGGCATTAAAGAATCGATGGATCACACCATTGAACAAACCAGCTACAACGGACAGCAGATGCTTTCGGGGATCGATACGAGTTCGCTTGATATCAGTGACCAGGGCAGTATCGAAAGCTTTTCATCCATGCTTGATGACAGGCTGAGCGACGTGGGCGCTTCTATGAACGCCATGGAAAGCCGGCACGATCAACAAGCGACGATGATGGAAAACCTGGCCGCTTCAATGCAGAACAAAGAAACCGATGTCGCACAGGCGGTAAATGATCTCAGCAGCAACGGCGCCAAGCTAGACGCGTCTCTTTTTGCCAGCGCCCACCAGAACGACTTTCTCGCAACCCAGGTCGGCAGACTTCTTGGGTAACGATTCGTAACACCTTTTCTCAAGGTGTTACGTTTATATACACTCTTACAAAAATGTTTCAATAATTAACACCTACTCAATTCTTATTTAACCTATCTTACTGTACAATCAACTTTAATAAAGCTTTGGATATGATTTAGTGATTATGTACATAAAAAGGGGAAACTATGACACATATGGATATGGCAAATCCGTATTTTGGTGTGTTCTTTCTTTTTTTGCTGACTTTTATCGCATTTCCTGCAACGCTAGCGCTGCAGCGTTTTGTGAGCAAGAAGCTGGCAAAAAGCGACACCGAAAAACTCAAGCTCTCGATTTACGAGTGCGGACCGCGGCCTAATAAACAGCCAAACAAGATATCGACGCAGTTTTATATGCTGGCGCTGCTTTTCATTTTGTTTGACGTGGAGATTATATTTATGTTTCCGTGGGCACTGAACGTGGCGGAACTTGGATGGTTTGGATTTGTTGCAATGATGTTTTTCTTGCTGCTTTTAACGATCGGTTTTGTATATGAATGGAGAAAAGGAGCGCTGGAATGGCAGAGCATAAAGTAAACTACGCCTCAAACGCGGGGCTTCCTGTAGCGCTGACTACAGTAGATAAAATCGTCAACTGGGGGCGAAGCAATTCGCTTTGGCCGATGACGTACGGGCTGGCGTGCTGCGCTATCGAAATGATGGCAACGGGTGCGGCGCGGTACGATTTTGACCGCTTCGGTACGATTTTTCGCGCCAGTCCCAGACAAAGCGACGTACTTGTGGTCGCCGGTACGCTGACAAAAAAGCACGCCGAATTTATCCGGCGGCTGTATGACCAGATGCCAGATCCAAAATGGGTTATCAGTATGGGCAGCTGCGCCAATACCGGCGGGATGTTTAACACCTACGCCACCGTTCAGGGCGTTGACCGCGTGATCCCGGTTGATATTTATCTGCCCGGCTGCGCGCCCCGGCCTGAGACCCTGCAGTACGCTGTGCTGCTGCTGCAGCAAAAAATCCGCAGCGAATCAGCTGATATGAATAAAAACAGAGCAAGAAGGGTTGTATAATGAGAAAATACACTCCTAAAAACGACGTTCAGAAAAAAGCGTATTACAGCGACCGTTTCTGGGTCGCGCCGCGAACGCCCCGCTATGAGGTTAAAAGCGACAGCCGCTTTGCAAACGACCTGGAACGTGTCGCGCAGACGTTTGGGGTCAAAGACAGTTACGTGGAACTGGATTATTTCGTTTTATATGTTGACAGCAAGGACAACTTTGAGGTCGTGAAGTTTTTCAAAGAAAGCCTGGGCTATAAAATGATGACAGAGATCAGCGCGCTTGATTATCTGGCCAAAGACGGCGAGTTTGAAGTCTTTTACCAGATGCTGCACCTGCGGGAGCGAAAAAGAGTCCGTATCAAATGCCGCGTAAAAGAGCACCAGACGATCCAAAGCGTAGAACCCCTTTTTCGAAGCGCTGACTGGAGCGAGCGTGAAATGTATGACATGTACGGCATCAAAATCAGCGGCCACCCCTATATGAAACGAATTTTGATGCCCGATGACTGGCACGGGTATCCGCTGCGCAAGGATTATCCGCTTCAGGGCGACGAATACGCGCAGTGGTACGAAGTGGACAAAATATTCGGTAAAGAAGCCAGGCAGATCATCGGTGAAGAGATCAGAGACGGTGCCATGATTGACCGCTACGATACGCAGCGTTTTGCCCGTCTGGGGCATGAGGTTCCCTACGGTGCCGATATCAGCGGCGGTGAAAAAGAAAACCCCGTTCAGTACCAGGAAGAAGGCGGTGTACCGCTTATTGACAAGATCGATCCCAAAACTTCCAAAACGGTAGAAAGAAGGTAGATTATGCAGCAGACAAACAGATTAGAACCGTTTTTTGAAAATATCAACTTTGAACGTGATGACAACCACATGGTGGTCAACTTCGGTCCGCAGCACCCTTCTGCCCACGGACAGATGCGTTTGATCTTAGAACTTGACGGCGAGAAAGTGGCCAAAGCGCATCCGGATGTAGGCTACCTGCACAGAGGGATGGAAAAAATGGGCGAGAATATGATTTATAACGAGTTTCTGCCCACCACCGACCGGATGGATTATATCGCGGCTACGGCGAACAACTACGCTTTTTCGGCCGCGGTGGAAAAGCTGATCGGGATAGATGACAAGATTCCAAGACGCGCCTCGGTGATCAGGATGATGCTTTTGGAACTCAACCGCCTCATCTCTCACCTGTTCTGGCTGGCGACCCACGCGCTTGATGTGGGTGCTATGAGTGTGTTTCTGTACTGCTTCCGAGAAAGAGAACACGCAATGGATCTGATGGAGGATTACTGCGGGTCCAGGCTGACCCACAGCGCCGTGCGTATCGGGGGCGTACCTCTGGATCTGCCAAAAGGCTGGCTTGAGGATATGCAAAAATATATGGACGCGCTTGAGGAAAACATCGATACGTATGAAAACCTCCTGACCCAAAACAGGATTTGGAAGATGCGGCTTGAAAACGTCGGTATGATCGATGAGGATATGGCTCTTAGCTGGGGCTGTACCGGTCCTACGCTACGCGGATCGGGCGTGCAGTACGACTTGCGCAAAGAAGAGCCGTATGAACTCTATGGCGAAGTCGAGTTTGACATTCCCGTTACCGATACCTGCGACAGTTACGGCCGTTACCGTTTGCACCTTGAAGAGATGCGCCAGAGTAAGCGGATTATACTGCAGCTGATGGATATGTATAAAGATACCGATTCACAGCTCATGGCACACGCGCCGCGTTATATTTCGGCTCCAAAAGAGCAGATGATGACGCAAAACTACTCGCTGATGCAGCATTTCGTGCTTGTTACGCAGGGGATGCGTCCGCCCGTGGGCGAAGTGTACGTACCCACCGAATCCCCAAAGGGGGAACTTGGGTTTTATATAAAATCCAACGGGGAACCGTATCCGTATAAACTCAAGGTCAGAGCGCCCAGTTTTTACCATACCGGCCTGCTGCAGGATGTGCTGCCCGGATGCTACCTGGCCGATGTTGTCACGGTAGTAGGTAATCTTAACGTCGTGTTTGGCGAAATAGACAGATAGGGGGCAATATGCAACGATATGATCTACGGCATTTACAAGATGATTTTTACGACAGGATGATTGAAATAATAGATACCACAGCTCCCGGAGAAGTCAGTATCTTCATGTTTGAAATCGGCGATTTTTCACCGGTGCAAAAGAGTGCTGATCTTGTCAAAGAGCAGGGACATGAACTGCTTAATTCAATTAAATTCAATGAAGTTGATTGGACAATCGTCGTTAAAAGGAAAGCGTAATGGCAGAGGTGATCTTTTCTACTTGGCGGGATGAGTTTATCGACAACAGAGGGCAAGAGAGCCAGCAGCGCCAAGAGTCGCAGTACAAACTGCCCCAAACGTATGAAGCAGACAGAAATTCCAAAGCGTTTGTAGGCTGGGACGGGGTTGCTATTTTCGATGAGGACGTCGACGTGGTTAAAATGGCCACGGAATACGCAGCGACATACCAGCGCTACAGTGAAGCCTGCGGCAGATGCGCTCCGGGCAGATGGGGCGGCAAAATACTGTATGATATGCTGGACAAAATCGCGCGGGGCCAGGGCGAGCAGAGCGATATCGACCATATTGTCGAAATAAGCCGTTCGATGCAGGAAACAAGCAAATGCGAAATAGGCAAAACCGTGCCCAATCCCATTTTGGATCTGATTGAGTATTACAGAAGCGATTTTGACGCGCTTATTGAAAACGGCCGGGCTTCAAAATATTACCATGATGAGGGTATCAGTTATATCTCAAAGGTAACAGCGCCCTGTATGGACGCGTGTCCTGCGCATGTGGATATTCCCGCTTATATCGAGGGGGTAAAAGATTACAGTTTTGATAATTCGCTGGCCGCGACCCGTCAAACGATGCCTTTGGCCCATACCTGCGGAAGAGTTTGTCCCCATCCGTGCGAAGACGAGTGCAGAAGAGCGAACCTGGACGAAGCGGTTTCTATTATGGAACTAAAGCGGCTTGGAGCTGATTATGAAACAGACCACGGCCTTGAATGGTTTCATCCAGAACCCGCCAAAGGGCCCAGAAACGACGGAAAAAAAGTCGCCGTCGTGGGCGCGGGTCCCGCGGGACTGACCGCGGCGTATTACCTGGGCCTGCAGGGGATCAAAGTAGACGTGTTTGAAGAGTTGCCCGTCTTTGGCGGCGAAGTCGCCGTGGGCGTACCCGAGTTTCGGATGCCCCGGGATAAATACTATAAAGATATCGAACTGGTCTCCTCTCTGCCCAGTGTTGAGATGCATGGCAGCCACAAGGTCGATGATAAGCGCTTACAAGAGTTGGATGAGCAGTATGACGCGACCCTGCTTTCATTTGGAACGCGCTTTTCCAAAAAGGTCCGGGCAGAAAACGAAAGAGAAGATATGCCCGGATACTGGCCGGCAATAGAGTTTTTGGACCAGATCAATCTGCATGACAAATACGGCATCGGCGAAAAAGTGGACTTAAGCGGCAAAACGGTCGTGTGCGTAGGCGGCGGTTTTACCTCACTAGACGTGGTCCGCTGCAGCGTCAGGGCCGGGGCCAAAAAAGTGATCATGCTTTACCGGCGCGATGAAAAAACGATTATCGGCAACACTACGCTGGAAGAGTACACCGAAGCGGTGGATGAAGGCGTTGAATTTATCTTTTTATCTTCCATTGAAAAAATCATCGAAGATGAGGAGGGGAAGCTGGATCAGCTCAAGGTCAACAAATTTGAAATGATTCCCCAGGAAGGCGGCAGGCCTAAGCTGCAAAAGATTGACGGAGCCGATTTTTACCTTGACTGCGATTATCTGATCCCCGCCGTTTCGCAGCAGGCCGATCTGAGTCTGCTTCCTCAGGAATGGGACGTGGAACTGACAAGCTGGAATACGCTGCTGACAAACGGGGTAGATTATATGACCAGCCGTCCGGGGCTGTTTGCAGCCGGTGACTGCGAATACGGTCCGATGACGATCGTAAACGCCGTGGGTCAGGCAAAAAGAGCGGCTTCGGTTATTGCCCGCTATATCTATGAGGGCAGCGTCAGTTTAACCGATGACGAGATTATGGAAGATCATCTGCGCAAACTGCGGGTGTATAACAAGAAAGAAAAGATCAGCGGCTGGCTGGCCGGACTGCCGCGCCAGGAAAGCAGCATTTTAAGCGTTGAAGAACGCATCGACAATGATAAAGAGGTCAAAGCCGGCTTAACCCAGCAGCAGGCGATGCAGGAAGCAAACAGGTGTATGCGCTGTTATTATATCTCAATGGCGGTGGTGTGATATGGTGAAATTGTATATTAACGACAGACTTGTTGAAGCAAACGAAGGTGACACGATCCTTGAAGCAGCAAGAAAAAGCGGCGAGTATATTCCCACGCTGTGCTATTTGAGCAAGGTGTCTCCTATAGAATCCTGCCGGCTGTGCGTTGTTGAAGTCGCGGGAAGCGACGGGTTTGTGCTGAGTTGTTCAACGCCGGCGGTGGAAGGGATCAAGGTGTATACCCATACCCGTGACCTGTACGCCCACCGCAAAAAGCTGATGCAGCTGTATAACGTCAACCACCCCTTAGAATGCGGCGTGTGCGATAAAAGCGGCGAGTGTGATCTGCAAAACAAAACCCTTGAAATGCAAGTGGATACTCAGGATTTTGCCACGAAAGATATGCACAGACCCGTAGAGGACTGGGGCTTTATCCAGTATGATCCCAGCTTGTGCATCATGTGTGAAAAGTGCGTCAGTACCTGCAACGAAATCATCGGCGACGGTTCGCTTGGCATCAAACTGGGCGGTTACGGGTCGCAGATAGAGTTTACAGGCGACGACTGCAGCCAGTGCGGTGAATGTATGAGCGTCTGCCCCGTCGGCGCGCTGAGTGCTGCGCATTTTAAATACAGCACCAACGCGTGGGAGCTACAAAAGGTTCCGGCAGTATGCAGCCACTGCAGCAGCGGATGCGAACTGTTTTACGAAAGCAAACACAGCGGCACGCTTACTGACAACGCAGACAAGATTTACAGGGTCAGCAATAATTATGAGCACAAATCCCTGTGCGCGGTAGGGCGTTTTGGTTTTGATATCACCAACCGGGGCCATAAAGACCCCGATATGCTGGAAAAAGCGGCCCAAAAGTTTCAGCAGTACAAAGCGGTGCGTTTTAACAGCGTCATTACCAACGAGGAAGCCGCGATCTTGCAAGAGTTGAAAAACAGATTCGGCTACAAGCTGTTTAACGAAGAGGCGAGACTGTACAGCCGCTTTGTAGACAGCTTTGCCAAAGCCAGCGGATCAAGCTATGACAAGGCGGAACTTGAAGATGTCAAAAACGCGCGGATGGTGACGGTTTTTGGCACAAAAATCAATGATGACAACCCGATGGTAAAGTTTGCCATCAACCAGGCGGTAAAAACAAACCGGGCGAAAGTGGCGTATCTGCACCCTCTGGAAGATCCCGCGATGCGTACGCAGGTGACAGACTGGATACGTTATGAAGTCGGTACCGAAGAGGGCGTTGCGGCGATGCTGCTGGACGCGCTGCTTGCGAAGCAGTCTGTACCCCAGGCGCTTGAGGCGTACCTGGATGAGCTTGACATCGGCAATATCAGTGCAGAAAGCAATGTCGGTGAAGAGGAGTTAGAACGTTTGGCCAAAGCGACCAAGGCGGCGCCAAAGAGTGTCGTGATCGCAGGCAGTGACCTGTACAACCACCCAAGAGCGGCTAATATCGCGGCTATTTTGGGTACGCTGCAGTATTACGGCGGGGTGGACGTTTTGCTGGTTCCGCCATCAACCAATACCCTGGGTGTGGCAAATATCTGTGATCTGGATATTGACACAGGCGATGACGCCGTGGGGTATAACACCTACGGCAGCTGCCAAATCGGGGTATCGGGCAAACTGAAGCTGCCTTCGCTTTTACAGCAGGAGGGCACGCTGACCACGATTGACAAGAGGGTCAAACCCACAAACGCGGGCATCGGTTTTAAAGGGTACTGCCTCAATGATATCGCGCTGCAACTTGGCCTGAGATGGGGTCAAACGGTTGATTATACGTCAAAACTGCCCCGTGAAAAAGGCTATAAAGAGGTTGCCTTTGATACACTTATGCAAAACTTTGATCCCTTTGCCAAAGCACAAAGCGGATACCGTCTTGCCAATGAGCAAACGACGCCTTACACAGAGCTTGAGGATGTAGAAGAGTTGCCTGAGTTTAACGGGGTTGTTGTTTACAACTGCAACGACAGCGCGCAGATGAACAGTTTCAGCGCGCAGTCAAAACTGCTTGAGCGCCGAAACCGTCTTTTGGGGTCCAAACAGTTTGCCACCGCGGCCAAGCTCAAAGACGGAGACGAAGTCTGTTTTGTCATCAACGGGATGAAGTTTTCCAAGGTGTTTAGCATTGACACACGCTTAAAAGGGGTTATCGGCCTCAATCCCACCTTCGGTGACGGATTAAGCGGTGATATGCTATCGTCTGTGTATCGATTTAACAAAGTAAATATTAAAACAGAGAGTGTATGCGATGAGTAAAGAGATTACTGTAACCATTGACGGTATTGAGTGCAAAGCCAACGACGGCGAATACATTCTCAATATCGCAAGAGCGAACAATATTTTTATCCCGGCTTTGTGCTATCTGACCCGGTGTTCCCCCACGCTTGCGTGCCGTATCTGCCTTGTCGAGGCTGACGGCAAACGGGTGTATTCGTGCAACGTCAAAGCTAAAGACGGTATGGATATTGTCACCAACAATGACGAGATTGCAACCGAACGCCGCGCCATCATGCAGGTATATGATGTCAACCATCCTCTGCAGTGCGGGGTTTGTGATAAAAGCGGCGAATGCGAACTGCAAAACTACAGCCTGTATGAGGGTATCGACACCCAGGAGTACGCCATCAGGGATACCCTGCGGCAGGCGACGGACTGGAGCAGTGTACTGCATTATGACCCGGGCCTTTGTATCGTATGCGAACGCTGCACCACCGTGTGTAAGGATATGATCGGCGAAGCTGCGATCAAGACGGTCAAAAGAGGCGGCGACACCCTGCCAAAAGAGCTCAAGGATGAAATGCCAAAAGATGCCTACGCGATGTGGAACAAGATGCAAAAATCTCTTATCGCGCCGGCAAACGGCGAGCATACCGATTGTGCCGACTGCGGCGAGTGTATCAGTGTCTGTCCGACAGGCGCGATTGTCAGCCGCGATTTTCAATACAAAAGCAATGCGTGGGAATTGACAAAAATACCGGCTACCTGCGCGCACTGCAGCGTGGGATGCCAACTCAACTACGAAGTCAAACATGAAAGCATCGCCAACCCCCAACCCAGAATTTACAGGGTGACAAACGAGTTTCACTACGTCAGCCTCTGTGCCGCGGGCCGTTTTGGATATGATTTTGAAAACAGAGCAGACAAAGATGAGCAGGCTTTTGCCCGCGCCGTTGAAGCGATGCAAAAAGCAGACAACGTCGTTTTTGACAGTTTTATTACCAATGAAGAAGCCCTGATTTTGCAAAAGCTGAAAGAAAAACTTGGATTTAACCTGGTCAACGCCGAAGCAAAACAATACGGCGATTTTTTGAAAGCATACGGCAGTGTCAGCGGTCAGAGCCTGTACGGCGGCGACCTGGCAAGCGTCAATGAAAGTGATTTTGTCATCAGCGTCGGATCTTTTCTGCGCAGCGATTCGCCAAACAGCAGATACGCCTTTAACAATGTCCAAAAGCTCAACAAGGGCGGCGGAATCTATTTTCACCCCATCAAAGACAATATGGTCGAAACCTTTGGCAAAAACGTCCTGCAGGTCAATCACAAACCCGGTCTTGAGACGGCGGTACTGTATTTGATCCTGGATCTGTTTGGCAAAGAGTTGCCACGTCAGCTGCAAACGTTTCTGGACGGCTACAAGTACGAAGTGACCGAAACGGTAACAGAGACGGTGAAAGAGGAAAAGATCGAACAGGCCGAAGAGGTCGAAGTCGATGAAGCCAGTGGCGAAGAAAAGCGCGTACTCAAAGAGGTAAAGAAAATGGTGCCAAAGAAGGTGCAAAAAGAGGTACGCGTTACCAAAAACAAACTCCTTGAGATGCTTGACGCGCCGGAAGACTTTGAAGAAAAGCTTCAAAAAGCGCTGAAGAAAAAAGAAAGCTTCTCGCTTATTGCCGGGCAGGATTTGATTTCTGCGCCAAACGCTCAGGAACTTGCGGCGCTGCTTGGCGCGGTGGAAAAATATACGGGTATGAACCTGGTTATTATCCCGCCCAAAACAAACAGTCTGGGCGTAAGCCTGATCTGTGATCTTGACCAGCCCGTACAAGGGTATACCGTCGGTTATAACGCAGCCGGGGATTTTACCCTCAGCGCGCTTGGCAGCGGTGATCTGGATATGCCCGCGCTCAACCAGCAAGAAGGCACCTTCACCAATATCAATAAAAAAGTCGTTCCCACTAACGCGGCTCTGGGATACGGAGGATACACCCTTAATGATTTGGCAAACGCGCTTGGCCTGATCAGCGAGGAAACCGTAGACTATACCGGCCAATTAGGCCAGGTGGCCGAATACAGCGCCAAAGCCTTTGACGATCTGCCAAACTATTTCGGCAATGACAGAAGCGAGCACAGAGGGTATTGCCTGAGCGCCGCTTCCTGCCAGACAGAGCAGATAGCGTGGCCAGAGATTCAAGAGAGCGGGGCACAAACGGTTGTGTACCGCGCCAATCCGCTCAAACAGTTTAATGCCTTTACGAAAAAAGCGCACGAACTGCGGGATGAGGCTAAAATTTATATGTCACAGGAGCTTGCCGACAAGCTGGAAGTGCAGGAGGGGAATATGTTCGCATTTACCGTTGCGGGCAAAGAGTCGTCGCTGCCCGTTGGCATTGATAATAAGATCGGGGGACAGATCGCATATCTGCCTGAGTTTGATGAAAATTTCGATGCACAGATACTCTTTGAGGGTCAAAGATATCGCAGCATAAGTTATAATAAAGGATAGTCATGGATGCAGTTATTATTGAAACGATAATCAAAGCTGTTGTCGTACTTGCGGTACTTTCCGCGCTTGCGGGCTTTGGCACGTATGCAGAAAGAAAAGTACTGGCGTTTATGCAGCGAAGACTGGGCCCTACGCATGTAGGCCCCTTTGGGGTATTGCAGGTTGCAGCTGACGGTATCAAACTCTTTACCAAAGAGGATTTGATACCGCAAAACGCCAATAAAGCGTTGTTTATGATCGCTCCGGTGATTACGGCGGCAACGGCGTTTATCGCGCTTGCGGCCGTACCGCTTCTGCCGGAGTTTGAACTCTTTGGCTACACGGTCAGGCCTATTGTTGCTGATATCAATATCGGGATTCTTTTTGTCATCGGCGTTATGGGTGCGGGTTTGTACGGTCCGCTGCTTGCGGGTATGAGCCAGGCAAACAAATGGGGGCTTTTGGGCGCTGCCAGAACGACGGTACAGTTTTTAAGCTATGAAGTCGTTACCGGCCTTGCCATTTTGTCGCCTATTATGCTGATTGGTTCGCTTTCGCTGATTGAGATTAACAATTATCAAACCGGCGGGCTTTTTGACTGGCTGATTTGGCAGCAGCCCGTGGCATTTGTACTCTTTATCATCGCAGGCTTTGCCGAAACCAACAGAACGCCGTTTGACCTGCTTGAACACGAAGCCGAAATCGTCGCCGGGTACGTGACTGATTATTCCGGTCTGCGCTGGGGGCTTTTCTTTGTGGGCGAATATACCAATATGATCACTATCGCGTTTTTGGCCAGCCTGCTGTTTTTCGGCGGTTTTAACGATCTGTGGTTCATCCCGGGCGGATTGGCGATTATCTTGAAGGTACTGTTTCTTTTCTTTGCCATGCTCTGGGCGCGTGCCGCCTGGCCGCACGTCAGACCCGACCAGCTTATGTGGCTGTGCTGGAAAGTACTGATGCCAATTGCCGTGATTAATATTATCATCACCGGCATCGTAATAATGATATAGGAGTGTTTTATGAGTTTAGAACAGTTTAAAGACAGAAACGTGGGAACAAAAGAGTATATTTACATCGAAGGTTCCACAGACCCTAAAACACCCTCAAAGCGGTTTGCGCAGTTTTTAAAAAGAACATTTGGCAAGGAGCTTTTTGTGGGGCTGAAAGTGGTCTTTACCCAGATGGCAAAGGGGCCAAAAAGCTGGCATACGGTCAAGTATCCGCTGGAAAAGCTGCCCATAGGGCCCCGCTACAGAGCGATCCACAAGCTGTTGCGCCTGCTTGAAAGCGGCAATGAACGCTGCATCGGCTGCGGATTGTGCGAAAAAATCTGTATCGCAGACTGCATCCGCATGGATACAAGATACAATGAAGACAAAAGAAAAGAGGTCACCGAGTATACGATCAATCTGGGACGCTGCATTTTTTGCGGCTACTGCGCGGAAGTGTGTCCCGAACTTGCCATCGTACACGGGGGCCGGTATGAAAACGCCAGCGAGCAGCGTGCGCATTTTGCCTTAAAAGAGGATATGCTCACGCCAATTGATATGATCAAAAACCAAGACGAATTTCCGGGCTTTGGCGCACTCAGCGATGATGCGGACCAAAAAGTCAAGAAAACCCCGTTGGCATACTAAAGGAGTAATGATGTATGAAGCAGTAGCATTTTATCTATTTTCATTCTTGACTATCGCGATGTTTATCATCACGGTCATGAGTTCAAACGCATTATACGCGATGAGTTCGCTGGCAGCGGGAATGATTTTTATTGCAGCCTTTTTCTTCCTGCTGGATGCCGATTTTTTAGGCGCGGTACAGATTGTGGTGTATTCAGGGGCGATTATGGCGGTGTACGCCTTTGGTATGATGTTTTTTGACACGCTTGCCGAAGTCAAGGAACGCAACCCAAAGAAAATAGTTTTTGTCCTCAGCGGCCTGATCGCCGTGACGCTGGTCATTGTGTTTATCTCACCGATTATCGCTTCAAAAGTCGAGCTTTTATATCCGGCCGTTGAGGGGATGAGCAATCCAAAAGCAGTCGGTATCGTATTGTTTACAAAATATCTCGTGCCTTTTGAAGTAGCCGCGATTATGCTGCTGGTTGCCATGATCGGCGGTATTATTCTGGCGGGCAAAAAGATGAATGAAAGTGTTACGGAGATGGAAGAAGATGAGATCGGGGACGAAGGAGTGAAGTCATGATAACGATGAACGATTATCTGATCCTTTCAGCCATACTGTTTAGTATCGGTTTGATCGGGGTCTTGCGAAGAAAGAATCTGCTGATGCTTTTCTTTGCCACGGAGATTATGCTCAACGCAGTCAATATCGCGTTTGCCGCAATTTCGAAAGCCTACGGCAATCTGGAGGGGCAAATGTTTGCTTTTTTCATTATCGCCGTAGCCGCAAGCGAAGTGGCGATCGGTCTTGGACTTTTAATAGCGTGGTACAAGAAAAAAGGTACGCTTGATCTTGACAGTCTTGCGACAATGAAAGGATAGGTGATGGAGAGTTTAGTATATATCGCACTTTTTGCGCCGCTGCTTGGGTCACTGCTGGCGGCACTGTTTAGTACGACCCCGAAGATTGTGGGCGTGGGTATCATGACTTCCGCGCTGCTTGGAATCTCTTTGATCGCATCGATTATCCTTTTAAGCATCGTAAGCGGAGGCGTGCAGATTCACGTCACCATGATGGAGTGGATCGGCGCGGGCGATCTTTTGATCCCGTTTGGTTTTGTCGTTGATGAAGTCAGTGCGACGATGATGGTGGTTGTGACGCTGGTATCAACACTGGTTCACGTCTACTCAATCGGGTATATGGAACACGATATCGGCTTTAACCGGTTCTTTTCCTACCTTTCGGCGTTTGTGTTTTCGATGATGGTCCTTGTTATGAGCGACAACTTCGCCGGACTGTTTATCGGCTGGGAAGGCGTCGGGCTTTGTTCCTGGCTATTAATTGGCTTTTGGTACCACAGAAAAGATGAAACCAGAGACGTCAACCCCTCGATCTCGCCTTCATGGGCGGCCAATGAAGCCTTTATCATGAACAGGATCGCCGATCTGGGGATGCTGATCGGGTTGTTTCTTATCTACTGGTTTACAGGCAGCTTGCAGTATGAAACGGTGTTTGCGGAGATTACGGCCGTTGAGACAAGCGTTGTCTTTGCCATCGGTGCGTTTTTATTCATCGGGGCGATGGGCAAATCAGCCCAATTCCCGCTGCACACGTGGCTGGCTGACGCGATGGAGGGTCCCACACCGGTGTCGGCCCTTATCCACGCAGCCACCATGGTAACAGCAGGGGTATACCTGATCGTACGGGCGTTTCCTATTTATGAAATGATTCCTGATATGGGTTATATCATCGCCTGTGTCGGCGCCTTTGTTGCCATGTTTGCCGCGACGATGGCACTGGTCAACCGCGACCTGAAGCGAATCATTGCCTACTCGACGCTCTCGCAGCTTGGGTATATGTTTGTCGCAGCCGGCCTCGGGGCGTACTGGGTGGCACTGTTTCACTTAGCAGCCCACGCTTTTTTCAAAGCGCTGCTGTTTTTGGGTGCGGGCAATGTCATGCACGCGATGAATGATGAGCTTGATATCAAAAAGATGGGCGCGCTCTACAAGGTTATGCGACCCACGGCTATTATGATGATTCTGGCTTCGGTCGCACTGGCCGGTATCTGGCCGCTGGCAGGCTTTTTCAGTAAAGATAAGATTTTGGAAGTTGCCTTTAACGAAAACTCGTATCTGCTCTGGAGTGTTCTCTGGATCACGGCAGGCTTGACGGCGTTTTACAGCTTCCGGCTTATCATGTACGTCTTTTTCGGCAGGGACCGCCACACAAGCTGGGGCGCCCATCCGCACGAAATGCCAAAGTTTGTCCTGTGGGCGATGGCTCCGCTGGGGCTGATGGCTGTTATCGCGGGATGGTTTTCAGGCTGGTTTGAATCTATGGTCACCCAAAAGCTGCCCGAGTATTTCTTTAGCCATGCAACGCATGAAATGGTACCGCTGCTGATCGTGCTGACGCTGGCGGTAGCCATCGGCGGTATTTTGGTCGCGGTGCTCAAATACAGAGGTGAGGGGCCTAAAAGGCCTACCAATACGGATAATGCGGTATATAAACTGCTGTATAACCAGTATTATATCCCCAATCTGTATGAAAAATGCATTTCAAAACCTTACGCCAAACTCTCAGATATGGCGTGGAGTATAGATATGAAGATAGTAGACGCGAGCGTAGACGCAATCGCAGCGACCATCTACGGTGCCGGCGAAAGTGCCAGAGGTTTGCAAACGGGCAACCTCTCAAAGATGCTTCGGCTTATGGCAGCAGGTGTCGCAGCCTTGCTCGTAGCGGCAGTCGTTTACAGTACACTAGGGTAAGGAGTAACAATAATGGATCATATATTAAGTGTTTTGATATTCTTGCCTGCAGTGGCTGGGATACTAGGGTTTTTAGTCGATAAAAAAAGCGCAAAGACATACGCTATCGCCGTATCGGCAATGGTGTTTGTGCTTTCGCTTTGGCTTTGGTTGAGTTTTGATACAAGCAATCCGGGGCTTCAGTTTGTGGAAATGTTTCCAATCATCGAAAGTTTCGGGGTTAATTATTACCTCGGCGTTGACGGGATTTCACTCTTTTTGGTCGTATTGACGACGTTTATGACGATGATTTCGCTGATCTCTTTAACCATTACCGAAAACATCAAAAATCTCGTTCTTTCGGTATTGTTTTTGGAAATGACCATGATCGGGGTCTTTGTCGCGCTTGATGCGATCTTGTTTTACGTTTTCTGGGAACTGTCACTGGTGCCTATGTTGTATATCATCGGCGCGTGGGGCGGTCCAAGAAGAGTATACGCGGCAATCAAGTTTTTCCTGTATACGTTTGCGGGCTCGCTGATTATGCTTGTGGGTATGCTGGCTATGGCGTATTTTTATCAGGACGCAACGGGAACGTGGAGCTTTTCTATTACCGAGTGGCATAAACTCGTGCTTCCTTTTGAGTATCAGCTGTGGCTGTTTGTGGCGTTTTTCATCGGCTTTGCGATCAAGGTACCGATGTTTCCGTTCCACACATGGCTGCCATACGCCCACGGACAGGCGCCGACAATCGGTTCGGTGATTTTGGCCGCGGTTCTTTTAAAGATGGGGACCTACGGGTTTGTACGCTTTTCGCTTCCGATGTTTCCGGTGGCCAGCGTGTACTTTATTATCCCTATAGCGATCCTGGCTTTGATCATGATCGTGTATACGGCAATGATCGCGTACGCGCAAAAAGATATTAAACAGGTGGTGGCGTATTCCTCCGTTTCACACATGGGTGTGATTATTCTGGGTCTTTTTGCCATGAACGCCGAAGGTCTCGGCGGGTCGATCTTTTTGATGATCTCCCACGGTATCGTCAGCGGCGCGCTGTTTATGCTGGTGGGCATGATTTATGACAGAAAGCACACCAAACTCATGAGCGAATTTGGCGGTCTGGCTTCGGTGATGCCCCGCTATGCCGCGATCTTTGGCGTGATGCTTATGGCTTCGGTTGGCTTGCCCCTGACCATTGGCTTTGTCGGGGAATTCCTGTCGCTGCTTGGGTTTTACCAGGTCAGTCACACTATTACGCTGATAGCAGGGCTTACTATTATTCTGGGTGCCGTGTATATGCTGAGCCTGTATAAAAAGACTTTTTTCGGTCCTTTGACCAAGCCCGAGAATAAAAAACTGCTGGATCTTAACGGTAAAGAGTTGACGGCGATGCTGCCTCTTGTGGCGATCGTGATCTGGTTGGGGGTTTATCCCAAACCCGTTTTGGAACCAATTGACAACAGCGTCAAATCCCTGATTTCGTTCATGGATCAAAAAGTGGACGCTCTTGAAAAAACGTATGACAATTCCGATGACGGCCGTGCTGCAATTCAGCGTGCCAAAGAAATTATTGTCGTGAGCCAAAGTAAGGAGGCAGAATAATGTTTGAGCCTATTGCAGTAAGTTTAGAATCACTTAACCTCAGCACCCTCGCGCCGATGCTGATCGCCACTATGGGGGCGCTGCTGATACTGGTGATCGATCTGATCAAAAAAGATTTGCACAAATCGCTGTATGTGATGCTTGGTATGCTGATTCTGGTCGTGGACCTGGGCGCTGTTATCGGGCAGCAGGTTAATTCCAGAGGATTTTTTGACATTATGCTCATTGACGGTCTTGCTATCGTTTCGCAGGTCATTATCCTGATCGGTTCGCTGATCTTTTTACCGCTTGCCCTTGGCAAAAGCCGTTTCCACGAGTACCGCTATCCCGAGTATTTCGCGATGTTTTTATTCATGGTAGCGGGCTTGCAGTTTATGGTCGCAAGTGATAATCTGATTATGATCTTTGTGGGTCTTGAAACCTCTTCGCTGGCGCTGTATACGCTTATTGCCCTGCACAACAGGGAGCGGTCCTTTGAAGCGGCGATCAAGTATTTTACGATGGGTGCGCTGGGGGCTTCGCTGTTTGCTTTCGGTGCGGCGATCCTGTACGGTCTGAGCGGTTCGCTTGAGATCCACCAAATCCAGCAGGCACTGACTGAAAGAGGCTTTGAACCTATCGGCTTAGTGCTGGCAGCTGCCGTGCTGCTGGTGTCGGCGCTTGGCTTTAAGCTTTCAATTGTTCCGTTTCATACGTGGACGCCGGATGTATACGAAGGTTCTTCGGCGCCGCTTGCGGGGTATATGTCCGTTATGCCAAAGGTCGCTGGCTTTGTCGTGGCTATCAGGTTGTTTGAGTTTTTAGTACAAAGCGGCATCTGGTGGGTCCATGATATGCTTTTGATTCTTGGTGTTTTGACCATGCTTATTGCCAATGTAACGGCACTGGTGCAAAATGATGTTAAAAGAATGCTTGCGTTTAGTTCGATTTCACACGCGGGCTTTTTGATGCTTGCGATCGTGATCGGTACCACAAAAGCAAACAGTGCGCTGTTTTTGTATTTCGCGCTTTTTCTTTTTGCCAATATCGGGGCGTTTACGATGCTGTGGATTTCAAGACACAAATCCAACGTTTTCCACAACCGTTTTGACCACCCGTTTCAAAAATTTGCGGGGATGATCAAAATCCAGCCCGTGGGCGCGGTGATTATGGCACTGTTTATGCTTTCACTGGCGGGAATTCCACCCTTTAGTCTCTTTTGGGGCAAAATGTACGTCATCAGCGCGGCGGTGGATTCGCAATATATCGTCTTAGCCCTTATTATGGCGCTAAATAGTGCGATCGCGGCGTATTACTACCTGAAGCTGATTGTGTATATGTTCTTAAAAGATCCGGCACAAAATGATGGAACGGTGTATGCCAAAAACGCGTCGCCGTCACTGCAGACGGTGATAGGAATATGCGCGGTGCTTACACTCAGTGCCATCGTTTACGTTGGACCGGTTTTGGATATAATAACGCAACTAATGCAAGTTAGCGGATACTAATCCGTCCTCGCCGCTGCGGGGACGGCGGTGCAAGGAAAGACAATGAAATATCTTTTATCCCTATTATTTTTCTTCCTGCCCCTTTCTGGCTTTGAAATGAATATCAAAAGCGGAAAACTCCAGGGGCAGAAATATTCGCTCCTGCGCCTGCATGAGCCAACCAGACCCATCAAGTGCCGCGAAGATATCGATGAATATATGCAGGTACAATCGGTGACGTGTAAAGTTGACCGCAGCTTCGCCAGAGACATTGAAGAACTTTCCCACCCACTTTTTTCCATCGACCTGCAAAAGGACAGGGCAAGCTTTACCCTCCGCATCAGCAGCCCCGTGAAACTCAAACTTTTTGATAAGACCAAACCCTTTTATCAGCAAAAGGAGATAGATTATTTTGATACGCAGGAAGCAAACAACTGGCTGATTCTGGCCTACAGCGACAAGATGCCCTATATCGATAAACAATCGGCTACGGGTATGGGCTTTCCTATTCCTACTGATTTTGAGTCGCTGCCTGCGGTGGGGGCCGTGGATATGGATTCACTGCCCGTAGCAAGCAGGACAAGCGATGACGTGAACGCTTTCGCGGATTTGGAAAAAGAGTTTGAACAGGGAAATTATTCCACTGTGTTGCAATCTTCCAAGCAACTGCTGCAGCGTTATGATGAGTCTATTTTTAAAAGCGATTTTCTCAGATATAAGATCAAAGCGATGTATCATATGGCCCCGGCGGATAATTTTGATGCGATCGTAAAAGATTCTAAACGCTTTTTGCGTGAATACAGTTCAGATGAGTATCTGCCCGAAATCCTGCTTCTGCTTGCAAAGACATACGACAAAAGCGGCTTTTCCGGTGACGCGAAATATTTTTACGAGCGTCTTATCGCTGAACACGAAGGTTCTTTTCACGCGGCGATGGGCAAGGTTGAGTACGCGCTTTTTGTAGCCGATAACGAAGAAAACGCCGATGGCGCCAAACTGCTTGAAGATGTCTTTTATGATACTTCTCATATGGCCGCAGCCGCGTATGCCGCGGATGAGCTGGTCAAGATTTATCTGGACCGGGATGCGATTGAGGAAGCTTTGCGTTATGTCAAGGTTATCTGGGAAAATGACCG
>JBNJFE010000004.1:19474-38878 GCA_051746505.1 Campylobacterota bacterium
TGTGAAGACTTGTATGCAAACCGTTTTACCATCGCCGACGGGCTGGATATGACCGATCAAATGGTTGAAAGTCTGGATGCCTTGGAAGAACAAAACAGCAACAGCGTGGGTCTGCTGCCAAAATATAAAACCCTGATTCAAAAGCTGGAGGATTCTGAGCTTAAAAGGGTGTATACCCGTCGTATGCTTGAACTTCGCAACAAGCTGCAAACCGATACGTTTACTCCCTGGATCGAACTGCAGGCTGCAGATACGCTGGAAGCAGACCGGGAGATTGTAAACGCGTTGCAGCAGGCGGTGAACAAGGATATGCCACAGGATAAGCTCGCAAGGGTGTATTTTGAGCTTGGCAACGCTTATTCGGCGCTTGGGCAAGACCGGGAAGCGGTAAGCAGCTATGAACAGTGCCAGGAAATAGACAGCATGTGGGCGGGGATTTGCGGCGACAGTCTGGAGATGATTCAGAATTGATTAAGCTTACTTTGCTAAAATGAAAACCACCTCCACAACGAAAGGACGTAATATCGAAGAGGATAGTTATATCATTCGACATCCCGATATAAAAGACGGTCTTGGGATTTACCAACTGGTGAAAAAGACCAAAGTTTTAGATGTGAACTCTTCATATCTGTACAACCTTATCGGTGCCCATTTTAGCGACACATCTTTAGTGGTTACGCAAAAACAGGGCAAAAATGAGAGTATCGTCGGTTTTATCAGCGGCTATTTGCTGCCTGATCAGCCAAACGTGCTTTTTATCTGGCAGGTCGGAGTCGATGCGTCGATGCGCGGCAAAGGCTTGGCAAAAAAACTTGTCACAAAGCTGATCAGAGAACACGAAGACAAAATCGATACGATCCATACAACGGTCTCTCCTTCCAATACGCCTTCAAACAAACTCTTTGATTCTATCGCCAAATCGTACGACACTTCTATCACAGAAGAAACGTTTTTGGATATAGAGGATTTTGAGCAGGGCCACGAAGAAGAGATATTAAAAATCATACCAATAAAGGAACAATAATATGAGAATATTTGAAAACAATGAATCAGAAGTACGAGGCTATATCAGAAGCTTTCCTACTATTTTTAAAAGCAGTAAGGGTGCGATCCTGACTGATGAGCAGGGTGATGACTATATCGACTTTTTCGCCGGTGCGGGCGTATTGAACTACGGCCACAACAATGAAGATATTTCAAAAGCTCTTATCGAGTACATTCAAAACGACGGTGTCGTTCACGGACTTGATATGGCGACAACGGCCAAAAAAGAGTTTTTAGAAGCGTTTGTCGGCAATATTTTGGAACCAAGAGGCCTTGATTATAAATTGCAGTTTACCGGTCCTACGGGTGCCAACGTCGTTGAAACGGCTTTGAAACTTGCCAGACTTGTCAAGGGCAGAAGCAACGTCGTCTCATTTACCAACGGTTTCCACGGCCTCAGCCAGGGCGCGCTTGCGGTAACGGGCAACAATGAATACAGAGACGAAAGCTACATCAGCCGATGCAACGCGACGTTTATGCCTTTTGACGGCTTTTTGGGTCAAGATATTGACAGCGTTGATTATTTCAGAAGATTTTTGGAAGATTCAAGCAGCGGTGTAGATACCCCGGCAGCCGTTATCGTAGAAACGATCCAGGGTGAAGGCGGTATCAACGTCGCAAGCACCAAATGGCTGCAGGATTTGGCCGAACTGTGCCAGGAGTGGGATATCTTATTGATCATTGACGACATCCAGGTAGGCAACGGCAGAAGCGGTGAATTTTTCAGCTTTGAAGCAGCAGGCATCAAACCCGATATGGTTACGATGAGTAAATCTATCGGCGGCGGTCTTCCAATGTCACTGCTTCTGTTTAAACCCGAGCTTGACCAGTGGAAACCGGGTGAGCACACAGGGACTTTCAGAGGCAACAACCTGGCTTTTGTCGCGTCCAAAGTAGCGATTGAAAAATATTGGCAAAACGACGAATTTTCAAAATCGATCAAGTACAAAGAAAATATTATCAGAGAACGGTTAAACGAAATCGCGGCAAAATATGAAAACGAGTACGATATCGAAGTCAGAGGCCGGGGCTTTGCATACGGCTTTGAAATCAAAGACGATTACTCGGTTGCAGGGGAGATTTCAGCCAAAGCGTTTGAACACGGCCTTATTATCGAAACCGCAGGCAGTGATGATCAGGTAGCTAAATTCCTTCCACCCCTTATTATCGACGAGGATACGCTCAGAGAAGGGTTGAACCGGTTTGAAGCCGCTCTTGATGAAATCATCAAAGACAGAAAAGAAAAAATATCACAAGAATTTTAAAGGAGACTCATTGACAGTAATTGACGTAAACAAAGATATCATCGGAACAGACCGCGAAGTAAAAGCCGAAGGCGGTCAGTGGATCAGTAGAAGAATGCTGCTTAAAAGTGACGGAATGGGGTTTTCGTTTAACGAAACGATCATTAAAGCGGGTACAAAAACCCACATCCATTACCAAAACCACTTGGAAGCGGTGTACTGCGTCGCCGGCAACGGTAAGATCGAGGATCTTGATACCGGCGAAGTCCACGAAATCCACGACGGCGTTATGTATTCGCTTGATAATCACGATGAACACTATCTTTACGGCGGTAGCGAAGATATGCGCCTTATCTGCGTATTCAATCCTCCGCTTACCGGCAGAGAGCACCATGATGAAAACGGTGTGTATCCGTTGCTGGATTAATGAGACGGCAAACTCCATCGGGGGTTTGCCACTCTTTCTCCCGATAGGGGTCCGACCCCTTTTGGCCCCTTTGCATGTTGTACAAAAGGCGGGAAATAAGGTAAAATTGTAAAAAAAACATAAAGGATTACCTTGGAAGCAAAAGAGTTGCCAAAGTTTGTCAAAAACAAGTTTTACTGGGAAATTATTCTCGCTTCGGGCCTTTTTATCACCGCTTTAGCGATGGGCAACGTCGTAGAATTTATTATCTATATGCTCTATTTCATTATCTTTTTGGAAGTAACCAGGGCTATTATCGGTTTTATCCGCGAACAGCGGGTACGATTGACGCCTTTGATTGACGCGTTTATCATTTTGGTGCTTCGAGAATTTATCGTGACCGTTGTCAAAATCAATCAAAAAAAAGATATTACCTTTGATATGTTTTTAAACTCCGCGATCAATTTTCAAATCCTTGTCTTCAGCGGGGTCCTTATGTTTTTGTTTTTCCTGCGCTATCTCGCGTACAGAACTTCTCCGGATCATTACAGGAAATAATGCGTGATAGAACGCTACCTCCAGTCTCTGTCGATAAAAAAAGTGGGCATGATCAGTGTGTATCTGGTCGTCTTGCTGCTGCTGACGTTTGCGCTTTTGATCGTGCATCAGGAATACCGCAGTTATAAAGCCGAAATCGCAAGTCTGCAGGCTTCAGCGCAGGAGGGAAAAGGCAGCGCCATTGATATCGTAGAAGCTAAAAAAGAGGAGTTTCGCATCAAAAAGATGCGGTATGTTATCGGTATCGGCGGCTTGACGCTTTTTATGTTTATCACCATCTACGCCATCATCCGAACCATCTCCTACCTGGTCGAGTTTGAGTTTGCGACTTTTATCAGCGAGTTTAAAGCCGCCGCCAAAGAACATAAATGGATCGATTCGCATAAGTTTAACTTCTCCGAATCCAAAGCGATCGTGGGCAACGCCAATGAGATGATCGCAGAAATTCTTGATAGAGAAAGCGATCTTAAAAAGCTCAATAAAAGCTTGGAAAACAAGGTCAAGGAAAAGACCAAAAAGCTCCAGCGCCTGGTGGAAGCCCAGGATGAATTTATCAAAAAATCAATCCATGAAGTCAATACGCCCCTTAGTATTATTTTGACCAATATCGATCTGCTGAAAATGCAGGGAGAAACCAACCAGAATCTGCAAAATATCGAATCGGCATCCAAGCTGATCCACAATCTTTTTAACGATCTGAGCTACCTGGTCAAAAAAGACCGTATCCAGTACCCCAGGCAGCGCATCGATCTTTCACAGTTTTTAAAACAGCGGTTGAACTTTTTCAGCGAGCTGGCCAATGTCAACGGCTTGCACCTGGTTACCAACATTGAAAACAATGTAACTGTCTGTATCAACGAAACCAAGCTGCAGCGCATTATCGATAACAATCTTTCCAATATCATCAAGTACAGCCACCGCGACAGCGGGGTTTTCGTCAGTCTGCGCTCAGAAAGCGGCCAGGCTTTTTTGCGCTTTCAAAATAGTTCGGATACAATAAAGGACTTGGAAAAAATTTTTGATGAATACTACCGTGAAGACAGGGTCAAAGGGGGCTATGGCATCGGTTTGAGCATCGTAAAAGAGATTTGCGATGAAAACGATATAGCCGTACATGCCGCAAGCCAAGATGGTCAGACGGTCTTTGAGTATAAGTTCGGGTTAGGCAAAAAGGAAATAGGATGAAAATACTGCTTTTAGAAGATGAGGTATTGCTCAATGATTCCATCACGCAGTATCTGCAAAACTGCGGATATGTGGTAGAAAGTTACCGGGAGGGCCAAAGCGCGCTGGAAGCCGCCTGTGAAAGCGATGATTTTGATCTGCTGATTTTAGATATCAACGTTCCAAAAACCAACGGCTTTGAAATGCTCCAACAGCTTAATGAGCGTAAAGAAAGCGTGCATGTTATTTTTATCAGCGCTTTGGTGGATGTGGAAGATATCCTCAAAGGGTATGAACTGGGCTGCAGCGAATATATTAAAAAACCCTTTCACCTTGAGGAACTGGGTATCAAGATCAACCAGATCGTAAAAAAAGAGCAAAACTTTGCCAACCGGATGCTTTTTAGCAAAAACTACAGTTACTGCAAAGATAACCAAACGCTGTATTACAAAAACGAACCCTGCGAACTGACCAAAAAACAGGTCGATATTATCCACACAATGGCGCTAAATATCAACATGGTCGTGGATTTTGAACGTTTCCGTCTGGACGTTTGGGAGGGAAGCAATATCGACAATCCCACTATCAGGGCCGAAATCAGCCGCCTGAAAAAGACGCTGAAAGAAGACTTTATCAAAAATATCAGAGGTCTTGGCTACAAGATCGAGCGCTACTATCCGAGGTAGGTGATGAAAGAGCTGTTTGGGCTGCGGGGGTTTTGGCTTTTTCTGGTCATTATTTTCTTAAACGCCGTGATCGATCTGGGACACAAGATTACGGTGCAAAACGTACTGATCAAAAGCTTTGAGGGGCCCCAGCTTGTCATACTCAGCGCGGTTGTAAACGCGCTGATATTGCTACCCTTTGTACTGTTTTTTATGCCAAGTGCAAAGATCAACCACCGCTGGAGCAAGACGCGGGTGATGCAGGCGTGTTCTCTCGCGGCGGTGGTTTTGACGCTGCTGATTACGTTTTTGTATGCCAAGGGGTGGTTTCTGGCCGCTTTTGGCGCGACGTTTGTGCTGGCGATGCAAAGCGCGTTTTTTTCACCGGCGAAATACGCCATGATCAAAGATATCGCCGGTCCTTCGCGTCTTCCGGCGGCAAACGCGGTGGTTCAGGCACTTACGATCGGGGCGATACTGCTGAGTTCGCTTGGCTTTTCCCTGCTGTTTGAAGCAATCTTCGGTGGTGTATATCAGCCCGGACAGATTTTGCCAAATATCACGCAGATCGGCTTTTTGCTGGTGTTCCTCTCGCTTGTGCAGATGGTGCTGGCTTTTAATCTGCCCTATTTTGCCCCGGGTGCCAAAGCCGTCAAAGATACCGGGCTTGGCTTTATCAAGCAGCTGCGCATCCTGGGCCAAAAGCCTCACGTTTTTACGCCCATCATCGCCCTGTCAATCTTTTGGGGCCTTTCACAGCTGGTTATCGCCGCGTTTCCGGCGCATTACAAAAGTCTTACCGGCAGTGACAATACCGCCGTGATTCAGGCTATCCTGGCACTAAGTACAGTCGGGATAGCGCTTGGGGCGCTGCAAAGTGCGAAAATCGCCGCGCATACGCTGCATTTTGCCTCCGTCGCCGCGGGCGGGCTGGCCATGGCGGTGTGTGTGGTGCTTTTAGCCTTTGTCGATTATACGCCCGCACTGTTTGTGATTTCGCTGCTGTATGGCTTTTTTGCCGGGTTGTATGTGGTGCCTTTAAACGCGGCGATCCAGTATTTCAGTTCTAACGACGATATCGCGCAGGTGCTTGCGGCCAATAATTTTATGCAAAATATCGCGATGCTGGTTTTCTTGGGCGCGGTTGTGGGCTTTGTGCTTTTGGGGCTTGAAGTGTGGGCATTATTCGTTTTGGCGGCACTCATGCTGCTTGTCACCGTTGTCTGGTTTTTTCAAAAGGAACCCCAGCTGCTTGCCAGAGGAGTGCTGCGGGTTTTGGTGGCCATAGGGTATAACCTCAGGGTCACGGGAGTACAGCATATTCCCCCCAGAGGCGGCGCGCTGCTGCTTGGTAATCATGTCAGCTGGATCGACTGGCTCGTGCTCCAAGCCGCTATCCCCCGCGGCGTGCGGTTTGTGATGTATAAGCAGCTGTATGATCTATGGTATCTGCGGCCCCTGCTGCGCTTTTTTCACGTGATCGCGCTGGATGAGAAAAATACCAAAAGCGCGATCAGACAGATGCGCACCTCACTGGATGCAGGCCATCTGGTGCTGATGTTTCCCGAGGGCCATATCAGTTATAACGGGCAGCTGGGGCGCTTTAAACGCGGCTTTGAAGTGGTGATGAAAAACCGCGAGGAACCCATCATCCCTTTTTATATCCACGGTTTGTGGGGTTCCACCTTTTCAAGGGCGCAAAAACATTACAAGACGCTGCAAAAAGGGCGCAAACAGATCACGGTGGGCTTTGCATCGAATTTGGCGGCCCATACTGACGCCGCGGGGGTGAAATCGGCCGTGACACAGCTTTCTTATACCACGTGGAATAAAAATATGCAAAACGCAAAGCCCCTGCACCGGCAATGGCTTGCGCAGGCGAAAAAAAGACCCTTTCGCGCAAGCGTGCATGATTTTAGCGGCAAAGCGCTGAGCAATTTCTCGATGCTCACTTCGGTACTGTTTTTAAGCGCTTTTCTGCGCCCCAGGCTCAAAGGGCAAAAGCATATCGCAATCTTGCTGCCTGCTTCGGCGGGAAGCTGTCTGGCTAATCTGACGCTGTTTGTTCTTGGCAAAACCTCAGTTAATCTTAACTACACCCTTGATGGCGCTTTACTGCAAGAGCAGATCAAACAGGCTGATTGCGCTACCGTGATTACGGCGCGGGCGTTTATACACAAGCTGGAACAAAGAGGATTGAACCACGCAGACGCCGCGGAGAATATGTACTATCTTGAAGATATCTTTGCCTCTTTTGCCAGGACGCAGAAGCTGTGGTACGGCCTGCAAAGCCTGCTGCTGCCCTCGTGGGCGCTGTCGCGCCTGCATTTTGCCAAGACGCTCCTGGATGACAGGGCCGTAATCTTGTTTAGCAGCGGCAGTGAAAAACAGCCCAAAGCGATCATGCTCAGCCACGCCAATATCAGCGCCAACGGCAGCCAGATCGCGCAGCTGCTTAATTTTGCCCGCAACGACGTGGTGCTCAACTCGCTGCCGCCGTTTCACTCTTTTGGGTTGGTGGTTTCGCAGTTGATGCCTTTGGCCAAAGGCATCACCCAGGCCACGGTGCCCGATCCCACCGATGCTTTGGCCGTGGGTCAAAGCGTGGCCACAAACGGTGCCACCATCCTGTTTGGCACGTCGTCGTTTTACCGTATCTATACCAAAAGCCCCAAGATCGATCCTTTGATGTTTGCTTCGCTACGTATCGCTATTGCCGGGGCGATGAAACTTGATGCGGCGGTGGCCGAGGGTTTTTATGAAAAATTTGGCCTCACGCTTTATGAGGGATACGGAGCCACCGAAACGTCACCGGTAGTCAGCGTGAACCTGCCTGATGTGCTCGAACCCAGCAGCCTGCAGCCGCTGCGTTTTTACAAACCCGGATCAGTGGGCCACCCGATCCCGGGAACGGCTGTCACAATCGTTGATCCAAAGACGATGCGGCCAAGAGCGCGGGGGCAAGAGGGTATGGTGCTTATCGGCGGCTGTCAAGTGATGCAGGGGTATTACAAACAGCCTGAGAAAACGGCTGAAGTCTTGCTGCAAACAGATGCGATGACCTATTATAAAAGCGGGGATATGGGGTATCTGGATGAAGAGGGGTTTTTATATATCACCGGACGCTACAGCCGTTTTGTCAAGATCGGCGGGGAGATGGTATCACTGCAGGCTATAGAAGCAGCCGCAGCCCGTATCGGCGATGAGGATACGCAGGTGTGCGCGTGCGGGGTGCGTGACAGCGCCAAGGGCGAGCAGGTCGCGCTGCTTTTTAGCAGCGGATATGATACCCAAACCTTTAAAGACCTGCTGATGCAGGCGCTGCCCACTGCCCTGATGCGGCCCAAATATTTTTTCAGGGTTGATCAAATTCCGCTTTTAAGCAGCGGCAAGATCGATTACGCCGCCGCCGACAGGCTGGCAAAGGAGCTTGTGTGCAGCTGATAGAAGTGACGGATTTTGACCACGAGGATTTGCGTATTTATAAAACGATGCGTGCCAACGCCTTTGATAAAGAGGGCAGTTTTGTCGCCGACAGTGAAAAGGTGGTGATCCAGCTGCTGCGTGCGGGCGCGGAGGTCAAAAGCATCCTGGCCGTACCCTCTTTTTATGAAAAGCACGCCAAACTGCTTCAAAGCTATACAGACTGCACCTTTTATGTCGCCGACAAAAAGCATATGCAACGTATCGTGGGCCATAAGCTGCACCAGGGCATTATGATGCACGGTCTGCGGCCACAGCCTGCGCCCCTGGAAAAGTTGGGTGCAAACATCGTGATGGTGCGCCAGTTTGCCAATATGGAAAGCGTGGGTGCCATCGCCCGCAGTATGGCCGCATTCGGTGTGGATTCCTATCTTCTTTCAACCTCTACCCCTCACCCCTACAGCCGCAGAGCGCTTCGCGTTTCCATGGGCCAGGTCAGCCGCCTGCAGATTCAGGTCTATGATGATTTTGCTCAGACGATTGCGAAATTAAAAGCGCTTGGATACTGCATCATCGGCGCGGAAATGGATGCAAGAGCGAAGTGGCTGGGGGAGTTTACGCCGCCGAAAAAGTGGGTACTGCTGCTAGGGCATGAAGGGCAGGGGTTGGATGAAGAAGCGTTGAAATTATGTGATTTTATCGTGGCTGTTGAGATGGACGCGGCGGTAGGCAGTCTCAACGTCACCGCCGCCGCGGCGGTGATCATGCATCATTTTAAGATGCGGTGATTGCGGCAGTCTAGTGGCTTTTTGAAACCACGATCAGCATTTTTACATTGATAATGACAAACCGTATAAACTGCCAGATAACGCATTTGCGCAGAAATTTGACCCATCTTGTGGGCGTCATCGTGTTAAATGATTGTTCATAGGGTTTGATATTTTTTGTTTCTTCCATTACTGCTCCTTTTAAAATCTATTCGGGGATGAGTGCCCATCCGGGCTTGAGTTGCGCTTTGTGCATAAACATATGGTGCAGCGAGTGTTTGATCCAGTGTCCGGCCAAGCCGATTTCGCCCATGGTATAGGTGGTTGATCTGCCTGTTCCGGGGTATTTTTTATAATCGGGTACGACCGGATACATCGTCATTGAAACCGCTTCGCCGCCAAAAAAGCCTTTGCCCACAGACGCGATACATGCCGCGCCCATTTGGGCCATAGAGAGTTCGTGGTTAGCATCCTGGGTTTTGCCCTGCATCATATCCACGATACTTTTGGTTACGATCTTGCCCATCATACCGCTTGGCATCCCCGTTCTTGGAGGCGTGGGGTTGATCGGGGTCCCCGCCGGACTTTTCATCGGTTTTGAGATCGGATGCGGCGGTGCAAACGCGATGCCTACGGCAAAAATATTTTTGTATTGAGGGTTTTGGTATTTTTTGGGCCAGTCGCTTGCTTCCCACTCTTCATAAGGTTTGCCCGAATAATCACCGTCGACTTTTAAAAAGCCGTTTGGGGCAAACAGTTTGTCCGTAATATCGTCGCCTGCTTTATCGTATGCTTTTAATCCTACACCCGCAAAGGGAGGAATCAGCATGGAAAAATCAAACTCGATACTGTCTTTGGTCCCGTCAAGCTGTTCATAATGGGCTATGCCCGGTTCGACCTTGTTGACGTGCGCGCCTACAGTCCAGTTGATCCCTTTTTCGGTATACAGCGACTCGGCAAAGAGTTTGCTTGAGGCCAGGTATCCGCCCCGTTTGATATGCAGCCCGGCAACGCCGAAATCGCCCAGAAAAGATTCGTTGGAGATCCAGTGCAGATCGGCTTTGTCTCTGAGACCGGCTTTGCGAAGTTCGGTATCGATATTGAAAATATACTCAAACGCCGCCCCCTGGCAGGTACACATACCGTGGCCGGTACCGATGAGAAACTTTTGCCGCTGGCCCCCGCGCATCTTTTCCATCGCTTCCTGCAACGCGTGTGAAGCTTTGGTGGCATGGTCTGCGGTACAGACAGAATGAGTGTTGCCATCAGGTCCCAAGCCTTCTGTGGCGCCGAAATTGAGCTTGGGTCCGGTTGCGTTGACCAGGTAATCATAACTGATTTGTTGGGTTTGTCCCTCTTTGTCAGCGGAGGTGTGTTCAACCGTTACAAACGGTTTTTCCTCCTCCTTGCTGCCTTCGGGGTGGATGCTGAGCGCTTTTGCCTGCCGGTAGTCAACGCCGATCTTGTTATATACGCTTTGCAGATCAAACGTAACATCTTCCTTACTCATCTGTCCCACGCCGACCCAGATATTGGAAGGAATCCAGTTCCATTTGCTGTTGGGCGTGACGACAACGACTTCATGGTCGTCCCCGAGCCATTTTTTCGCAAATGTCGAAACGGTATGTCCGGAAACACCTGCGCCCAATACGACTAATCTTGCCATATTCTTTCCTTGTTCGCAAAAGATTTAAGACCACCTCTAATACCCCTTTTGGAACGTTAGAAATGACCTTATGCGTTTCATTGTAAACCCGGTTGACTGAAGTGAATGTTAAATACGGCAAAAACAAAGAAAGAATTTTGTTTTATATTTTCAAATTATTATAACTATAAATTATTACAAAGAGTAAAAAAGTTTAATGATAACGGGAGGTTATAACAACTATTACTAAAAATACTATTATTGATTTTTCCGGGTCAAAGAGAAAAATTTAATGACAAACACGAAAAAAACCTTTACAATATGTAAACCAGATTTACAAAAATGGAGAACAGTATGCTGCGATTTCTTACTTTTTTTCTGGCGTTGTTCGCTTTTGGCGCGGCAGCACAGGAAAATGCTTTAAAATTAGATCAAGCATTAAACATTGTCAAAAAAAACAATACCGAAATCGCGCTGGCTCGGCATGAAGCCAGAATCGCCGAGTATAAGACAAAACTTGCCGCATCCAAACAGTACGGGCGTCTGGATTTGAGCACTTCGGCCGTGCGATCCAATGACGCCGGGAACGTATTTGGCTTTAAGCTGGCCAGCCGGGAAGCGGATTTCGGGGATTTCGGGTTTGAGGATTTTTTAAACCACAAACCAGATCCCATGGATTCAAGCGTTCTTACCGTCGAGCCTGATGATCTCAATTATCCGGGCCCCAGAAACCATTTTGAAACCAAGATTGCCTACAGCGTGCCGCTGTATACGGGCGGAAAGCTGAACAGTTATGAAAAAATCGCGCGTTCATTACAGCGTTTGAGCCGGCTTGAGGGAGAAAAGATCGTGCGCCAGAAACTGTATGAAACGAAAAAAAGCTTTTATGACATTTCGCTGCTGCACAGTTACCGCAGTGACCTGGACACGCTTGAAAACAACCTGGACACGCTTTATGACACGGTTGCGCAGATGCATAAAGAGGGGTATGCCAAAGAGGTTGATGTTTTTGAGGTGGAAGCTAAAAAGGCGCGTATAACAGAGTTGATAGAGCAGGCGGCGGCCGATGAGATGCTGGCGTATGATTATCTGTCTTTTTTACTGGACCGCCCCGTTTCGCGTATTGCGTATAAAAAAGCGCCGCTGGCGGTTCCAAAAGCCGATACACAGCAATATATCGACAATGATATCGATACGAAGATGGTGCAAACAGGTTTGCAGGTTGCAAAACAGCAGCTCAAAGCGCAAAACGCCGCTTTTCTTCCACAGGTAAAGGCTTTTGCGCAGTACGGCAGCAGCGATAATACGTTTTTGAACGATTTTGGCGCAAAAGACAGTTACACCGTCGGCGCGCGCCTTGAGTGGAATCTGTTTAACGGCGGCGGCGACAGTGCGCGGATGCAGGTTGCCAAGATCAAACGCGCAAAGCAGGCTTCGCAGTTGAAACTGGCCAAAGACGCCGCAAAATTGAAAGTAAAAAAGATCAGAACCCGTATCAAAAAGCTGGACGCTTCGCTGCGCAGTCTGAGCAGGCAGAAACGTTTTTACAAACAGATGTATGAAAATTACCGGGGCAGGTATAAGCACCGCCTGGCCGATATCAACGATGTGGTTAAGAAACATTCGCAGCTGATTGAAACGGTGATATCGATCAAAGAGAAACACAACCGGCGCAACAAGGAAATATTTGCGCTGATGAAAATGCTGGAACAGGAGCGGTTATGAAAAAAATTATTGTATTGCTTGCCGCGGCAGCGGCCGTGTATGCCGGGGGGATGACCTTTGGGGGCGTGATAACAAGCACGCAGCAAACAACGGTCGCCGCAAGCGGGCAGGGGTTTGTCAAAGAGGTTTTTGTCAGTGAGGGCGATACTCTCAGCAAGGGCCAGCGGCTATACTCGATCGATACGTCGCAGCTGGATGCGCAAAAAACACAGACGATGCTGCAGGTTCAGCAGGCGGAATTTGAAAAGAATATGTATCAAAACCGCTTTGATGACGCCAATAGAAACTACGGCCGGTACAAACGCCTGTATGCAAAAGATATGGTTTCAAAACATGAATTGGAACAGATGCGACTGAAGATGCAAAACGCCAAAAGCCTGCTGTCTATCCAAAAGCGCCGGGTTCAGCAGGCCAAGGCATCCCTGCAGGCGGTTAAAAGCCGGTATGCGTATTATGAGCTCACCGCGCCGGTGTCTGGAACCGTCATCGAAAAAAACGTCAAACCCGGCCAGCTTTCCACACCGGGAGCGCCGGCGGTGATTATTTCCAATCAAAACGAACTCAAGCTTGTCGCAGACATTTCCCAAAAGCAGCGCAAAAATATAAAAAAAGGGATGAAAGTAACCGTGATCGCCGAATCTGCGGGGTATGAGGAGGAAGCAAGCGTGACTGCGGTCTTAGATGCCGCCGATGCGCAAACCCATACCTTCAGGGTCAAGATTACGCTTGAAAAAACCGACGGTCTGTATGCGGGCATGTACGCCAAAGCAGTGGTTAAAGGCAGTCGGTAATGGGCGGCTATACACCCAAAGATTTGGCGGGCAAACTCGCAAAAAGCTTTCTGAATAATCCCATCACCCCGCTTTTGGCGATTTTTCTGTTTGCGGTGGGGCATCTGTCTTTGATGATTACGCCAAGAGAGGAAGACCCGCAGATGCAGATAAGCGGCGGCGCTGTTATCGTCGCTATGCCCGGGGCCGACGCGCAGAAGGTGCGCAATATCGTGATAAAACCGCTGGAGCGCAAACTGCGCGAAATAAAAGGGATCAAAGAGATTGAGGGGATCGCGAAAAACGACGTGGGGATTATCAACGTGCATTATTACCTGGGCCAGGACCGGGAGGAATCCAACCTCAAGCTTTATGACAAGGTGATGCAAAATATCGATATTTTGCCAAAAGGAGCGAGACAGCCTGTTATCAAACCCTTTGACATCGATATCGACGTGCCTATACTGACTACCGCGTTTTATGCCAGACAGGATGCTGAGCTGACCCAGACCCAGCTTTTTGAACAGGTCAGGCAGGTCCAGCATGAGATCAATGCGATTGAAAACGTATCCAAAACCACGCTGAAAGGGGAACAGCGCCCGCAGTTTAATATCCTGATCGATCCCCACAGGCTTGGCAGCTACAATCTTTCGCTGCAGATGGTGCAAAAGCAGCTGCGATCGCTTAGCAGTACCGCGCCAAACGCCGATATAAAGAGCACGGACGGTTCGCTTACGGTCTTTGGCGTGCAGGATGCCATAGAGGATAAAGGTGATATCGAAAATATTATCATCGCGATGCATTCGGGCAAACCGGTCTATCTGTCAGATGTGGCCACGGTGCGGTTTGGTCCCGACATCAGTAATTTCAAGCAAAGCTACCTGGTCCATAAAAAGAGCGATATGCCAGAAACCGTGCAGCAGGTAACGCTGGAAGTTTCCAAACTCAAAGGCACCAACGCCGTTTTTGTCGCTGAAGATTTCAGGCAAAAAATGCAAAAGCTGGGGCCAAAACTGCAGGAAAAAGGTATAGGCTATATCATTACCAGAGATTACGGCAAGCGGGCCAACGCTTCGGTCAACCGTCTTGTTACCAATCTTGCTATTTCGATGGTGATCGTGGTCGGTTTGCTGGTTTTTATCCTGGGGTGGAAAGAATCGCTGATTGTTGCTTTTACCGTTCCTGCTATTTTTGCCGTGACGATCTTTGTAGCGTATATGACCGATCAGACGATCAACCGAATTACGCTTTTTGCTTTTATGGTGGCCCTTGGGATGCTGGTGGATGCAGCTATCATCGTGGTTGAAAATATACACAGGCATCTGCACGAACACGAATCAAGGGATAAAGATATCGATACCATCGTCGTCGAGGCAACCGATGAGATCGGGCCGGCGACCAATGTGGCAACGGTGGCCATTATTCTGACGATGGTTCCCATGGCTTTTGTGGGCCAGATGATGGGGCAGTTTATGAAACCCATCCCCCTCAATGTTCCCGTGGCGCTGTTTGCCTCGCTGGTGATTGCGTATATCTTCGCACCCTATCTTGCCAAACGGATGTTGAAAAAGCCAAAAGGAGGTGCGTCGTGAAACGGTTTGAAAACTTCATCTACGGCGTACTGGATTCAAAACCAAAAAAAATCGCCGTTATCGCGGCAACGCTTGCAGTGTTTTTCGGCTCGCTTATGATGCTGCCGGGCAAAGCGGTGCTGGCCAAAATGCTGCCGGGCAAAAGCGCCAACACTTTTTCTGTTTATGTCGACACCCCCAAAGGCAGCAGCGCATCCCAGACCAAAAAAGTCAGCAGGTGCGTCGCGCAGCTGGTGGCACAGGAGAGGGAAGTGACCGATGTTTCCATCTTTGTCGGCGAGGGGGCCGCGCTTGATTATGCGGGGCTTGTCAAAGGCAGCGCCCAGAAAAACGCAGAGAATAAAGCCGAGATCGTGGTGAATTTGACCGATAAACACGACAGGGAGGAAAAAAGTTTTGAAATGGTCCACCGTCTGCGCCCGTCTGTTAAAAGCAGCTGCGAAGCGTTGGTTGAGGGCAGTACGGTTAAAATGATCGAACAGCCCGCCGGTCCTCCCACGCTTGCTGCCATCGTGATCGAACTCTACGGGCCAGGCGGCACGCAAAAGCGCGAACTGGCAGAGAAGCTGGCTCGCATCTTAAACGATACGCCAAATCTGGTGGATGTGGATATTTCGCATGAAAAAATCTATACGCAGTACGATCTTGTTATTGACAAAGACAAGCTTCGGCGTTCAGGCCTCAGCGTCGCGCAGGTGAATAAGATTTTGTATCTTGCGTTTGAAGGTTCGGCCGTGGGAGTGAAAAACAGCAAAGACCACGCATCGCAGCTGCCGCTGTTTTTGATGTTAGATGCACAGGCTGCTACACTCAATCAGCCGTCATTAGAGCAGCTGCGCCAACTGCTGATGAATTTGAAACTGATGAATGCACAAGGCAAAAGCGTCGCGCTGGGCGAAGTGGTTTCCATAACTGCCGTTGAAGCGGTTCCTGAAATCCAGACCAAAAACCTCAAAGAGGTAACGCGGGTTACTGCCCAAGCGGATATGACGTCCCAGGTATATCCGCTGCTTGAAGCAAGATCGGCGATCAAGCAAGAGCTTGCCGGCACGTATAAGGTGTCAAACGCGGATGTGCTGAATCTGCGGCTGGAGGCAAAGGAGAGCGGGGAAGTCTATAGTCTTGTCTGGGACGGGGAGATGGATGTGACCCTGGATACCTTTGCGGATCTGGGCTTGGCGTTTATCGCCGCGCTTGCGCTTATCTTTGTAGTGCTTGTGGTGTATTATAAAAGCTACTCGATCGCTTCTGTGGTGCTGCTTGGCAGTTTTCTGTCGCTGTTTGGCGTTATCATCGGGCACTGGCTGATGGATATCTTTACGCAGAATACGTTTTACTTGACCGCCACGTCGATGATCGGCTTTATCGTACTGATGGGGATCAGTTCAAGAAACTCAATGCTGCTGATTGATTTTGTGAGGATTTTGATGGAGAAAAAAGATTTGCCGAAAAAAAGAGCGATCGCAATTGCCACGGCTACCAGGGCTAAGCCTATCTTTTTGACCGCCGGGACGGTAGCTTTGGCCAGTATCCTGTTAACGGCCGATCCGATTTTCGGCGGACTGGGGGCGGCGTTGATCTTTGGGACGCTGGCTGGCGTGCTGGTGTCTTTGATCTTTATCCCCGTGATGCTTGACTGGTTACAGGATGTGTGTGTAGATTCAGAAAAGATTTAGTTTTTGTTAAACAAAAGCCTTTACAATGAGGCACAGAAAGGAGTTTATACATGGATATAAACAATGCATTTAAGGAAAAAGCGCAAGCCAAAATGGAAGAGGTCGATGCGCAGCTACAACTGCTGGAAGCCAAAGCAAAAGACGCAAAGGCAGATCAGAAAATAAAATATGAACAAAAGCTGCAGGAACTGCAGGAGAAAAGAAAAGAACTCAGTCAGCAGTTAGAGAGCCTCAAAACCTCCTCAAGCAACGCCTTTGAAACCCTGCAGCAGGGCTTTGAGTCGGCGTGGGAAGAACTTGATGCGTCGCTGAAGCTGGCTAAAGAGGAGTTTTTTCAAAAGTAAACAGTTATGAACTTAGCTTTGAAACGCTTTGCAGTTTCACAAACATCATCGCCGTCATAACAGCGTCGTTGATGGCATCGTGTTTGCCAAGGATGGGCAGACCCAGATCTTTCATGATCGAATCAAACCTCAGATCGATCACGCCCTGGGGGATCAGGCCGATCTTTTTGTCATGGTAGATGGCCGAAACTTCAAGCTGTTTGTTTGGCAGCTTGATCCCAAGGCGGGGTTTGACGTATTTATTAATCATGGCTACGTCAAATTCAAGGTAATACCCCACCAGCGGACGGTTGCCGATAAAGTATAAAAACTCTTCTATCACTTCATCAATATCCTTGGCATCTTCTACGTCACACTGTCTTATGTGGTGGATTTTGATGCTTTCAGCCTGCAGCTTTGTTTTTGGTTTGACAAAGCGTTCAAACTTTTGGCTGGTTAAAACCCTGCTGTTTTGTATCTTGACCGCACCGATGGAGATGATATCGTCTTTTTTGGGATCAAGCCCGGTTGTTTCACAGTCAAAGCAGACGTATTCCCCGCCTTTGTACGGGTCGAATAAAAAGTCAAACTTGGCGTCTTTGAGCCGCTGGTGGTTGCAATAGTTTTTGATGCGATCAAACATATTCAAGCCTGAATTGGGTAGTCATGTACTTTTTGAAGCGGTTGACGATTTTGAACGAATCTTTGAGCATATCGCGCTCAATCGTGCTCATATATTTTGGATTGACATAATTATCTACCTCTTCACCTTCGTCCAGCTTTTGCAGGCCGGCTTTGAGGCGAAGCGTATTGAGAAAGTTAAATGATTCGATCAACTCCTTGGCAAACTCCTCATCCAGCACCTTTTGTTTTCTAAGCGCGTTGACTCTGGCGTTGGTGTTTGTCTGGGTGATGCCGTTTTGCAAAGCCAGGGTGCGGATGCCCTGTACCAGCGGAAAGATACCGCCTTTTTTGATGTCCAGTTCATCTTTGTGTTCATCTTTGTTTGTGACAAAATCGTTAAACAGGCCAAGGGGCGTCGAAAAAGTCAGTGCCAGCGAGGCAAACTTGCTGGTAAAAAACGCCGAATCTTCTATGGAGGTGAAAAGATGCTTTTTGACCTCTTTTAAAAGCCGCTCATCGCCTGCGATGCAGCTGGCATCCACAAAGATGGCTAAGTGCATGAAATCTTCGTCGTCTTTTCGCTTCAGCCACGTGTCGATGAGGTCGTTAAAGCCCTGTTGGGTTCTGTTCCAGTAGGGGTTGCTAAGCATTATATTGCCCGGACACTCGGGATAGCCAAAATCAAGCAGGGCCTGGGTGAACTGTTTGGAAAACTTCTCGATCTGGTCTTTTGGTACCGGACAGCGGTCTGAGATGATCAGCGCGTTGTCCTGATCCGTTCGCAGAATCTGCTCGCCTCTGCCTTCGCTGCCCATGACCAAAAGCGCGGAGTGGTGTATCAGCTGCGTGGGGGCCAGCAGGATAAAAATCTTTTCAAACAGCTTTTTGTTGAGTTCGTTGAGCAAGTTGGCGATATAGCGGACCTTGACGCCTTTGGCAAAAAGCGACTGGATGATGCGGATAAACTTTTTGCTGGCTTTTTTCAACTCTTCTATATCAGCAGCCATGTCGATCTCGTTGGCGATAGAGTAGGTATGAGAGGAAAAGAAACTCGTCAGTGAAATCTGATCCAAAATACCCGTGATATTTTCATCTTTGTCTTTGACCAGGACCCTTTTGATGTTGTGGCGGGTCATCAAAATCTGGGCGTTGAATAAAAAATCATCTTCATGAACGCTAATAAGCCCGAAGGTGCTGATATTGCCCACGGGTTCGTCGTAGCTGAGCTTTTCTAAGATCACTTTTTCGCGAAAGTCGGTATCGGTGGCGATGCCGTAAAAACCCTTGTTGTCAGTGACAAGCAGTGAAGAGATGGCATGGTCTTTCATGAATTTGACCGCGTCATGGATGCTGGTGTTGTATCCCACGCTCAGCGGTTTTTGTAAAAAGGCGTCGCTGACGCGGGCGACCATGAAGTTGGCTAACTCTTTGTTTTGGTCATCAGTAAGGCTGGTGCCAAGCTTTTGGGAGATGGATTGGAAGAAAAAGTGCTCCAGCTTTTTGTTGGCATACACCGTTTTTAAAAAGATATCTTTGTCCACGGTGTAGCAGATGCATTCTTGCAGGCAGTAAAAGTGGTTTTTGACCCGGTGTTCGATCAAAGCCAGCGGATCGAAAAACTCGGTTTTGTTGTAAATGGAGATCACTTCCTTGGTTTTGGGCTCAATCTCCTGGACCTTGCCTTTGATGATGAAGTAGAGTTTTTCCTCTTGTGTGTTGTTGTCGATAAGGAAGGTGCCTTTTTGAAAATACTCGATATCCAAATGCTCGCAGAATCT
>JBNJFE010000005.1:0-13474 GCA_051746505.1 Campylobacterota bacterium
CTCATGGATGAGATCGGTTTGCCGCAGTTGTGGCAGTGCTGTCTGCCGACTCTGGCAAACAGCAGCCGGAAATAATCATATATTTCGGTGATAGTGCCAACGGTACTTCGGGGGTTTTTGGAGGTGGTTTTTTGATCGATCGCGATGGCAGGCGTGAGCCCCTCGATCTTTTCAACCCTGGGTTTGCCCACTTTTTCCAAAAACTGCCTGGCATAGGATGAAAGCGATTCGATGTAGCGCCGCTGCCCTTCGGCATAAATCGTGCCAAAAGCAAGCGTGGATTTGCCGCTGCCGCTAAGCCCGGTGATCACGATCAGTTTGTTCTTTGGCAGTTTGAGGTCGATATTTTTTAAATTGTTCTCTTTCGCGCCGTAAATTTCAATAAAATTACTCAAATAGTACCCCTGTCATATATAAAAAAATAATCGTATACATTAGCAAAATATATCTTTTATGCAGTTTATCACTGACCTTGTCTTTGGCTTTTATGCCAACGGTGACCCCAATCAGCGAAAAAAGCCCCACGATCAGGCCGCTGGTGTAATCCACGTGGCCGTGCAGACTCAGTGAAATCAGCCCGAAAACGGAGGAAAAAACGACAAAAAACAGCCCCGCGCTGACGGCCTTTTTGACCGGGTAATACAATACGCCCACCAAAATGGGCACGATCAGCACCGATCCGCCCACGCCAAGAGAGATTGCCAGCGTTCCCGTCACCGCCCCTACCGAAAAAAGCAGAGCGGGGTGGACGCTTCTTTGCTGTTTTTCATGCAGGGGACGAAGCATCTTGGCAATAGCCGCGCCGACTAACACCACAAACAAAACCTTCAGCGTATACTCGGACAAAAACGAAAGCACCAGCCCGCTGAAAAGCGCGCCAAAACCCCCGCCGATCCCCACGATCAGGGAGTCGTTGATCTTTAAGCTGCCGTTTTTGTAGTTTAAAAACGAACCGTATATAGAGCTAAATACCATCTGCATCACCGAGATGCCGATGGCTGTTTTCATATCAAAGCCCGCTATAAGCAGCATCGGGACCAGTACAAACCCGCCCCCGACACCGAAAAAGCCTGAGATAAAACCGACCGTGATTCCAAATACTGCGAGCAAACATGACCTTTTTTCTGTCTATTATACCCAACTTTTGTGACATGAATCTGACACTTGTGTGTTATGATTGTACGCAAGGAGTTTGTATGGGCAAGATTTGGTTTTTGATACTTTCTTTTTTCACCGTCTCTGTGGTACAGGGGCAGGCAGAGGTCACGCTGGATTTGACAAAGCAGGAAAAACAGTACCTGCAAAAGACAGATTCACTCAAAGTCAGCAACGAAATGGACTGGGCCCCTTTTGATTACGTCAAAGACGGCAAACCCGCAGGCTACAGCATCGGGCTGATGGAGCTGGTCTCAAAGCGCATCGGCGTGGAGTTTGAATACGTCAACGGACTGCAATGGCCCCGGCTGCTCAAACGCTTTCGCCAAAAAAAGATCGATATCATGAGCGCGATCAATTACACCGAAGAACGCACGGCGTATGCGCTGTTTACCAAACCCTATTTTCGCAACAATATCGCCGTTTTCAGTGCAGACAATACCGATATCGCCTCAATGTCAGACCTTAGGGCAAAAAAAGTCGCCCTGCCAAGACAGTACTCTATTTTAGATACGCTCAATAAAGAGGTGGAGGGTTTGATCCACGTTCCCGTCGCAAATACCGAAGAAGCGATCAAAGCCGTTTCTTCGGGCCGGGCTGATTTTACCGTCGAAAGCGCGACGATGGTGCAGCACAAGATCGCATCACTGGGTATCGACAATGTCCGTATCAACTTTTTCCCCGAGTTTGATTACGGCAAAAACAAAGATATCCATCTGCGTTCGGCGGTGCACAGGGAAAACCCGGTTTTATTTTCTATCGTACAAAAAGCGCTTGATTCTGTTACCAGGGAGGAAAAGCTTGCCTTGAAAGAAAAGTGGCAACCCTCCTCAATGTCAGTGGCTTCTATCAGGCAAAAAACTTCGCAGACCCTGCGGTTTCTGACGAAAAAACAAAAAGATTATCTGCGCGACAACGATACCGTGCGTTTTTGCGCCGATCCACGCTGGATGCCCTATGAAGCGCTTGGAAAAAAGGGGGAGCATAAGGGTATGGCCGCTGACATAGCCAATGTCTTTGGCAGCGAACTGGGGGTTGCGTTTACACTTGTCCCCACCCAAAGCTGGAGCCAGAGCCTTGAGTTTTTAAAAGAAAGAAAATGCGACCTGTCGTTTATGGTACAGCCCACGGCCGACCGTCAAGAGTATCTGGACTTTACCTCGGCGTATTTTTCTTTTCCTTTTGTGGTGGCGACCAAAACCGATACGCTTTTTATCGATGATATCAGTCAGCATCTGGACAAAACCTACGGTATTGTCAAGGATTACGGGACTAAATTCAAACTCCGCCAAAGCTATCCTACCATCAAACTCAAAAGTTATGAAGATATAGAAAAAGGGTTGCAGGCACTGCAAAAAGATGAGATCGGCGGCTTTATCGATACGACTAACACAATCGGGTACGTGCTCAATGCCGAATCGATCGCTTCGATCAAGATCGGGGGCAGGCTGCCGGTGTACTACCGCGTCAGCGTGGCAACAAGAGATGACCGCCCGATGCTGCGCAGCGTCATGCAAAAGGCAGTCGATGCGCTGGACCCGGCCGAAAAAGACCGTATCTACAACAGATGGGTAGCCGTGGTCCATCAAAAGCAGTATGATTACTCTTTGATCTGGAAGCTGCTGCTTGGCGTCACTATCGTTGTTGCCGCAGTGCTGTATTCCAACCGGCGCCTGCGCAAAGCCAAAAAAGAAACGGCCGCGGCGCTGACACAGCTGCAGCAAACCCAGAAAGAGCTTGAACAAAGCAATAAAGAGCTTCGCAGGCTGGCCGTGACCGATCATTTAACCGGACTTTTCAACCGGCTGCGTCTGGATGCGCTTTTGCATCAGGAGTTTTCCAGGGCAAAACGCTACGGCAGGGGGTTTGGCGTAATCCTTCTGGATTTGGACGATTTCAAAGACGTTAATGACGAAAAAGGCCATCAGGTAGGCGATGAGGTGCTTAAAGAAACAGCGCGCCTGCTGCAAAACAGAAGCAGGGAATCCGATATCGTCGGGCGCTGGGGCGGCGAAGAGTTTTTGATCATCTGCCCCGAAACCGACACCGAGGGTATCATCCACGCGGCCAATCACCTGTGTACGCAGCTGAGCCGCTACCGCTTTGGATGGGTCAAACGGCAAACGGGCAGCTTCGGGGCGGCCGTGTACCAGAAAGGCGACAGTCTCGTGACCCTGCTTGCCAGGGCTGATAAAGCGCTGTACAAAGCAAAAGAGGGCGGCAAGAACAAAGTGGAGTTTTGTTAAGCCCCGCAGAACCACTTAATTTGGTATTAAATTAAATTTAATTATAATTACTCACTTTTATACTTTTCGCGAAAGTTTGACAAGGGTGTGTAATGCTTGAAACGTTTATCTCCAAAGCCGTGGACGATACCTTTAAAAAACAGTTTGATATGGATATTGCCCGTGCCAAGGGCGCGCAAAACAGATCGCAGAAGTTTTATGTCAGCAGTATCGATATCGTTTTTAAAGACAGAAACAAAACTATCCTGCTTTACAGCGACCCAAAGATGCTCTCTGAAGTGGCACGTATTTTACTGTTTGAAGACGACCCTGATGAGGAGTGCCTGGTGGATTTGTGCAAAGAGATAGCCAATCTTGTGGTGGGCCACGCGAAGGTGCTGGCTTCTGATGCGGGGTATAACTTCAAAATCGCCACCCCCGTATTTGACGGCAAAACGGACAAAACAGACCCGACGCTGTATTTCAGCTGTACGGGCAGCGATTTTATCATAGGACTCAACGATGGCAGATGAAACAGAGCAAAACAGTACCGGACAAAACTCCGAATCTGAGGAACAAAACGTTCATACACTGGAGATTCAGGAATCGGATTTTGAATGGCTGGAGTATTACGGCCTGCATGACATGGATGTCGAACTTGACTCCATGCTTGGGGAGACGACCAAATCGATCAAAGAGATTTTAGACTTAGAAAAAGGGACCACGATCGATCTGGACAAACCCGCGGGTGAAAGCGTGGAAGTGTATGTCAACGGCAGGATCGTGGGCAAGGGAGAAGTGATGGTGTATGAAAAAAACTTAGCCATCCGTATCAACGAAGTCCTTGATTCCAACGCCGCGCTGTATTACCTGGCAAAAGAGCATTTATGAGAAAGCTGCTGGTTTTTGTAAGCTTTGGACTGCTGCCGCTTTTGGGCGCGACGCTGCTGAACCAAAACCTGTATGAACGGCAAAACCGGGTTGATTTGATGCTCTCTTTTGACGCGGTATACACAGGCGGCATCAAAAAAAACACCGACGGCCGTGAGATCGTGCTGCTCCTGGCAGATGCCCGGACCCAAGAGCGCTACGAAAAAGAGTTGACCCATCCGTTTTTACAGAAAATCGTAATCGAACCCGGGGATGAGGGTAGTACGAGGGTAGCCTTTGTGGCGAAAAAGCCTATCGATGTTCAGGCGGCCAAAACCACAGACGGCTACGGACTGCGTCTGCGCGTAGTGGCGGATGCGGGCCAAAAGCAACAGCCTGCGGCAGATACTGGTACCCAGGCGCAGGCAGACGATGACGCGGCGCAGGAAAGTTCTTTGGACCTTACGACCAAAGACCCGGTACAGCTGAGCCCGGCTTATATCGTCACGGTTGCGGTGTTGCTGCTGATTGCTGTTGTGCTTTTTTTCGCAAAGAAAAAGGTTTCTGCCAAAGGCGGCAGCTGGCTGATGCCAAAAAGCGGCTATAAAAAAAGCAGCGTCCCCGCGTTTTCGATCCGTTTTCAAAAAGTGATCGATTCAAAAAACAAGATCGTTCTTATGGAATACGAGGGCAGGGAGTACTTGACCGTAATCGGTAATTCCAATATCCTTTTAGATGTTTTTGAAAACGGTTCGGTAGCTTCTAAAAGTGAATTTGAGGATATGTTTGAAAAGCACAAAGAGGAACTCAATGATTATATCAGGGTAGGCCACAGCAAAAGCGACGGCCGCCTGCAAGAAGATGAGGATAGTTTTACAGCCAATGCAGAAAGAGTATAGATTATGCATTATTTAGTCATCAGTTTTTCGCACAAAAGTTGTGAAATCGCCGTCAGGGAAAAACTGGCGCTGGAAGATGAGGATAAAAAACTGCAGCTTTTAAAACGCTTTAGTGATTATGCATCGATCAACGAATCCATCGTTTTGTCAACGTGCAACCGCGTAGAACTGATCTTTTCCACCAGCAGGCCAGGCGATGCGACGGAGTACGCCCTTGAGACGATGAGTTCGGTTTCTGGCGTTTGGCTGCAGACGGTACAAAGCCGGGCTGAAATCTATGAGGATGAAGGGGCGATCCACCATCTCTTTAGCGTGATGAGTTCTCTTGACAGCCTGGTAGTGGGCGAATCCCAGATCACCGGGCAGCTTAAAGACGCGTACCGTTTTGCCTATGACACGGGATACTGCGGTCCTAAACTGGCAAGGGTGATGCATTTTGCTTTCAAATGCGCAGCTCAGGTGCGAAGTGCGACCTCTATTTCCAAAAACAGGGTTTCCATTTCCAGTGTCGCCGTGGAGATGGCCCAGGATAAAGCCGGTGATCTTAGCGGCAAGAACGCCTTGGTCGTGGGAGCGGGGGAGATGAGTACGCACGCTATTCGCAACCTGCTGAAAAAAGGGGCGCATGTCAAAGTCCTGGCCAGGGATTTTAACAAAACCAAAACCTTCGCCAAAAGCTTTGAAGCGGGGGTGGTGCCTTGCAGAAGCTATGAACTTCAAGCCCTGTTGCAGCGAAGCGAACTTGTGTTTTCCGCAACCAGTTCTTCGGCTCCGGTGATACGACAAGCGATGCTGCAGCCGGTTTCTTTTACGCGCTATCTGTTTGATATCGCCGTACCCAGCGATATTGAGGAGATACAGATGCAGGGGGTATATGTATACAAAGTCGATGATTTAAAACAGATCGTTGCCAAAAACGTCAGCCAGCGGCAGCAGTACGCCAAGCAGGCGTATCAAATCGTCAGCAGTTATACCACCCGGTTTTTCCAATGGCTGGAAGAACTCAGCGTAGAACCTTTTATCAAACAGCTGCGGCTTAAAGCCGACAAAGCCGTAGAAGACGAACTCAACCGCTGTATCGGCAAGGGATATCTGCCAAAAGAGTTGGAAGCAAACATAAAAAAAGCGATGCAAAGCAGTTTCAACCGCTTCTTGCACGATCCCACCAGGTATCTGCGGGCTGCTTCAAAAGAGGGCAAGACCGAAAGTATGCTCGAATCGCTGCAGTGTTTTTTTGAACTCAAAGATTTAGACGGAGAAAAAAGCGATGCCAGGTGCGCGCTTACCCAAAACTCCGAAACCACAAAGGATAAGCAATAATGAAATTTTCACAGTTTTTAATACCAACCCTGAAAGAAACACCCAAAGACGCGGTACTGCAAAGCCATAAACTGCTGCTGCGGGCGGGCTTTATGCAGCATGTCAGCAGTGGGATTTATAATCTGCTGCCCCTTGGCAAACTCGTCCAGGACAGAATCAAGGCAGTGATCAAAGAGGAGTTGGACAAAGCAGGCTGCGGCGAAGTGCAGCTGGGATTTGTCACGCCCGCCTCGCTGTGGGAAAAAAGCGGCCGCCTGAGCAAATACGGCAAAGAACTGCTGGTGTTTCAGGATAGAAAAGATAATGATTTCGTTTTGGGCCCCACGCATGAGGAGATGATGGTACAGATGGTCAAAGACAGCGTCAGCAGCTATAAACAGCTGCCTTTGAACCTGTATCAGATCAATACCAAGTTCCGCGATGAGATCAGGCCCCGTTTCGGGTTGATGCGCGGCCGCGAATTTTTGATGAAAGACGGCTACAGTTTCCACGCGGACAAAGAGGATATGAAGCGTGAATTTGAGCATATGCAAAAGGTGTACAGCAGAATTTTTACCCGTCTTGGCCTTGATTACCGGATAGTGGAAGCCGACAGCGGCGCGATCGGGGGCAGCGGCAGCAAAGAGTTTATGGTACTTGCCGACAGCGGCGAAGATACGGTCGTGGTATGTGACAAGTGTGATTACGGCGCCAACGTCGAAGCAGCGGTCGCCATGCCCGCAGCCAAACCCGAAGACGGGATGGAAGCAAACTTTGCCAAGTTCCATACGCCCGATACGACGACGATCGAAGCAGTCAGTACCTTTTTCAAGGTTGATCCTTATTACGCCGTGAAAACTGTTGTGAAAAAAGCGGTGTATGAAGAGGGCGAAGCATTGGTCGCTTTTGCCCTGCGCGGCAGTGAAGAGCTCAGCGAAACCAAAGCCGCCAACGCCGCGGGAGCGCTGGAATTGCTTGAAGCAGACCGGCAGGAGTTGGAAGAAGCCGGCCTTGTTGCGGGGTATATGGGCCCGATCGATATGCAAATACCCGTGTATGTTGATGAAGATTTACAGGAAGAAGCGTGCTGCATCGTGGGGGCCAACGAAAAAGATTACCATTACGTGGGCGCTGGCTTTGATCAGTTTGCCTGCAAAGACACCGCCGATCTTAAAGAGGTCAAAGAGGGGCAGGTGTGTGCCAAGTGCCAAAAAGGGCACCTGCATTATAAAAAAGGGATCGAAGTCGGGCATATCTTTCAGCTTGAAACGGCCTATTCCAAACCCCTTGAAGCAACGTTTCTGGATGAAAACGGCAAAGCCAGACCTTTTGAGATGGGTACCTACGGGATCGGCGTCAGCCGCTTGATCGCTGCGGTGATTGAACAAAACCATGATGATAAAGGCTGCAAGTGGACCCACGCCACCGCTCCTTTTAGCGTCAATGTCATTGTCGCAAACGCCAAAAAACAGGAGCAGTTAACCCTTGGTACACAAATCTATGATACACTCAGAGAAAACGGGATCGATACTATTTTAGACGACAGAAAAGACCGGTTTGGCGCCAAGATGAAAGATTTTGAACTTATCGGCTTTCCATACGGCGTCATCATCGGCAAAAGAGCCCAGGAAGGCATCGTGGAAGTGGTCAACAGAACCAACCTTGATAAAATAGAAGTTCCCGTCGAGGAAATACTCAATCATTTGGGAGTGTAAATGCCGCTTTTTTTACTCTATCTGTTTATCGAAACGCTGGTATCGGTTGCGATTGCTTCCAGTATCGGCGGACTTTTAACCTTCGTTGAAATCATATTCAGCGCCGTGGTGGGAATTTTTATTATCTCCAGTTTCCAGTATTCGCTGCGGGAAAACCTGCAGGCCGTATCAGCGGCCCAGATGAGTATGCAGGAGTTTCAGCGGATGAATTTCGCCTCCATCGTCGGGGCTATTTTGCTGATCGTTCCGGGGTTTTTTACCGATATCGTGGGGCTGCTGCTGCAGTTTGAAAAATTCGCAAACTTTTTTGCCAGAAAGATACTGCATTTAAAAACCAAAAACAGTCCCGATACAACCCAAGAGTTTGATCCATTTACCAAAAAAGGAGAAGATGATGAAATCATTGATGTTGAAGTGCTTGACCGTCATAGCACTGATAAGCGTTAGTCTGCAGGCAAAGAGTGTAGAACAGAAAGTACTGGATTTTGAACAAAATACCGTAGGCCAGCAGGTTAGTATTGAAAATATGGAAATTTCCAAAGTTGTTGAACTGGATAAAGGCTGGAAAGCCTACGTCATCGATCTTGAAGTGACGATGAAAGGGCAGCAGCAGGCGGGCAAGGATTTGATCTTTACCGACGGCACCTTCATCACCAGGGATTTGAGCAATCTTGACAGCGGCGAAGATTACAAACAAAGCGTCCAGGATCAGCTTCAACCCACACTGTCACAGGAGTACTATGATGAGGATAACCTCGTCTACGGCGACGGCGACAGGAAACATAAAGTGGTCGTATTCAGTGATCCGGTGTGTCCTTACTGCGTGAAATTTGCCCCTGAAGCGATGGAACGTATGAAAGAAAACGACAGTATCGATCTGTATTATTACCATTTTCCCCTCTCTTTTCACAAAAGCGCAAAGCCCCTTTCGCTGGCAATGATCGCGGCAACGCAAAAAGGGATGGACAATGTCGAATATCTCGTTTACAACGCGTTTAAAGAAGATCAGGAATTGTTTGAAAAAGCAAAAGATCCCAAAAACGCGCTTGAGGTTATCAATTCGATCCTGGGCAGCGACCTGAAACAAAGCGATCTTGAAAAACAAAGCGTGCAAAACCATTTGCAAAAAGATAAAAAGATGGCAAATGAAGCGGGTGTGCGCGGAACACCCACGATCTTTGTGGACGGCAAGATGGACAAATCGCGCCAAAAACTGCAAAATCTGCTGCAATAGGAGTGTTATGAAAACGGTACGAATCGCTACACGCGCCAGCAACCTGGCGCTTTGGCAAGCTTATCATATACAGGATGAACTGCAAAAGCGTTATGAAGGTATAAGGGTCGAAATCGTCAAGATCACCAGCAAGGGCGACAAGGTGTTAGACAAGCCTCTGGCGTTGATCGGGGGCAAAGGGCACTTTACCAAAGAACTTGAAGATGAGATGCTTGCCGGCAACGCCGATATTGCGGTCCACAGCCTTAAAGACGTGCCAACCTCGATGCCAGAAGGCCTCAAACTGGCAGCCATTACGAAAAAGCAGGATGACAGAGACGTCTTTTTATCCCATAATTACAAAGATTTGGATGATCTGCCAAGCGGTGCCGTAGTGGGCAGTACGAGTCTTCGCCGGCGGATGCAGATTTTAAAAAGACGGCCCGATCTGAAGGTTAAAAACCTGCGGGGCAACGTCAATACCAGACTGGCAAAGCTCAAAAGAGGCGAATACGACGCGATTATTTTAGCCTATATCGGGATGAAACGGCTGGATCTGCTCAAAGACGTCCCCTACGCCAAGCCCGTTGACCACGAGGTTATGCTGCCTCCTATGGGGCAGGCCGCCCTTGGTATCGAAATCGTCGCGGGCGACAGCGAATTGGAAGAGGTCGCTGCAAGCCTGAATGACGAAGTCAGCCAATACTGCGCCAATATCGAAAGAGATTTTGTGCGTAAGCTTGGAGGCAGCTGTTCTGTTCCTATCGCCGCGCACGCCAGCGTGCAGGATGAGGATGTGGTTTTTAAAGCTATCGTCGGCCTCCCTGATGGTACCAACCTGCTGGAACACACGATGCAGGAGTCCTATGGCAAAGCCAAAGACCTCGGGATCCAAATGGCAGCGTATATGACAGAGCGCGGCGCGGTTGCGCTCTTGGAAAAAGCCGAAGAGGTCGCGTTTAAAGATGAGCGCTGCGAACGCCTGTAGCAGTATAGATGGGATTTTGGCTGAAAAAAGGCATCTCCTTTTTTTTGATGCCGATCCCTTTTATCTTTGTTTTGCTTGGAATCGGCGGGCTTTTATGGTATCTGCGAAGGTACAAAGCCGCTAAAAGGGTTGGCTTTACGGCCCTGGCGCTGCTGTTTGTATGCAGCTGGCAACCCTTTGCCTACGCTGTAAGTACGCCGCTGCAAAAGCAGTATTTGCAATATACTCCAGATACCCCCGTTGATTACGTTTTTGTTCTGGGCCACGGTCACAGCGAGGGCGGGTTTCTGCCGCAAAGCGCCAAACCCTCAGACACGGCGCTAAAGCGTTTGGCAGAGGGGATAACGGTGTATAAAAACAATCCCGGCGCTAAACTGATCGTTTCAGGTTACGGCGGCCATGTCAACAACACACCCCACGCGTCGGTACAAAAGCAAACCGCGATCGCCCTTGGGGTTGAACCAAAAGATATAATCACCTTTACAAAACCCCGGGATACCTTTCAGGAGGCGCAAACCTTTGGCGCGCGATTTGAACAAAGCACGTTTGCGCTGGTAACCAGTGCCGTGCATATGCCCCGTGCCGCTGCGATCTTTGCGAAGATGGGGCTTGATCCCGTTGCCGCGCCGACTGATTACGCATACGGCCGGCACATTAACTGGTTTGATCTTTCAGGCACCAACATCGCCGCAACTGAAGCCGCGCTGCATGAGTATCTCGGTCTTGTATGGTATAAAATGCGCGGGTATATCTAAAGACTAAGCCAATCTGTTATACAATCATGAAAAATTCATACACAGGAGCCCCCGCAGTGAGAACGCTCGTTTTATCCCTACTACTTTGTTGTATCACGCTGTCTTTATCATACGCCAATGAAGATCAAAATACCCAGCAGCGGCTGGATGAAAAGACGCAGGAAAAGATAGAAGACTTGGAAGAACCGCTGTATAACCCCTTCATTGAGCGCTACATGATCGATGAGATCAAGGACCTGCGCGTCCAGCAGCAAAATCTGCGTGCCCAGATGACGGAGAAGATCGCAAACTCCAAGCTTGAAGTCAGCGACCGTGCCATGACGTATGTGACCAACACGGTCAATAATATCTTTTTTATGCTTACGGCTATCGGGTCGCTGGTGGCACTGCTTGGCTGGAAAAGCGTCAAAGATATCAGGCAGCAGACCAAGGTGATCGTGCAGCAGCGGGTGGAAAAGATCGTGGAAAATTACGAGAAAAAGCTCAAAGCCGTCGAAGATGAGATGCAGACCAGATCGCGCCAGATTATTGAAAACCAGGAACGCATCAACCGCTCCAACCAGATCCACTCGCTGTGGAGACGAAGCCAGCTTGAAGATAATATCCAGGCTAAGGTTGATATCTACGACCAGATTTTAGCCCTTGATCCAAACAACGTCGAAGCACTCACCTATAAAGCCGACGCCGTGCTGGACCTTGGAGAAAAGGAGTGGGCGCTGAATTTGAGCAATCAGGCGTTAGAGATCGATGACAGTTACGCGTATTCCTTTTGGCAGCGGGCCTGCGTGAACGCCGAGCTGCAAAACGTAGAAAACGCGATCAGCGATATTTCCGCCGCCGTGACGCTCAGTCCCAGCCTTCTTAACGATATCGAAACGGAAAAGAGTTTTGATTATATCAGAGAAGATGAACGTTTTGTGAAATTTGTCAACGAAATCCCCGAAAGCTGATCGATGTTAAATAGTTGCTACCACGGCAAATGCGTGGCTGATGGACAAGAAAGTACAACCCGTCCCAGAGTTGTTATCGTCGGGGGCGGATACGGCGGCTTAAAAGCGGTCGCCCGGCTGGCGGACAAAGAGGTTGATATTGTGCTGATTGATCAAAACGGATACCACTACCTGCAAACAGAAGCGTATGATTTTATCGGCAACAACTGTTCGATTGCGGATATGAGTATCGATCTGCAGGCGTACTGCAAAGGCGTCGGGGACAATGTCGCTTTTGTTTTTGATCAGGTGGTGGGGTATGAGCATGAAACAAACCGCGTCGTGACCAAAAACGACAGCTTCGGGTATGATTATCTCATCATCGCCACGGGAGCCCAGACCAATTTTCCCGGTTTCATCCCGGGGCTGAAAGAAAACTCCAACGGCGTTAAAACGCTGATCCGGGCCCTTGAATTCAAGCAGCGTTTTGAAAAGACGGTGTATGAATATATTACCAAAGAGGATTGTTCGGTGAAGGAGTTTAATATCGTCGTGGGCGGAGCGGGGCTTTCAGGCGTGGAGATTGCCGCGCAGATGGCATATATCCTGCGCCAGTATCTTTCCCTTATCGGTATGGGGTGCGAGCGTTTTTCCATAACGCTGATTGACGCGGCCCCTTCTATCCTGCCTGAGATGGATACGCGCGTCATAGAAGATACCGGCCGCCGCCTGAAGAAACTGGGTATCGAGGTAAAAACCGATTCGTTTATCCAGTCGGTGGATCAAAATTCGCTGCAGTTAAAAAGCGGCGAAACGATAGAGTTTGATTTTATGATCTTTACCGGCGGCATCCGGGCGATGAGCTTTGAGGATGGGAAGGAAAAAAACCGTTTTGGCCAGTATGAAGTGGATGAGTACTTTCGTATCGGCGGTAGCCGCAATGTTTTTGCCATCGGCGATGTGGCCCATATCAGGGATGAAAACGGTGATGTTTCCCCCACGGCCCAGAGTGCCGAACAGGCCGGGCTTTTCTGTGCGGGCAATATTTTACGTTCAATCCGCGGCAGGAAGATGAAAAAAAGAGTCCCCAGAATTTACGGTTATTTTATCGCTCTTGGGGGAAAATACGCGGTGGGCACGCTGTTTGGCAGAGTCGTGATCAAAGGTTACAGCGCGCATCTGCTCAAGCGCTTTATTACCCGTTTTTATATGGGGATTTTACAGCGCAGCGTAAAGCGGGGAAAGAAAAAGCTTTAATCCCCCAGTACTTCCAGGGCCCGCTGCCAGATAATGTGGGGGTTGAAGCTGATCAGCCTGTCTTTGAGTACCAGATGCGGGATCACTTCCAGCAGCAGGTAAAACAGTTGTATCATGGGATAAAACGCGATCAATTCTCGTCTGAAGCTTTTGAGGCTGTACCAGCGTT
>JBNJFE010000005.1:13574-15715 GCA_051746505.1 Campylobacterota bacterium
CCAGATGCGGGATCACTTCCAGCAGCAGGTAAAACAGTTGTATCATGGGATAAAACGCGATCAATTCTCGTCTGAAGCTTTTGAGGCTGTACCAGCGTTATTCGATCCCGTACAGCCTCAGCAGCGAATCGGTACTGAACTCCTTGCCCAGCCAGTTGTGATACAGCGTACTCATGTTTTCACTGCCACCTTTGTTCAAAATCCATTTCTTATAATCCCTGGCCTTTTGTGACGCGATACCGTCTTTATCCACGCAGGCAAAAAAGGCGTCCGCGCTCATCACCTCGGCCCATTTGTAGCTGTAGTATCCCGCGCTGTAGCCGCCTGCGAAGATATGGGCAAAGCCGTGCTGGAATCTGTTGTAACGGGGCGGTTTGACAAGAGCGGTCTGCTCTCTTACCTGATCAAGCAGCTGCTGGACCTCCCGGCCCTGATACAGCTTCTGGTGCAGCAAAAAGTCAAACTTGGAAAACTCCAGCTGGCGCATGAGACCCAGAGCGGCCAGAAAGTTTTTGCTCTCTTTGATCTTTTCCAACAGGTTTTGCTCAATTGCCGCCCCCGTTTTATAATGTCTGGCAAAACGTTGCAGTACCCAGGGTTCATAGGCAAAATTTTCCAGAAACTGCGAGGGGAATTCGACCACGTCCCACGCCACCCCGTGGATACCGCTGACGCCTCTTTCATCGACTCTGCTTAAAATATGGTGCAGGGCATGGCCCATTTCGTGAAAAAGTGTTACCACATCATCGTGGCGCAGCAGGGAGGGTGCATTCTCGCCTGATGGGGCAAAGTTGCAGACAACAAAGGCAGAGGCCGGCTGCAGATCGTTTTTGGCATCAATAAAGCGGGTTTGAAAATCCGCCATCCACGCGCCGCCTCGTTTGCCTTTTCGGCTTTCCAAGTCCAGATAAAGCCGGCTGATGTCATCACCGTCGATGACGTCATACACCTTGACTTTTTCGTGCCACGCGGGTACGTCCACGGCAACAAATTTGATACTAAACAGTTCGTCTAAAAGCGCAAACAATCCGTTGACCACGCTTTCTTGTTCAAAATAGGGTTTGATCTGTTCTTCACTGTAGTTATAAAGCTTTTTTTTGTATTTTTCGCTGTAGTAGGCAAAATCATAGCTGGCCAAACCGCCCCCGGCAAACTCTTGCAGCGCTTCAAGCTCTTTTTGCGCGCCGTGGAAAGCTTTGTGTGCGATCGTGTCTAAAAAGCCGTTGACTTCATCGACGCTGCCGGCCGTTTTGTCTGCGATAGAGACCTGGGCGAAGTTGTCGTAACCCAGCAGGGTGGCTTTTTGTTCGCGCAGCCGTAAAATCTCATCGATGATCGCCGCGTTTTCGGGCGCTCTGGTAGTGTAAGCTTTGTAGATTTTTTCGCGCAGACTTCTGTTGGGGCTGTAGGTCATAAACGCGATAAAACTTGGCATCTGCAGCGTAAAGATGTAGCGGCCGTTTTCATCCCTGGCCGCTTCAACATCATCTTTGGGCATATCGCCAAGGTCGGCCTTGTCTACCTCCATCTCAAACGCGTCGGTGGCTTGCAGCAGGTTTTTGCCAAATTCGTTGCCCAGTTCGCTCAAGCGCAGATCGATCTCTTCCATCTGCTTTTTCTCTTTGGGGTCAAGGTCGGCGCCGCTGAGTTCAAAACCCAGCAGTTCCTGATCCAGCAGGTGCTTTTGCTGCGCGTTTAACGAGGGGTCTTTTCTGACCTCTTTTAACATCGCAAACAGTTTCTCGTTCTGGGTCAGCTTGCTGTAATATTTGCTTAAATATCCTAAAGCCTCAGCGTACACTTTTTGCACCTCGTCCGTGGCGTTGACACCGTTTTCATTACTCAGGGGGCCAAAAAAGCGGTCCAGTTTTTCCTCCAGGTCTTCCATGGGTTTGACATGGTGCGTGTAGGAGTAGGGCTTTTGTTCTAAAAGCGTTTCGATTGTTTCTTCGTTTTGTTGTAAAAGCGTTTGCAGCTTTGGTATAAACTGATCTAAATCCTCAACTTTATAGTCAATAAACATTCATTCCTCTCATATACATTATTTAATATTCGAGATAATTTTATCAAATTTTTGATAGAATGCAAATACGGCAAAGGCCAAACATAAGCCCTTTTGCTGTTACTTTTTTAAGCATTAG
>JBNJFE010000005.1:15815-38505 GCA_051746505.1 Campylobacterota bacterium
TATTTAATATTCGAGATAATTTTATCAAATTTTTGATAGAATGCAAATACGGCAAAGGCCAAACATAAGCCCTTTTGCTGTTACTTTTTTAAGCATTAGATATAAAATCTAGTTTTATCTGCGCAACTTCAACAAAGTTTAAGACAAGGAGAGTATAATGAAAGTATTATTAATCAAAGATGTTAAATCTTTGGGCAAAGCCGGTGAGATCAAGGAGGTCAAAGACGGCTACGGCCAAAACTTTCTGATCAAGAAAGGTTTTGCCAAAAAAGCCACTGACGAAGTAATGCGCCAGTGGGAAGAGGAACAGGAACGCCTGCGGATACAAACGCAAAACGAGATCGATCAGCTTACCGAGCTTAAAAACAAGCTTGAAAACGTAACTGTTACGATCACGAAAAAGCTTGGTGAAAACGGCGCGCTTTTTGGGGCCGTTACATCAAAAGATGTCGCGCAGGCGTTACACCGGCAGCACGGATTGGACGTGGACAAGAAAAATTTCAATATGGCCAAAAACATCAAAAGTACCGGCATCTTTGAAATTGACGTAAAACTGGGCCACGGTATCCACGCGCAGCTGAAGCTCAACGTAGAGGCAAACAATGTTTGAAGCAACGACGATACTGGGATACAAAGGCAAAGATAAAGCCGTTATCGGCGGCGACGGACAGGTGACGTTTGGTAACACCGTACTCAAAGGCAACGCGACAAAAATCCGTTCGCTGCACGGCGGAGAAGTACTGGGCGGTTTTGCCGGCAGTACGGCTGATGCGTTTAACCTTTTTGACATGTTTGAAGAGATTTTGCAAAACCAAAAGGGCGATCTGCTCAAAAGTGCCGTCGAATTTTCAAAAGCGTGGCGCAAAGATAAGTATCTACGCAAGCTTGAAGCGATGATGATCGTGCTGAGCGTGGATCATATCTTTATCTTAAGCGGCACCGGCGATGTGGTCGAACCCGAAGACGGCAAGATCGCGGCTATCGGCAGCGGCGGCAATTACGCCATATCAGCCGCCAGAGCGCTTGAACGCCACGGAAACCTGGATGATCAGAGCCTGGTGGAAGAAAGCCTGCAGATTGCGGGAGAACTGTGTATCTATACCAATACCAATATAAAAACATTAGAAACGACAAAGGAAAATAAGTAAATGAGTATGCATGAAATGACGCCAAAACAGATCGTGAATTTTTTAAACGAATATATTATCGGCCAGGATGACGCCAAAAGAACGATCGCCGTGGCACTTCGAAACCGCTACAGGCGGATGCAGCTTGACGAATCGATTCAAAACGACGTTATCCCCAAAAATATCCTGATGATAGGCAATACCGGGGTTGGTAAAACCGAGATCGCAAGACGGCTGGCCAGGATGATGGGTCTGCCCTTTATTAAAGTAGAAGCCAGCAAATACACCGAAGTGGGGTTTGTCGGGCGTGATGTGGAAAGTATGATCCGAGACCTTGTTTCGGTATCGATGAATCTGGTGCGAAGCGAGTATGACGAATCCAACCGGGAAAAGATTGATACCTACGTGACAAACCGCATCTTGGAAAAGCTGCTGCCTCCGCTTCCAAAGGGGGCCAGCGAAGAAAAGCAGCGCGAATACGACAAGAGTTTTGCGAAGATGGAAGAAAAGCTGGCAAAGGGTGAACTTGACGACCGCATCATCAGTATCGATCTGCCCAAGATGCAGATGGAGACGCCCGAATCGGGCAATATGCCCCCGGAGATGATGAAGATGCAGGAAAGCCTTTCCAATATGTTTTCGGGAATGAGCGGGGGACCCAAAACAAAAGAGGTCAGCGTCAAAGAAGCCAAAAAAAGCCTGCGGGTAGAAGCCAGCCACAAACTGCTTGATGAAGACGCGCTCAAAGAAGAAGCCCTGCACCGTGTCCAAAGCGGCGGAATCGTTTTTATCGACGAGATCGATAAGATCGCGGTGGGTGCCAAAAACAGCGCCAACGCCGATCCCAGCAAGGAGGGGGTACAGCGTGATCTGCTTCCGATCGTGGAGGGCAGCAGTATCTCCACCAAACACGGCATGATCAAAACCGACCATATTCTCTTTATCGCCGCAGGCGCGTTTCACGTCAGCAAACCCAGCGATCTGATTCCCGAACTGCAGGGGCGTTTTCCACTGCGCGTGGAACTTGACAGCTTGACACAAGATGCGCTGCACAAAATCCTGACCGAACCCAAAAATTCGCTGATCAAGCAGTATATCGCGCTGCTTGGGGTAGAAGACGTGAAGCTGGAGTTTGACGAGGAAGCTTTGGAAACCATCGCGCAGATGTCGTACAAAGCCAATGAAAAAACCGAGGATATCGGGGCCAGACGCCTGCATACGGTGATGGAAAAGATTATTGACGAAATCAGTTTTGAAGCAGAAGACCGGGCGGGAGAAACCTACCTGGTGGATAAACAGCTGGTTGAAAGCAAACTTTCCAAGATTATTGATGACGAAGATGTCACGCGGTATATACTCTAAAGGATGATGATGGAACACACTACCGAAACCAAAGCCGGCTTTATCGCTGTTCTGGGACGCCCCAACGCGGGTAAAAGTACGCTTTTAAACTTCCTGGCCGGCCAAAAGCTGGCGATGGTTTCAAAAAAGGTACAAGCCACCAGAAAACGTATGAATATCATCATCGAATATGAAAACACCCAGCAGATTTATGTCGATACCCCCGGCATCCACGAGCGTGAAAAACTGCTCAATCAGTTTATGATGGAAGAAGTGATCAAAGCCATGGGCGATTGCGACCTGACGCTGTTTTTACAGCCGGTGCATGATGATTTTACCGAGTATGAAAAATTCCTGCGGTATAAAAAAGATCATATCGTCGTTTTGACCAAGGTTGATGAGGTCGGCAACGATGTTCTTTTGCAGAAGCTGGACGCCTTAAACGGATACGGTGAACATTTCCTGGAAGTGGTGCCTGTCAGTATCAAACAAAGCGGCAGCAGGGACCATCTGCTCAAAACCGTGGCCAAGCACCTGCCTGCTTCCCCGTTTTTGTTTGAATCCGATTTTGCCACGACCGCAACAATCCGGGATATTTATAAAGAACTGATCAGAGAAGCGATCTTTGACCAGCTCAGCGACGAGCTGCCCTATGAAAGCGACGTGCTTATTGAAAAGATCGATGAAAAGGAGGATATGGACCGGGTGTATGCGACCGTAATTGTTGAAAAACCGTCCCAAAAGGGGATGGTGATCGGAAAAAACGCGGCAACGATCAAAAGAATCGGGGCCAGCGCGCGCAGAAAACTGCAGGAGTTTTCGCAAAAGCGGATTTACCTGGACCTGATGGTTTCGGTAAAAAAGGGTTGGTCTAAACAAAAAGACCTCTTAGCCGATGTTGGCTATATAGTAGATTAAAGTTTAATAAGACGGGAAAGCTAGTAGCATGAAAAAAGAAAAGTTTGACAAAATCGTTACTCTAAACCCCTATTCGGGTGAGAATTACAGGCTCCAAAACTCGGAACTGCAGCGTATCGAGAAACTCTCGTACGACAGTTCAAGCTATTATATCTCTTTGCTGTACCCCAAGGATTTTATTACCGCCACGATTGAGCTGAGTCTCAATATCGACGACGCCGATATCGCTGATGCGATTGAGATTAAAGCGTATGAAGAACTCGGGCTGGATCAAAGCGTGGAATATAAGATCGAATTTGTCGAAGAATATACCCGGGCCGATAAAGACAACCGAATCTTTAACGTCTTTGTCACCGAACCCGAAACGATCAACGAACTTTTCAGCGAAATTGTCGACAAAACGAAATTTATCGACAATATCGTCCCTGCACCGCTGCTTTTTCGTCAAATTTACAAAAAAGAGATTATTGCCGAATCCGGCGTAGACTGTTTTTTGTATTTTACGAAAAAAGACGCTTTTGTCGTCTACTACGAAGACGGCCGATACCTGTATTCCAAATCGATCAAGTACTCGCTTGAATATATTTATGAACAGTACTGTTCGCTTATCGGCGAGCGGGTGGACTTGTCCGATTTTTACCAGAGTTTGGAAAATGAGGGGGTCAAATCCTTAGATAACGCCAAGCAGCGAAACTTCATGAAGATTTTCGGTGAAGTGTTTATGCACCTCAATGACATCAACATCTATTTTAAAAGAGCTTTTAACGTTAAGCAGATCGATAAACTCTATATCGGGTCGATCCTGGGCAATATCATCGGCGTTGAAGAGTACGCCAAAACCTATCTTGGCATGATGCCAAACGAGTTTGATTTTAATTACGATATCAATACCGAATCCTGGTTTATCGATCAGATGCACTACCTCATGGCCCTGCATACGCTTGAAGAGTTTGAAAACAGCGATGAGCATATGGATTGCAACTTTACGCTTTTTTTCAGGCCGCCGCCTTTTTACCTGCGCAAAAGCGGCCAGTTTATTCTCACGGTTTCCGCCGCGATCGTGTTGGCAGCCGCGCTGCCGCTGTTTCACGGGGGAATGAGCCAGTACTACGATATTATGCACGGTATCAAAAACGATACCAGAATGCAGCTGCAGCAGGAAGTCAACTCCATACAAAAGCAGATAGCGCAGAAAACAAAAGAAAAAGAGAGGCTGCTGTCGCTGGAACAGGAAGCCAAAGACCGCTTTGAGCAGAAAACAAAATCCCTGGAAACGATTGCCAGTAAAAAAAGAGAGTATATCCTCAAGTCCGATACGCTGTATATGCTGGCAAAGGATCTCAATACCAAAAATATCAGCGTCTCTGATATCGTTTCTGACAAAAACACGTATGTTTTAACCCTGCAGAGCAAAAGCGATAAAAAAATCACCGAATTTATCAAATACGTGACAAGCAACAGAAAACAGGTCGAATCCATTTCGATTGAGCGGATCGCTTTGGATGAGAAAAGCAATATGTATACATCAGATGTAGAGGTGCGTATCAATGAATAATTTAGCAGATTCCATAGCCGATACACTCGGCCGGTTAGACGCGTTTTTCGAGAATAAAAAAACCACCGAAAGCTACCTTATCATGCTGTTGCCGGTTTTTGTTATCGGCTATATCGCCTTAGAGATCGTTATCCCGGCAACCACAAAAATGTATACCGATTCCAAGCAGCAGTATGAAAAGACGGTTAACTCCATCCAGAACCTGCAGGCGACGATGGACCGTCTTACGGTCAACGGCGATAAAATGTACAGGGTCAAGGTGCTTGAGGGGGAGATTGACAATTTAAAAGAATCGGTCGCTTCATTAAACGACGGGTCTGATTATATCGATTCGCAGATGGTAAAGATTTCTGATATTTTGTTCAACAAGGAATCCTGGTCGGAATTTATCGATTCCATAACGCAAAAAGCGCACGACAATGATGTGAAAATCACCTCTATTGACAACAGGTTTATCGAAGGAGACGGGGAGTTTGGCCACGTGCTTGAAATCGGTATCGACTGTGAAGCCGATTTTAACCAGATGCTGAACTTTTTAGCCACGATTGAACAAAGCCAACTGCTTGTGGACGTCTACGGAATGGATCTGCAGGCGGGACAGACAATCGGCGGCGCGTTTAAAGTATCGGTTTGGGGGTTTAGCCAATGAAAAAGATTATCATCCTGAGTGCGGTGACACTGTCACTGGCATGGGGCAATAATGAGGAGTTGATCAAAGAGATCGATCAAGTGGTTTCTGTTATCAGCCAGCCGCGGGTTACGATTGAAGAAACAAAGATCGATCAGGTCGAGGACCCTTTTGTCCGAATGAGCGGGGAAGGGACAGACAAAACCGTCACAACCCAGAGCAAATCAGCCGTACCCGCGTACAAGCGTATACGGTTTAATCTGGACGCTATTGTCAATTCAAAAGCCAAAATCAACGGCAGTTGGGTGAAAAAAGGGGGGAAAATACGGGGCTTTACACTCAGTGAGACGGGTATGAACTACGTAAAGCTGACGTATTACAACTACAGTAAAATTTTATATCTCAACAAAAGTGAAAACTCAATAATCTCAAAAGGTAGCAGCGATGAAAAATAAAATTCTAATACTTCTTGGACTGACACTGATCTTTGCGTACGGGGCGCAAGCAAACTGTAAATACCAACTCTTTAACGTCACGGCAAATGAAAACGTTTTGGTTGAAGATATCGTCCGCCATATCTCCAACGAATGTGATTATACCGTTGTCGTTAAGGATTCCTTTTCCAAAGAGAAGATGAAAGAACCCCTGTACTTGCTCAATCTGAAAAACGCCACCGTCGGTCAGGTACTGGATGTGGCACTCAGAGAAAACGAACTCAACTACACCATCAAAAATGACGTGCTTAAGATTTCATACCTGTTTACTGAAACCTTTTTTATCGATTATATCGGTACCAGCAGAAGCGGAACAAGCAATACCAATATCACGCTGACAAGCAATACCGGAAATGAAGGCGGTACCGGGTCGGGGGCTGATTCCAGCAGTGAAATGAATATCAAAAGCGGCGATATATTTGAATTTTGGAGCAAGATAGAATCCCAGGTCAACTCCATCATGAACCGCCCCGAAGACAGTTATAAGGTCGATCTGTCCGATGTTGCTGAAGAAGGCGAAGAAGAAGATGGAAACAAAGCCCAAAACATCCTGATCAATAAAGAAGCGGGATTGATTACGGTCACGGGAACAAAAAAACAGGTCGAGCGCGTCGAGAGTTATATCGATTTGCTGCAAGACAGGCTCAAAAAGCAGGTACTTATAGATGTAAAAATCTACAGCGTTACCCTGGATAAATCCAACACCACCGGTATTGACTGGAACCAGATTTACGGGTTGCAAAACTTTGAAGTCACTTCCTTTGCGATGGGGCAAAGCGGAATATCCTCGTATGAAGTCAGTGAAGACGGCGGTTTGACGGGTGAAGTGGAGTTTGCCCCCGATACGCAGCCAAGAAATGCAAACCTGCTAGATGTCAGAGGCCAGGCTTCCATCGGTGAAGTGGTCAAGTTTTTAAAAGGCCAGGGCGATGTGAGTTCGATTTCAAATCCCAAAGTGCTGACGCTGAACAATCAGCCCGCACTCGTCAGCGTGGGCAATGAGTATTTTTACAAAACCACCTCCAGTACGACCACGCAGGGAGACGGCGGACAGAATACGACCGAGGATGAACAGGTCAATTCCGTTTTTGCGGGCGTGCTTTTGGATATTACGCCCGAGATTTCAAACGAGGGGGTAGTGACGCTGAAGATCAATCCCTCTTTGAGCGAAACAATCGGTACGATCAGCTCTTCCGATCAGTCTTCACGAAATATGCCGCCTGATTTGACCAGACGGCAGATGTCTTCGGTCGTATCGGTCAAAGACGGCGAACACGTTGTTTTAGGCGGGCTTATTACCACCAAAGACAGCCAGGATGTTTCAAAAGTGCCGCTGCTTGGCGATATGCCGCTGCTTGGGTATCTTTTCAAGCAGGAAAAGACGGCCAAGCAGTCTGAAGAACTGGTTATTATCGTAACGCCCAAAATCGTAAAGGTCGAGGATAAAATGAATCTTGAAGAGCTGGGGTATAATCAAGTTGAATACTGAAAAAAGCAGATACGAAAGCGTAAAGGACGTCTTTACCGATTCTATAGATACAGGCGACTTTATCCGCCTGGACAGTTCGACACTGTTTTATAACCAGGTGTGTGAAAGCATCAAAAAACCCTTGAAAATGATTTTGATTTTCGGGGAGCCGGGAACGGGGAAAACGATTTTGCTTAATAAAATATACAATGATCTGCATGATCAGCTTGATATCCACTACTTCCCCACGCCCGTTACCGAGGAAGCGCGCTTTTACCAAAAGCTTTCGGCGCTGCTGACAAAGGGTGTGATGAAAACAGGTGACTTTTCCAAGCTCAGTGATATCTGCCACAAACTCAAAGGCAGCAAAGAACATATCGTCATACTGGATGAAGCGCAGCTGTATAATGAAAAAATCATGGAATCGGTGCGGCTGCTCAGCGATATACGCTCAATCAAATTTATCATCACCCTGCATAAAACATCCAGCGAGGACGTGGTTGCCAAAAAGCAGTTTAAAACCCGTATCTGGGAGTCTATCGTGCTGCAAAACGCGTCCAGGACCGATCTGATGCAGTATCTGCAAAAAAAGCTGCTCAATAAAAACTTTTATGAGATGGCGGGGATGATTCGTCAAAAAGATGTCGCCTTTGTCCACCGCTGTACAAAGGGCAACTTCAGAGAAACCAACAAATTCATGTACACGCTATTTAGTATATATGAATATTATGATAAAAACGCTCCCTCAAAAATCAAGTATAACAAGCTCTCAAAAAAGATGCTGGAGATGACAGCGATAAAACTAGGATATATCAATGCATGATATCAATGAACTGGAAAAAAGATGGCGCCGCTACAAACTCAAAAAGTACGCTCTGCCCATAGTTCTGGCCGTTATCGCGGTTTTTGCCGCGGGAGCGCTCTTTGGTGTTCTCTTTTTTGATACAGGCAGCAAGCAGCCCGCGCAGGCAGAAAAAGAGATTGAACACAACGCAACTTCGCCTAAAACAGGTGCCAAAACCTCCAAAACAAAGCAGGAAAAAGAGGCCAATACCACCACGGTGAAGATGGAGCCAAAGTTGCCGTCAGTGACAAATGCGACAGATCGCACCGTCAAGTTACAAGCGTATGAACCGGATATGCAGACACTTGTTTCAAACCAAGACCGTTTTCAAAAGCCGCCCCCGACACAAAAGCAAGAACCCGCCGCCAAACCCAAAACCCCTGACAAACCGGTGCAGAAAGAGGAGACAAAACAGTCTAAGCGGCAAGAAAGGCAGAAAGATTTGGATTTTACCCAGAGTTCTGATGGCGGGTTTGATCCAAAGACGATTGAACAGCGCTACGCCAAAGAAGCCAACGTCGATGACGCCAGGCTGCTTGCCAATTATTACTACGACCACGGCGAGTATAAAAACGCTTCAAAATGGTCGTATAAACTCAATCAGCTTGATCCCAACCAGGAAGACGGCTGGCTGATCTTTGCCAAGAGTTTGTACAAACGGGGGCGTCACGACGACGCCGTCAACGTACTGCAGGGGTATTTGAGCAATGTCGCCTCGCAGGAGGCAAACCGTCTGCTGCAAGATATGATTTCAGGAGAGTTTCAATGAAAATATTTATAATGATACTATGTACCGCTTCGCTGATGTTTGGGTATTCGCTGAACCGTTTTTATGAAGATTATAAAAATGAAAACCATCTTCGTGCGTGCAAGCAGGGGGTTTCGATCTTTGCACAGCATAAAAAAGACGAGGATTTTTTAACCGTATACTCCTTTGCCTGCTTAAAAAGTGATATGATCGACCGGCTGGCCGTACCTATTACCGGGATGCGCAACAGCAAGGAAGCCAGGTCCAACGCCAGCTATTTTACCTCTATTTTACTGCAGAAAAAACTATTGTATAATGCGGTCATCGATGATGTGGATATAAGCGGGCTGAACCTGCCTACCAGCGATTATATCCTCTCCAGGGTTTTCCATCTGTACGCAAACGAAGATTACACAAAAGAGGGCAGCCGGTATGTGATGGTACAGGAGGATTTCAAGTATGAAATGTATATCGATGATACGGGCCGCTACAAAAAGCTGGTGATCGAAAAATATAAAGATGATGAACTCATAGATACGCATAAATATTTTTAAGGATCTGTATGGACGCGTTATTAAAGCTTTTGATTGAACACAAGATTTTAACAAAAGAACCTATTGCCCGCTATTTGAAAAATAACCGCAATAAAAAGGTTACCCTTGGAGGCTTGATCGAGGAAAAGCTTGTTGATGCGGATAAAGTCTGGTCGTTTTTTGCCAAAGAGTTAAAAGCGGGCGTGATCGCCGTTAAGGATATTGACGGGGATGAAAGTATCAATCTGGAAAAGATATATGAAAAAATTTCGGGGATTGAGTATATCGACCTGGACAATGTAGAACTTGATACCAAGCTCACATCCCGCGTTCCGCTGAATCAGCTCAAAAAATCCCGTGCCGTGCCTGTCAGCGAGGAGGAGTTAAGCGTTAAAGTTGCCTTTGCCGATCCCTTTGATATCGGTTCGCAGGAAGCGGTGCAGCGGATGTTTCCGAGAAAGCCGCTGTCGGTGATGGCAAGCAGCGCCAAGCAGATCAGTGAGTACCTCAATAAGCTTGAAATCAGCGAAAGCGTCAAGGAACTTGTCAGCGAGATCAGAAAAGAGCTTTCGAGTATGGGCGATGACGAGATGGGCGATGATGATGAAACCGCCATTGTCAAGCTTATTGACGTGATTATGAAAAACTCTATCATACGCGGGTCCAGCGATATCCATATTGAGGCGGGCGAGAAAAACTGTACCGTCAGAGACCGCCGTGACGGGATGCTGGTAGAAAGTTTTATCTTCGATAAAGATATCTACGCGCCGCTGTCTTCCAGGCTCAAACTCATGGCCAACCTGGATATCGCCGAACGCAGAAAACCCCAGGACGGGCGTTTTTCTACGGTGGTTGATGAAAATCCCTATGATTTTCGTATGTCCACACTGCCCACGATGCACGGCGAATCGATCGTTTTGCGTATTCTTGACAAGTCCAAAGCACTGGTGAAACTGGAAGAAGCGGGTATGAGCAAGTTCTGTTATAACCGCTTTAGCGAAGGTTTGAAAGCACCTTATGGCATTATGCTGGTCACCGGACCCACCGGCAGCGGTAAAACCACCACCCTGTACGGGGCGCTGAACGCGATTAGGGACGTCAAAGATAAAGTGATTACGGTAGAAGACCCCGTGGAGTATCAGATGAATCTGATCCAGCAGGTCCAGGTCAGTAAAAAAACGGGACTGACCTTCGCATCCGCACTGCGGTCTATTTTGCGCCAGGACCCCGATAAAATCATGATCGGCGAAATCCGTGACAGCGAAACGCTGCGGATCGCTATCGAAGCGGCACTGACGGGGCACCTCGTGCTGTCAACGCTGCACACCAACGATTCGATCAGCGCCATTACCAGGATGCTGGATATGGGGATTGAATCCTACCTGGTCAGCGGGGCGCTGATCGCGATAGAAGCCCAGCGGCTGGTGCGAAAAATCTGTCCGCACTGCAAAACTCCCGTCGAACTGCCCCAGAATATGTTTGAAGATATCAAAAAGCACCTGCCCCAAAAGTATAAGTTTTATAAGGGTGTGGGCTGCAAGGAGTGCAACCACAGCGGCTATGCCGGACGGGAAATGATCGCGGAGGTATTAACCGTAAGCGAAACGATTTCGCACATGGTCGCGCGCAACGCTTCCAAGGAGGAGTTGATGCAGCAGGCAAACAAAGAGGGCTTTGTCACGATGTTTCATGACGGCATCGTAAAAGCAGCCGAGGGTGTCACCACCGTAGAAGAGATATACAGAGTCGCACGGGTGTAAAGGATAGAGAATGGCTTATTATAACGTCACCGTACTGGCACGGGGAAGAAAACACCACGAACTGATCAAAGCAGCCAGCAAGATTGACGCAAAGCAAAAGATGCTGAAAAAACATCCCAGGGGGATGGTGTTGAAAGTTTTGGAAGGCGAAACCCCGCCCGAGGAAAAAGCAAAAGCTTTTTTGCACGCGCTCAAAGAGCAATTTACGAAAAAAAATATCAGTCTCCACGCGCAGGTGGGGGCTATGCGCCAGCTTGCGGTCATGACCAATGCCGGGTTGACAATCCATGACAGCGTTGATGAAGTAGCCAAGAATACCGCTGACGCCTCATTGCGCGAAATTTTGCAAAAAGTTGCCGATGATATCGATTCGGGCCACAATATGAGCGAATCGATCGAACCCTTTAAAGACCGGCTTGGCAATATTACCCTGGCCATGATCCAGCTTGGGGAAAAAACGGGCAACCTGGCCGAATCGCTGCATAAACTCAGTGATATTTTAGAAAATATCCGCGACAATATCGCCAAATTCAAAAAAGCGATCCGCCAACCGTTGATCACCCTTGGGGCGATGGCGATTGCCTTTACGATTTTGATTATGGTCGTCGTGCCCAAGTTCCGGACAATTTTTGAAGAACTCGACGCCGAGCTTCCATGGGCGACCCAGCTGCTTTTGACGCTGGAGCACCTGTTTAACAATTACGGGCTGTTTGTGGTTGTCGGATTACTCTTTACCATCTTTGTCGTGCGCTATGTCTACAAAACCGACAAACGGTTTCAACGCAGGATGGACCAGGTGTTTTTGAAAGTTTACCTGATCAAGGATATTATTTTCTACTCTTCCATGAACCGGTTCTTTTTGGTTTTTGGCGAACTTGTCAAAAGCGGGGTGCCCATCACCGAAGCGCTGGAAACCTCCACGCAGCTGGTGAGCAACTCCGTAATCAGGGAAAAGCTGGAAACGGTCACGCTTAACGTCAGCCGCGGGTCCAACCTTTCACAGGCGTTTTCCGATACCGGGCTTGTCGAAAACATGCTTTTGCAGATGATTAAAGCCGGCGAAACCAGCGGCAGCGTGGATGCTATGATCGACAAGGTCGCTGATTACTACGATATGAAGTTCCAGGCGCTGCTGGATAATATGTCAAGCTATATCGAACCGATTATGCTTGCCTTTATCGCCGCGCTCGTACTGCTTCTTGCTCTGGGGATTTTTATGCCAATGTGGGATATGGCACAGGCGGCGAAGGTTTAATCCGCCTTTTTATCCTGCAGGTGGATCGCCGCTTTAGACATCAGGTGCGCGCTGACGGGGGCGGTGATGAATAAAAACAGCGTAATGAGTACCTCATGCAGACTCAGCGTACCCTGTTTGGTGAAAAAGTAGATACTTGATGCAATCAGGATCGCGCCCACGCCCAGCGTGGTTGATTTCGTGGGGCCGTGCAATCTGGTAAAAAAGTCGGGCAGTTTGACAAGACCTACCGAACCCACAAGCGTAAAAAACGCCCCGATCAGTACCAAAATCGAAATAATAATCTCACTCATCTTTTCTCCTATTCCATTATGTCGCCGCGCAGGATATACTTGCTAAAGCCCACGGTGCCTACAAAGCCCATTACCGCGATCAAAAGCGCGGCTTCAAAATACATCGCCGTTCCAAGATGCAGGCTCAGTACAATCAACAGGGCGATAGAGTTGATATAGAGCGTATCCAGCGCCAAGATGCGGTCAGGTTTGCTTGGACCCATCAGCAGGCGGTAGAGGTTAAGTACCATCGCCAGGGATATCATGGCAAAAGCGATATATAAAACAGTTTCTAACATGGCTGAAAAACCTCCATCAGCGGTTTTTCGTACCGCTGTTTGATTTGTGCGATCTCATCGTCGGCGTTGTGGGTGTGCAGGGCGTGGATGATGAGATAACTTTTATCTTCGCTGAGGTCACACGAAACGGTCCCCGGCGTCAGCGAAATCGTACTGGCCAAAACGCTGATGCCCAGAGGATGCTTGATGTCAATTGGCAGAATAAACAGTTTTGGCGCCAGCTTTTTATTGGAACCAAGGATCAGCCTGGCTACGGTGATATTGGCAATGATGATATCATAGAGGACAATAACCCCAAAGCGCAAAAACGTCAGCGGATTGCGCACGCAGACCCGTTCGGGCCAGAAACTGGAACTAAACCAGGGAATCAAAATCGCAAGCACCGCGCCAAGGACGACATGGCCCATGGCTACGGTGTTGTTTAAAAGCAGCCACGTAAGCACCAGTACGGCGCTTAAGACCGGGTGGGGAAAGATTTTTGAAAAACTTTTTTGCACCATAAAAAAACCTTTATTGATATAATACGGCGTGGACGTAACCGCGGACGTTTTCAAGCTGTGAAGCCGCCGTAGCGGTAAAGTTCTCGACAGGAGCGGCAAACACGACCATCAGTCCCGCAAAAGAAGCCAGAACGATTACGCTGATAAAAGAAAGCGCATTTGTCTGGGCTTTGATGATGCGGGCTTTTTCATCCACGTCATAAAACAGTTGCGAGCCCGCTTTTGCCATGGAAATAACCACAAAGAGCGAACTAAGCAGAATCAGCGCAAACACCATCGCCTGCTGCATATGCCCAAGCGCGGCAGAAAGAATCATCACTTTGCCGATAAAGCCAGAAAAAGGCGGCAGTCCCGCAATCGCAACGGCCAAAATGAAAAACAGTGAACCGATAAGAATCGATTGTTCAAATTTGGGTCCTTTGAAGAAAAAATCCTTGCTGGCTCCTCTGTTTTTTTCAATGATACCAGCCAGCAGAAACAGGCCGCCCGCGGCAAAGGTAGAGTGGATCATATAATAAATCGCCCCGCTGAGCGCGTCGGCACCGGGAAGTCCAAGGGCGATCAGCAGTACCGCCACCGATACGATGACCAGATACGCGCTGATATCTTTCATCCGTTTGGCGCTCATGACCCCAAAGGTGGCTAAGATGATGGTTAAAAAACCGATATTGAGCAGCCAGGGTTCATAATACCCCGCCAAATCTCCGGCCATGTCGCCAAAGAGCGTGCCGTGGACCCTGATGATGGCGTATAACCCGACTTTGGTCATAACGGCAAAAAGGGCCGCTACGGGAGCGCTGGTGCGTCCGTATGCTTTTGGCAGCCACAGATACAGTGGAAACATCGCTGCTTTGAGGCCAAAAACAAGCAGCAAAAGTAACCCCGCAGCCGCGACGATCGTTTTATTCTCAGCGCCGAGTTTGGAAATTTCCACAGCTAGATCGGCGATATTGAGCGTGCCAAGAATGCCGTACAGCGCACCCACGGCAAACAGAAACAGCGTTGATCCCACCAGATTCAGCACCACGTAATGCAGTCCGGCCTTGGTGCGTTCTCTGCCGCCGCCGTGCAGCAGCAGCGAATAAGAAGCCAGCAGCAGGATTTCAAAAAACACGAACATATTAAACAGGTCGCCCGTTAAAAACGCGCCGTTGATCCCAAAAAGCTGCAGGGCAAACAGTACGTGAAAATGCTCGCCTTTTCTGTCAATATCGTTGGCAACGGTATACATCATCGCCGCCAATCCAAGCACGGAGGTCACTAGAACCATGATCACCGAAAGTCTGTCTGCCACCAGCGAAATGCCAAAGGGCGCTTCCCAGTCGCCAAGCTGATAAGTCAAAAAGTCGTTTTGCAGCACATCCAAAAGCAGCAGCGACGAGGCAAAGATCAAAGCCGTCAGAAGGACAAAAGAAAGAATTCGCTGCGCGCTGAGGCCGTTGTGCTTGGCAAAGAGGATAAAGATTGAAAAAATCAGGGGCAGTAAAAGCGGATAGATAACCTGGTGCATTATTTTTCTCCCTCGGCGTAGTCGCCGTCAACATGGTCGTTGCCAAGTTCGCTTTTGGCTTTTAATGAAAGCACGATGACAAAAGCCGTCATACCGAAGCTGATCACGATCGCAGTCAGAACCAGGGCCTGGGGCAGGGGGTCGCTGTAGTTTGCGCCCTCTTTTAAGATTGCGGCTTTATCGATGTTTAACCGTCCCATGACAAATAAAAACAGATTGACCGCATACGCCAGCAGCGTCAGTCCCAGCACTACCGGGTAGGTTCTTGCCCGCAGGGTCAGATAGACGCCCGCGGCAGTGAGTACGGCAATAATCAAAGCTATTAAGATTTCCATATGTTACTCATCCTTTAATGTACAATCAGAGTTATCGCTGTTGTATGTGTGTGAAGTCAGGCTCAATTTGCCAAGCTGGACTAAAATCATGACCGTAGAACCCACAACGACCAAAAAGACGCCAAGATCAAAGGCGATGGCGCTGGCCAGTTCAAAATCGCCCACGATCGGCCAGTGCACATGCGTAAAGGCTGACGTCAAAAACGGATAGCCAAGCAGCATCGAAACAATGCCCGTTACCACCGCAATCAGCAGGCCGTAGGCGATGAGATTGTGCTTATCAAAACGAAGTCTTTGTTTGGTCCACTCGATCCCGTTGGCCAGATACTGCACGATCAGCGCTACCGACGCGATCAGACCGGCGATAAAGCCGCCGCCTGGCAGGTTGTGGCCTCTTAAGAAGATATATACCGCTACCATCAGCATCAGCGGCAGAATCAGCCTGGTCAGCGTCTGCATAATCGGCGGATGTTTATCCTCCGACCACGCTTTGCCGCTGATATCTTTGGTGGGGGCTTTCAGGCTCAGTCCCTGCAGCATCGCGTAAATCCCAAGACCGGCGATGGCTAAAACCGTGATTTCACCGAGGGTGTCAAAGCCTCTGAAATCCACCAGGATTACGTTGACCACGTTGGTGCCGCCACCGCCGGTTAGCGCGTTTGCCAGAAAATAATCCCCGATTGTGGCGTACTCCCGCGATAAAATGGCAAGCGTGAGGACAAAAACGCCCGCACCAGAGCCAAGGGCTATGAGAGCGTCTTTGAAGCGTTTTTTGCCCGTAGACTCCCGCCATCCTTTCTGGGGTAGATAATACAGCGCCAGCAGGATCAGCACCACTGTTACTACTTCCACCGAAAGCTGCGTAAGCGCCAGATCGGGAGCGGAAAACTTGATAAAAATCAGCGAAACGATCAAGCCCACAACCCCAAGGGTGATCAAAGCGACGATGCGTCTGTGGTGCAGGGCTACCGTAGCGATAACCGAAGCGATCAGAATCGCCGTTACGATGATACTGACGTAATCAACGGGCAGAAATTCCCTGTTTCCAAAGAGTGTAAAATCAAAATAGCTAAAGCCCGCGGCTCCGACAAAGAGTACGGCGGCCAAAAACCACGAAATCGTATTGGGCAGGCTGTTTTTATCGATGCCCTCTGAAATAAACCTGGCGCTGGAAAAACAAAAATGCATCACCCCGTGATAGATTACCCGCGCATCGATCTTGGCCAGGTGGCGCTCATAAAAGGCAAAGAGCCTGCGACGTTTGTAATACACGGTGATACCGCCGGCAAAAGCGACGATACTCATCATCAGCGGGATATTGAAGCCGTGCCAGATGGCCAGTGAATACTCAGGCAGCGGGCTTTGCAGCGAGCCGGTTACCGCAACGGCCAGAATGGGCGCAACGGTCATGGCCGGAACCATACCCACGGCCAAGCACGCGATAACTAAAAAATCCACCGGAATTTTCATAAAGCGGGGCGGTTCGTGGGGCTCTTTGGGCAGGTCGTTTGATTTTTTGGCAAAGAAAACATCATGGATAAAGCGAAGGGAGTACGCGACTGAAAAGACCCCGGCGACGGTTGCTAAAACCGGAACGGTCAAAGAGATCAACGAACCGTCTTCAAGGGCTCTTTCAAAAAACATCTCTTTGCTCAAAAAGCCGTTGAGCAGCGGTACGCCCGCCATCGCTGCAGCTGCTATCATGGCAAGCGTGGCGGTATGGGGCATGAAATGCAGCAAGCCTCCAAGCCGCCGCATATCCCTGGTGCCCGTTTCATGATCGATGATGCCCGCGACCATGAACAGTGACGCTTTGAAGGTGGCGTGGTTGATGATATGAAAGATCGCCGCGACGGTTGAAAGCGGTGAGGAGAGGCCAAAAAGCAGCGTGATAAGCCCCAGATGACTGACCGTTGAATACGCCAGCAAGCCTTTAAGGTCATGCTTAAACAGTGCGACAAAGGAACCAAGCAGCAGCGTAATCATCCCCGCACCCGAAACCAGCACGATCCATTCGGTGGTTCCGCTGAGGACGGGATTGAGCCTGGCAAGCAAAAAGATGCCGGCTTTGACCATGGTCGCAGAGTGCAGGTACGCAGAAACAGGCGTGGGCGCCGCCATGGCGTGGGGCAGCCAGAAGTGGAAGGGAAACTGCGCGGATTTGGTAAACACCCCAAGCAGGACCAAAAGAATCATCGGCGTAAAAAGCGGGCTGGCTTTGATGGCTTCACCGCTGTCTAAGATAACGCTGAGGTTGTAACTGCCGGCGATATTACCAAGTATCAAAAGCCCCGCAAGCAGTGCCAGGCCGCCCGCACCGGTGATGGCAAGAGCCATTTTCGCTCCCTCTCGGCCCTCCTGCTTGTGCTGCCAGTAGCTGATGAGTAAAAACGAACTCAGCGACGTCAATTCCCAAAAGATCGCAAGCTGGATAACGTTTTCACTCAGCACAATACCCAGCATTGAACCCATAAACAGCATCAGATACGCGTAAAAACGTCCCATGCAGTCTTTTGAGGAGAGGTAATATCTGGCATAAAGGATTATCAGCAGGCCGATAGCAAGAATGAGATAGGCAAATAAAAGCGCAAGCCCGTCAAGGCGGAAGGCAAACTGCAAGCCGATGCTTTCAACCCAGGACCAGGATTGAATGAGGGTTTTACCCTCAAAAGGGTACCACGCAACCGTAGAAAGCACGATAAGGGCCGCGATCGTGGTCAATCCGGCGGCCCATGCACTGGCGACTCTATGCTTATTGCTGGCAACGTAGGGCGCGATCGCAGCGCCGGCAAAGGGCAGCAACGCGACCATAGGGAGGGCGAAGGTGTCAAATAACATAGGGTTCCTATTACGTTTTTAACAAGATTTTACAAAAAAAAGGCTAAAAGTTAAATTTGAGATCATTTCTTTTTTGCTTGGCTGCATACAGCAGGTTGTCCGCTTCTTTGTAAAAATCGGTCTCGTCTGCGGGTTCTACCGTTTTGGCAAAGACGCCCACAGACACCGTCAGATACGATGCGACCCTGCTTTTTGGATGGGGCAGGTGCAGCGCCTGCAGCGCGCGGTGAAATTCGTGAAAGTGTTCTTTGGTCTGTGTTAAGGATTTGGTCGTGGTGATCACGCTGAACTCTTCTCCGCCCATGCGAAAGACAAAATCCCCGCTTCTGCTAAAATGCTGCCGTACCAGCGAAGCGACCTTGGCCAGGGCTTTGTCGCCTTTTTTATGCCCCAGCATATCGTTGTAATCTTTGAAATAATCGATATCCATGATCGCAAAGACCAGATACATGCCGTCTCTGGCGGCTCTTTTGATTTCGCGGTCATATACGGTGTTGAAGTGGCGCCTGTTATACAGCCCGGTGAGTTCATCTTTGATGCTTTGTTCCTGCAGCTGCTGCTTGGTGCGTTCTAAAGCGGTGATATCGCTTAAGATATGCAGGTACAATTTTTTTTCATCATGCACAAAGGGCGTGGTAATCATGTGGTAGTAACTCCCGGCCCCGCCAAAGCACAGCTTTTGATGGCGGTTGACAAACAGGTCCAGCCACTGCTGATGGGTCTGCAGAGCAATTTTTTTGTCGCACAGGTGGGCTGTGACGTAGTCTTTGAAATTATAGGCGCGGTTAAACTCATCTAAGGCTGAAAACTCTGAAAAGACGCTGAAAAAAGCTTCATTGGCAAAGGTCAGCTTTGTAAGATCGCTGACAAGGATGATGTTTGGCGAAGCGTTTAAAATCAGATCAAGGTACTCGTGCTGGCGGCTGATCTGTCTGGTCTGGGCATCGACCTTGTCCGTGAGGTTTTCATTGGCTTCTTGCAACTGTTTTTGCTTTGATTTGATGATATTGATATAGCGGTAACTGATCAGCACGATCGCAAGCAGCGTAACAAACGCGGCGATACTGAGCAGATAAAACAAAAGCCGCGCGTCGGCCAGTTCTTTTTCGATAGGATAAGTCGTACTCAGTACCGCCCTGATATCGCCGGTGTGTTCATAAAACCCCTTTTTATCGCCGTACATTGCAACGAGACCGCCGGGGGCCAACTCCGGATCACTGTGACACAGCGCGCACTGTTTTGTCGTCGGGCGCGTGGGGACGGCGTAAAAGATAGCCTCTCCCCTGTCGGTGCGGATGAGTTCTTTGTATTTTTTCATGCGGTCCTGGTTGAATGCCTGCAGGAGTTTTTGTTCTTTGTCTGAAGCAATGTTGGCGTCGTTTCTGGGATTGGTCGCGGCGAATTTGATCGTGACGGGGGCTTTGTCCTGCTGGTTTCGCAACGCGTTGTAAATATTGTTGACCTGCTTGGCGCTAAAGGTGGAAGATAAGAGAATGGGTGAAAAATACTCTTCATCCAGGTTTTTCTGCTCTTGCAGCCGGTAAACCTCTTTTTTCTGGATGGAGACGTATTTGCGGATCGCCTGGGTGTTTAAAAGGACTTCTTCGATCTTTTCCGTTGCGGTGTTGATCGCATACTGCCTGCTTTGGTAGTAAAAAAACGCGATAAGTACCGTATACAGCAGCAGTGAAACAATTAAAATGGTATTTTTATTTAAAATAAAACTTGTTTTCATGAAAAATCACACCCCTTGACCAAATTGTACACAAAAGCAGATAAAAGGGGCCTGCAAAAACGGTATTATTCTTCATCGTATTTTTTCTGGTTTTTTAGCAGTATGAACAGGGTGACGATCATAAAAATCAAAAAGCCAAACTTGCCCAGATCCCAGAACAGTCCCTCCTGAGAAAGCACCTGAAAACTCAGGGCTTCATCCACCGCAAAGTGGGCGGCGACATCTTCGATAATCCCGTAAAAATCGATAATGGCCGCAACCGAGAGCATGGTCATGGCTACCTCGATGATAAAGTTAATTTTATCGGCTTTTTTCTGGCGGATACGTTTGTCTATCTTCTCGGTGCGCTCTTTGAGCGTATTGTTTTCAAAAGCTAAGCGTTTGAGGATGTTTGAGAGTTCCTTTTTCTTTTCGTAAAAGCCCATGTGCTTAAAGATTTGGCGCATTCGCTGGGTGTGGTCGGGATAGATCAAAAACGAACCGTTTTCAATAAGTTCGATAAAGTCTAAAATCTTTTGTTCAATCTGTATAAAACGTTTGCTTTTTTCTTCGCTTAAAGCAAGCAGCTTTTTGGGATCGTTATACACTGCGGTGTAATCGGTGGCGGCCAATTCTTTAAGCTGGATAAAGAGGTCGTCTTTGGTCAGGATCAAAAAATGCAGCAACGTCGCGGCCATTTCGATGGATTCTTTTTCCTGCATCGCCACCCACAGGGGATGACCGGTGGTTATGATCTGGGTGACGTACTGGTTGGTAGTGTACACTTCATCGGCGTTAAGCCCGTAATCGGTCAGATCGGTGTTAAACTGCATCGTTTTTTTCTTGATCCAGTCATCCATGGATGTTCTGATTTCATACGGATATACGCCAAGGGCGTGAAAAAAAGTGTTTTGCTTGAACGTTTGCATATCCATATCGTGAAAATTGTTGATCGTACTGATACAGTGGTAGCTGGTATCGGTATCGTAAATAAGGGGACGGGGCAGCTGTTTGCACAGATCATCAAAAAGTTCACGTGCGTGGGCTTTGAGTTCCAAATGTTTTGTCTCCCCTGTGGCAAAATGCAGCTTTTCATCCAGCGCAAAGGGCATACCCAGATTGAGCAAAAAACGGTAGCAGTCCATGGGCAGATTGGCAAGGTCGATGGCGTATTCTACGGTAAAGACGCCCAGGGTGTTGTATTGCAGGTTGCACTGCAGCTCAATGGTATGGTTTTTATACACAAGATTGAATCGCTCGCAATTTCTTTGCCACAGTCCAAGGGCTTCTTTTTTTGCCATAACCTCCCAGATATCGGCCATCGGCGAAGGGTGAAACCCCAGCTTGCGCAGGGTTTGATCATCGGGAGCCCTGTCTTTGCAAACGCCGTAGTATTGAAAAAACAGCGCTCCGCTTTGGATAACGGGAACCTGCTGCGCAGGCAGCTGTAAAAACGCTTTGACCGTGTCTAGGTGGCTTTTGATCTCTGATCCGGGGATTTCAAACCCTTTGGTGTTTTCAATCCGGCTTTTGAGCGCCAGCAGGTTGTCGATATTGGCGTTGTAAAGGCTTTGCAGCGCTTCTTTGTCCCACCGTTTTGCGTACAGCTGTGCTATGAGGGCCATTGCTTGGATGTAGAGCGTATAATTGTCTACGCCCGGGGTGACGAAGGTCTTAGCAAGCCTGGTTTCTTCTATGCTTAAAGGACCTTCGAGCAGGGTGCGCAGTTTTTGCAGCGCAGCTTGTATCGTTTGGATATTTTGTTCCAGTAAACGTTCGTCGTTGTTGTACACGGCCCGGTCGATCCCGGTTAACTCGATACACAGCGCGAAATACTCTTTTATCAGGGTGTCAAAAGCAGTTTCATCATGAAAACTTTGGCGGCCCCGTTCAAACAAAGAAGCTGCGTAGGAGTAGCGGTAGGAGGTTTCTATAAGGATTCTGGCTTGAAAATACAGCGCTCCAAAGCGTGCGGCGGGATGGGTGCTGTGACGGGTTTCACAAAAGTTAAGCCCGTCTTCAAAGGCTTCATCCGTGTCGTATTGCAGTATCTGTTTCAAAAGGGCGTGTTTTGTCACGTTACGCTCCGTAAAAGGCTGAAATAATCCTTTGCGAGAGGTTGTGTAAATCTCTGCTGCTTAGGGTGAGCAGATTATAGCGTAACATTTCTGTGCTTTTGTAGCCGGGAACGACGTGGGAGGCGGTGGCTTTGATAAAGCCTGCTTTTTTATAAAAGCCAAGCAGATGGTCTTTGCATTCAAGTGCGATCTGGGTGTGGGGATATGTCTGCATAATGGCTTGCAGGGAGTGTCTGAGCAGATGCAGTCCCTCTCCTTTTCCCTGAAACTTGGCATCTATGGCCAAATACGCAAGCAGCGTCAGGTTGTCTTTTGGGGCTGTTTCATAAAAGGCAAAACCCGCCAGCTCATCACCGCTGATGAGGGAAAAAAGCAAGCCTTGGTCTTTGGCTGTTTCATCTTGTATCTGTGCTACGGGCATACGCTCTGGGGCTTCAAAGGAGGCTTCGTACAGCGTGGTAAACGCTTGCGCA
>JBNJFE010000006.1:0-1606 GCA_051746505.1 Campylobacterota bacterium
TAAAGCTGATGACAGATCCTAAAAAATCGGCATAATCGATACCCGTCTCGATCAGATTCGTATCGATCTTAACCCCGCCGCTGCCGCGAAATTCCAGCGCGCATTCGCTGAGGGCTTCATACCCGCCCTCCAGTTGCATTATGGCGGCAATAGCACCGAAAAGATCATTATTGGCACACTTTCGCAGCGCGTCATAGGCTGCTTCATGCCTGTTTTGAAAATTTTGCACAAGCTGCACCCGGTTTTGGTTGTGCTCAAAACGCTGCAGCACTTCCCCCAGATCAAAGGGTTGCAACTGAATAACCTCGGCGATATCGCTCTGGCCTCTGGCGACATAAAAGCGCTGGCTTTGGAGACCCATGTACGAAGCCAGCGCCTTGTCAAAGCCCGCTTCGTTTTGTATGTTGACCAGCCTGTTTTTAATCGTATCCTCATGCAGATGCCGCAGCGATTCAAAAGGGGTTTGCAGCAAGGAGACGTTTTTGCTGACTACCACGGCTTTGTTGCGGCTTTCATCGGCAAAAAACATATACCCGATATCGCTTTCTTTCGCGTTTAACCCCACAAGCGCGCTTTTGATACTAAAAGGAGCTTTGATATTGATAAACGTTTTTCCCGTTTGTTCTTTCAAGCCTTCATCCTTGATGGTGGCTTTGATCGTAGGCTTTTCGATACTAAAAAGCACCTTTTTTTCCTCATCGGTGAGTATAAAAAGTTCATCGACTCTCGCGGCGTCACAAAGCAGTACACTGTCGCCGCTGCTGTAATGCACGCTGTAGTTATGCAAGTCCCTGACGCCGCTGCCGCTGTTGCTGTAGTGGGTGCATTTGTACTCACCGTCCAGATAATGCCCGCTGCTTGGGTCACTGATAGCTTCAAGACATTGCTGACACGGAGCCAGCGGATAGTTTGGGCTGGTAAACTCCCTTTTTTTGCCTACCGAATCCACCTCTTTGGTTTCGACCTGATTTAAAAAGACCGAATAGGGAAGATACGTCCGCAGGGCTTTGTCAAAAGCGTCCAGCGCCTCTGCATCCTCGTCGCTGTAGCAAAGCGTGATCGTTTTGCCGCTGCAGTCAAAAGAAAACTCCAGTCCGCTTTTTGCCGCCAGTGCGTGCACAAAACCTGCGAAATATTCCAAATGCGTATGCATCGTTATTGTTTGTCGTATCGCCATATCGTTTTACCTTCCTGCGGGATTGTGATAACTTTGGATCACTGCTTCAAGGGAAGTGTGCTCCTTTTTTTTGTCGGCTGCGACCCCCATTTTCTCAAGCTGCGCAAGTGCCGTGTCGATAAATGCGGCAAAGTTTTGCTCTATCGTATCACTCAGCCCCATCTCCACACTCTCGATATCTTCAGGCACGATGCCCACAATCTGTACGTTTGCGCACCTTTCAAGCAGGGAACAGATTTCAAGCATCTCCACGATCTCGACCTCGTGAGCGTTTTGTTTATAACTGCCAAGACCAAGCAGCTTTTGGGAAGGGATATTGTAAATACTGCCGGCATCGTCATCCATGGTGATGGTATCTAAAATCACGACATTATCGTAATCCTGATAATATGTCATCAGTTTAAACCCAAGCACGCCGCCATCTACAAT
>JBNJFE010000006.1:1706-36336 GCA_051746505.1 Campylobacterota bacterium
CTGCAGCCCGGTAAACAGCATCCACACCAGCAGCAGGTGGAATACAAAGAAAAACACCGCGTTAAAACTGTCGCCGTGGCTGGAATCAAACCGCTTGACCCGGTTGAGGCTGAGCAGATTGATCGCCACTTCAAAGAACTCTTTGACATTGTGCGCATTTGGTATCAACTTTTTATAGGGCTTTTCAAAGCGCGAGAAAAAGTACAGGTACGCTATGACGATACTGCTTACGTCAAAGATAATAGCGGCGATAAAATGGACCCAGCGGTTCCAAGCCATCACAAAGGTTTGTGCCGAGTCATCGGCTATGAAACTTTGATAATACGGATGCGCGATATACAGCCCCGTAATCACTGCCGCTACCATACAGATGGCAACGACCCAGTGATTGAGCCGCATAAACGTCGTCATCCTCTCTATCTTTTTATACGACATCGCTTACCCTTTCTATAGTGAACAATTGGTTCCGACTTTAAACTCGCCCAAGTCCCTGCCTTTGGTATCGACAATATGCACCGCACACGCGATGCAGGGGTCAAAACTGTGCACTGTACGCAGGATTTCAAGCGGTTCGTCGACGTTGGCTACCTTGGTCCCGATCAGAGCCGCTTCATACGCGCCCATACGGTCTTTGTAATCTCTTGGCGCGGCGTTCCACGTACTTGGCACGACCGCCTGATAGTTTTCGATCATGCCGTCTTTGATCTTGACCCAGTGGCCAAGCGCGCCTCTTGGGGCTTCTGCCAAGCCGTAACCTTTGGTATCCCTGCTGACCTTGTCAAAATCAAAATCAGTCCACGTACTTAAATCGCCTGCTGCGACATTGGCTGCCAATTCATCGACCCATTCGACCATAATATCACCCATCATCTCCGTCTCAATCGCTCTGGCTGCGGTTCTGCCGATGGTAGAGAACAACGCCTCAGTCGGGGCGGGTTTGCCAAGACCAAGCTTTTGGCCCAGCTTGTCCATGAAACCGGTGACATACCGTGTAATGCGTTCATCGCCTGCGGCTACGCCTATAACCATTCTGGCCAAAGGTCCCACCTCCACGCGCGTATCATCATACATGGGCGATTTGATCCAGGAGTATTTTTCATCGGTTTTCAGATACGCGTATCCGTCTTCTTTTTTCTCAAGGCCGGTGTATTTTGGATACGTGGTTCCCTCAAAAGGGTGCTGGGCATCATCTGCTTCATACCACGCATGTGTCACGTCTTCACTGACTTTTTCCTGATCAAAGGGGTGCAGCGTGCTGAGGTCTCCATTCATCACGATACCGCTGGGAAACAGCTGCGCTGCTTCGTAAAAGCCGGTATCATCAAGCTTAAAATCACCGTAGCTCATGAAATTTTTCAACCCCGCGCCCGTACCGTCTAAGGCTTCATCCACATAAACGGCCCCGGCCATCGCGATATCTGCCAGGTACGCGTTTTTAATGAAGTTGTTGTACTTTTGCAGCAGGGTTTTAAACAGCGCGATGCGAGACGGGTTTTTAATATCTTGCACGCATGTCACGCCGCCGACCACGATACTTTGGGGGTGGGGCTGCTTGCCGCCGAAAATCGCCATCATCTTCGCCGCGTCCCTTTGCAGATCAAGGGCCTGCAGGTAGTGCGCCGTGGCTATGAGGTTTTGTTCGGGGCTGAGTTTATAACTTTTATTGCCCCAGTACGCGTTGGAAAAGATGCCAAGGCGGCCTTCATCCACAAATTTTTTGAGCCGCTTCTGGATCGATTCCAGATCGCTTTGCCCCGCGCCAAAAGGGGAATCGGTCCATTTAAACGCCTCTTTGGACGCTTTTTTGGGATCGGCTTTCAAAGCGCTTGTCACATCCACCCAGTCTAGGCCGTGCAGATGGTAAAAATGCACCACGTGGTCGTGGATATACAGCGCACCCTGCATCAGGTTTCGCACAAGTCTGGCGTTTTTTGGGATGGTCAATTCAAACGCGTGTTCGACCGCTTCGATACTTCTTTGATAGTGCGTCCCCGTACACACCCCGCAGATTCTCATGGCCAAAAGCCCCGCATCTCTTGGGTCGCGCCCTTTTAAAATCGTTTCAATGCCCCGAAACATCGTCGAAGAAGCATACGCGTCGGTAATTGTATTGTTTTCATCAATCACCGCTTCTACACGCAGGTGCCCCTCAATTCTTGTAATGGGATCTACTATTATATGGTTACTGCTCATCATTGTCTCCTTTTTTACCGCCTATGGCACTGGCTGCCGCGTGTACGCCGATACCGATTGCCGCCGCAGACAGCAGGCCAAGGCCGAATTTATCCACACTTGATTCCACGCCGCCGGTAGGCGCTTTGACCACGCTTTCTGAAACCGGACGCTCTGTTGCGTATTTATCCCAAAACTGCGGTTCGCTGCACCCGATACAGCCGTGTCCCGAGCCAATGGGCCAGTTGACGGCTTCGTTGTAGCGCACGATGGAACAGTTGTTAAACGTCATCGGTCCCTTGCAGCCCATCTTATACAGACACCAGTTGTTTTTGGCGCCGTGATCGCCCCACTCTTCGACAAAGTGGCCCGCGTCAAAATGCGCTCTTCGTTCACAGTTGTCGTGGATACGGTAGCCAAAGGCGAACTTGGGCCGGTTAAGATGGTCAAGTTCAGGCACCTGCCCCGTTAACACAAAATGCAAAATCGTCCCCGTGATATTGGCCGGGTTTGCCGGACACGCGGGGATATTGATAATAGGTTTGTTTTTAACAATATCCTGGACCCCGACCGCGTCAGTGGGGTTGGGATACGCCGCGGGGACGCCGCCGAAGGTTGCGCACGTGCCCACCGCGACCACCGCCGCGCTTTGATTTGAAATGCGTTTGAGATGATCTTCAAACGTTTCGCCTTTGGGGCCCGTGGTGCCGTAGTTGCCGTCCATTCCCCGCGGAATAGACCCCTCGACCACGCACAAAAACTCGCCCGCAAACGTTTTAGCCGCCTCATCCAGATGATGTTCAGCCTGGTGACCGGCTGCTGCCTGGATGGTGTGGTTGTACTCCAGCGACACGATATCAAGCAGCAATTCGTCGATAGTGGGCGCATCGCTTCGCAAAATCGCTTCGGTATTGCCCGCGCAATCCTGCAGTTCCAGCCAGATAATAGGTACGCGGTTCATCAGCTCCGCGGCTCTGGCTACCGTAGGCGTAAAAGAAGCAGGCAGCATCAGCATGGCCGTAGCCGCGCTGGCCCACTTCATAAAATCCCGTCTGCTGACGCCTTCGGCGTCCAGTACCCTGTGGATGGAAGATTTCTCCGCAGGCGCCGTTTTTTCCAAAAACGACAACCGCTCTTCCATCTTCTGTTTCAGATCGTCGTAATACGCACTTCCCCTGTTGGTATCAACCCTGGCCCCTTTTGCGCTGAAAAGCTTCAAAAGGCTGTCCCTTTTGTCAATCATCGGTGACTCCTTTGTTTTTTCACAAAAATGAATGGTCATTCACTCTAATTATATTCTTATACAACTTTAGTTAAACTTATCATAACAAGCATTGGTAATTTTTTCTCACATATAAGGTCATTTTATGAAAATATTTATTATTTCTTTTCTTTTGGGCAGCTGCCTGCTGGCACAAACCGTTACGGATATGCAGGGGCGCAGCGTTTCAGTGGCAAAAACCGCAAAGATCGCAGCCGTCGGTCCCGGAGCGCTGCGGCTGCTGACGTATATGCAGTGTGATTCCAGGATAGCAGGGATTGAAAGGATCGAACTTGGCTTTGAAAAAGAAGCGCCTTACAGACGGGCCCTGGACATGGACAGAGTGCGCGCCCTGCCCGTGATCGGCCAGGGAGGTCCGGGCAGAATGCCAAATATCGAAGCCCTGATCCAAAGCGGCACGCAGATAGTTTTTACCTCTTTTTTAAGCAGGCAGCAAAATGATATGCTTGCACAAAAAAGCAACCTGCCCGTTATAGCGCTGAGCTACGGCGCCGGGTATGGAGGCAAAAAAGACCGAAATAAGCTTGCATCCATCCAACAGTCGCTGCGGCTGTTGGGCAAAATCTTCAACAAACAAAAAAGAGCCGATGAACTTGTCTCGTTCATGCAGCAAAATCAAAACCTGCTGCGCCATATCTTTGACAGGCCAAAAGAAGCTTATATCGGCGCGACCGGATACAAAGGCGCCAGGGGTATCCTGGCCAGCCAAAACGGTTACGAACCCTTTGTGATGCTGGGCCTGCAAAATGCCCTGGCGCCAAATCAAAAGGGCAGTTTTACCACTTCGTATGAAGCGCTGCTGCAAAAGAACCCCGAAACGATCTTTGTAGACTGGCTTGGAAAATCGATCGTGCAAGAAGAGTTTGAAAACAAGCGCCCCCTCCTGCAGGCACTGCGCGCGCATAAAGAAAAAAACATCTTTTGGCTTTACCCCTATAATTATTATAATACCAATATTGAAAACATCTTTATCAACGCATTTCTCATCGCCGACAAACTGGGCATATCCATCGATACCAAGGCCGTGGCCGGGCAAATTTACGCAACATTTTTACCCCGGCTTACAGAAGATGACATCATCACCCTGCCCGAATTCACATGGTAGCCCTGCCTCTTCGCATCACGGCGTCTGTTGCCGGGGTTTTGCTTATCACCCTTTTTTCCCTGGGCACCGGCGGCAGTGAAAGTTTTTACGGCGAAATTACAGGCTACTACAGCGGTGATGAACGTTATATTCTTATTTTTGAGCAGATCCGCCTGCCCCGCACGCTCAGCGCTTTTTTTGCCGGCGCCGCCCTGGGACTGAGCGGCACCCTGCTGCAGGCGGTCCTGAAAAACCCGCTTGCCTCGCCCTTTACGCTTGGTATCTCCAGCGCCGGGGCGTTTGGGGCCAGTTTTGCCATCATCGTGCTGCAAAGTTACGCGGGGATGCAGGGAAGTTCTATGATCGCGCTGTGCGCGTTTGCCGCGGCGCTGCTGAGTACCCTGTTTATCCTCTACCTCGGGAGCAAAACACGGATGCAAAACAGCGCTTTGATCCTGGCAGGCGTAGCCATCGGCGCGCTGTTTAACGCTATGACGATGTTTTTGCAGTATTTTGCCAGCGAGCTGGACGCGGCGGCGACGCTGTTTTGGACCTTTGGCGATCTTAGCAAAGCCAATATGCACACCGCGGCGGTTTTTGCCGGACTTTCCGTGGGCGTTTTGGCGCTGTTTTGGCGGTTTTTCTGGCAGTTTGACGCGATGGAACTTGGCAAAAGCCACGCACAGGGCCTTGGCGTACATACGACAAGATTACAGCTTGGCGCCCTCATTGCCGCTTCGCTGCTGGCGGCGGTGACGGTGGCGTATCTGGGCGTGATCGGCTTTATCGGCCTGATAGCGCCCCACATCGTCAGGCTGCTTTTTGGCAATACGCATAAGCTGCTGCTTCCCTTAAGCGCGCTTTTTGGCGCGGGACTGTTAACAGGCGCCGATATCGGTTCGCGCGTTTTGTTGGCCCCCGTTACGCTGCCGGTGGGCATTTTGACCGCGTTCTTAGGCGCGCCGCTGTTTTTATACCTGCTGGTATGGAGGCACAGATGAGTGTCACGGCAAAAAATTTACGCGTAAACCTTGGCAAAAAACCAATCATCGAAGCAACAGATTTCACCCTGCATCCGGGCCGTATCCATATGCTCATCGGCCCAAACGGAGCGGGCAAAAGCACCCTGCTGCACACGCTGGCGGGCTTGCTGCCCTACAGCGGCGGCCTGTATTACCAAAACAGGCAAATCAGGCACGGCGAGTATAAGCAAAACGCCAAAACAACCGCGATGATGCAGCAGTTTTACAACGCGCCCGCCATCAGCGGTTTTGATCTGCTCAGCCTGGGCAGGCGTCCCTACAGCGGGGCTATGCTGTCAAAAGGGGATACAAAGATTATACAAAAAACGGCAAGTCGGTTGGGTGTAAGCGATCTGTTAAAAAGTGATATCAGCACGCTAAGCGGCGGGCAGCGTCAACTGCTGTATCTGGCCAAGGCCCTGGTGCAGACGCCGCGCATTCTGCTGCTTGATGAACCCATCGCGCATCTGGATCCAAAAAACCAGATGGATATCTTAGACAAGGTCAAACATGTCACCTACGCCAACAATCTGATTACGGTTATTGTAATGCACGATCTGCAAAGCGCGCTGCATTACGGCGATGAGATATTGATGATGGCAAAAGGCAGACTGTGTTATCACGTACAAAGCGGCGAGGTTGAAGAGGAAATGTTCAGCCGGCTGTATGAACTGCCCTGCACAATCTTCAAACAAAGCGGACATCCCTTTGTTTTGCTTGGGCACAGCCACGTCCACAAAAGCGGACATGAGCACCGGCACTAGTGTTTAATTCTGTTTTTTCTTCTTTTTGGCTTTATCTTTATCTTTTTTGCGTTTTCGGAAGAGGTGAAAATTTTCGTTTTCAAGCTGTTCTTCGACGTAATCGTTGACGCATTTGTCACAACTAGTCCAGATGCCTGAGGGCAGGCGGACTTCCAACTTCTTTTTTTCGCGCAGTTTGATGATCTTTTTGGGAGAAAGCACCTTGGTAACGGGTGAAAAATCCACCGAAGTCAGATCGATATCGGTTTTATAAAACAGCGTCTGTTCTTTAAAGCGCCCCCATCCGGGTACGCCGTCTTCGTCATAAGGAACTTCGTATCCGTTTTTAAACGTTACCATCATTTTGTAATAACTGTCTTTAAAGACTTCGGTTACTTCTCCAAGACCAAATACCAGTCCAAATACCTGGTCGCCTTTTGCGACTTTGTCGAAATAGGCCATAACAATCCTTTTTTTCTCTCTATTGTATCATGATTTGCTTACAATTTTAAAACAGATCGGCGTGCCCGAAATAGATTTCGTTGCGCGGGTCTTTGAGCATACTTTCAAGCAGTGCTTTGACCTTTTTTTTGGTAGGATGGTCAAAATAGATCAGCATATTGCGCGAAAAGATATAATCAAATTTTCCAAGCTGTTTAAAAGCCGGGTCAAATACATTGGCCACCTGAAAAGTGACGGTATCTTTGACAAGGGGTTGCAGACATTTCAACTCATCACGGGTGGTAAAATATTTTGCCTCAATGGGCGCGGGCGTTTTGCGCAGGCTTTTTGGCCGGTAGCACCCCTTTTTGGCAAACTCGATGGCATAACGGCTGATATCGATGGCGGTGATTTCAAAGCGGGAGGGGCTGATTCCCGCTTCAAGCAGTGTCATGGCGATGGTATAGGGTTCCTCGCCGCTGGCACAGGGAGCAGAGAGAATGCGGACGGGGCTGCCTTTGGCTTTTACTTTTCTGGCCAAATCCTCTATCTGCACCATCTCTCTGAAAAAGTAGGTTTCATTGGTGGTCAGCACGTCGATGAGTTTGTCTTTGAGGTCAGTTTCGGGTCCCCGCATCAGATCGATGCAGCTTTGAACCGAATGCAGGCCGTTGTTTTTGGCAAAATTGATCACCTTGTTTTCAAAAATGGAGCGTTTGGATTCAAACTCCACCCCCGTTTGCTCTTTAAAGGTTTCAATAAGCCTGTCGAAGTTATACGTATCGGTGATTTCAGGCGGATCTTCTTTTTTTGCCGGCAGGGGTGTTTGTTTTTTGTTTTTAAAAAACCAGTTCAACATTATCGCGATCCAAATTCTAAGATTTTTTCTATCAACTCTTGTAAGGTATATTCACCCGCACACGGGCTGAGTTCCTTGGCCCGCTGGGGCATTCCGTAAACAACGGAGCTTTCTTTGTTTTCTACCATCGCCACGCCGCCGGCTTTGCAGATGGAAGCCAGTCCCGCCGCCCCGTCAGAACCGATCCCGGTTAAAACCACGCCCAGAAGATCGCCGCCAAGACCGAGCCTTGCGGTAGAATCAAAAAGCGTATCAACAGAAGGGTTGTAATCTGAAAGAACTGTCTGCGGGGTGATGCAGTAGTACTGCCCCTGTTTTTTTTCTACCGCGCAGTCGGAGGTACACACGTACACTCCGCCTGCGTCAAGGCTCAGCCCCGGACGCATCTGCTGCAGCCCCAGCGGGCTGATACAGGCTAAACGCTTGACAAAACTCGGGATATACTGGTTGTCCATGTGCTGGGCGATAATCACGGTGGCACCAAAGGTCGGCGGCAACGCCTTGATGATGCGTTCAATCTGCTTGGGACCTCCCGTGGAAGCGCCTATTACGATGATCTTACTCAGTTTTAAATACCTCCAGCTTGGTATTGAGTTCATCCGTCATAGAATTGAGGTGATCGGCAGCCGAGGCGATCTCTTCAACGCTTCTGGCATTGTTGGAAGAGATGGTATTGATCTCTTTGACATTGGCCACGACCGCTTCGATATCTTTGCCCGTCCGCTCAAAATCTCCGACGGTTTTATCGGTGGCCTGTACGGCGTTATCGACGATACTCACGGTCGCATCGATCTTTTCTTCGACATTGTTTGCGATATCGGCAAGCTTTTGGATTTTGCGGGAATTTTCATTCATCTGCCCGCTGGCTTCGCTGATGGATTGCACGATAACGCTGATGGTGGAGTTGATCTCAGTCAGTGATTTCTGCGTCCGTTCGGCCAGTTTTCGCACCTCATCGGCTACCACGGCAAATCCTCTGCCGTGTTCGCCGGCGCGGGCTGCCTCAATGGCTGCGTTAAGCGCGAGCAGGTTGGTCTGATCGGCGATATCGCTGATAACGTCAAGGACGGATTTGACATCTTCGGCCTGTTGGGACAGGGAGTTCATCTTATCGGCCAGTTCCACTTCAAGCGATGCCGAATCGCGCACATCCCCCGTAAGCGTAACGATATCATCCCTGGCATCATTGAGGTTGGTGTTGGCTTCTAACACTTCGCCTTTGGTTTTTTGCGCATCCGTAACCGAACCGCCGATCTCGTCTTTGATCGCGTTGGATTTGTCGCTGGCTTCCTTGATCACATCGACTGATTTTTCAACATTATTGCCCACCTGCGTAGCCGTAGTTGACAGTTCGTGTGAAATAGAAGCGTTTTCCGATGAAGACTGTTTAGTGTTGGCGATCAAATCCTGCAGCGAAGCGATAAAGTCATTCAGCCCGTATGCGATCAGCTGGATTTCACGCGGGGAATCGGTATCGACCCTCTGGCTGAGGTCATGGTTTTTGGAAATGCTTAAAAGCTTTTCTTTAAGCTCATCGATGGGCTTGATCAAACCGCCGTTGATCAGATAGATGGCAATAGCTACGATAATAATAAGCAGTACCGCCACGATCGCTATGATTTCGTTTCGCAGCTTATTGGGAGCCTGCAGCACTTCCGCAAGATCGATCTCTGAAACGATCGCCCACTGAAAATCGCCGTTGATATCGATGGGTTCGTAAGCGCTTAATACTTTATTGCCGTTGTAATCATCAATAATCTGGATATCACGTTTCCCCTCAAGTGCCTGTGAGACGGCCCGTGTATCGACTTTGCCCTTTTGAGGGTCGGCAAAACTGGCTGCAACGGAGTGGGTCTTGGGGCTGAGATAACTGTCACTTCGCATCAGATGGTCGCTGCCGACGATGTAATCTTCCTGGCTCGGGCCGTACCCGTGGCGAAAATTCATGATCGAACTGATCCTGGTATTGCTGATTTGCAACGCCAGTACCGCTTTGTTTTCTCCGGCGTTAAAGGATTTTGCCAAAAACATCGCCGGCTTATCCTGGCTGGGAGCGTAGGGCGCCATATCGACAAAGACCGGTTCAGACTGCTGCAATGCCTGTCTGTAAGCTTTGGCCAAACCGCTGCTTTCAAGAGGCCCGTTTCTGAGATTGGCCCCCAGATCACTCTCTTTAGTCGCGGTATACATGACGTGTCCGCTCTGACTGATGACAAAAATATCGTAATAATTGTATACGTCTATAAACTCTTGGAAAAAATCATCATAATATGCCGAAACGTTTTCTATCGCTTCCTCACGGGCGGGAAACTCCTCTTTGGCATCCACGTCCAGACGCTGTTTGACTTCATACAGCGCGGTTGTCAACTCTTTGGTGTTTTTAGCACTTGCACGCATTGTAATATCAACCAGTTTTTCATCGATAAAATTTTGCAGCTGGCTTTTTTTGATATCGCGCGAGGTTGTCAGAGAATCAAAACTTTTTTCCATGAGCGCTTTTTTACTCTCATACACTCCGACAAAGGTCGCCACGATTCCCACAACAAGCAGGGACGCGATAATCAAAGCGATCACTTTGACTTTAATAGACATATTCTTCATTTATTCTCCTAAAAATACTGTTACTGTACGGAAATTATTTTTCCCCACAGTTTTTGGCCCTCATACAGCGAATCACTGTTATCGACCACAAACGCGCTGCCGGGGTCAAAAAGACAAAAACGGCCGCTGCCCTCCCGTATAGCAATATCTATACCGAAAAAAGCAGCCTGGTTGTATGATACTTTCTCCATCAGTTCATGCATCGACAGCGGGCCGTTTTTGACCAGGTGGGTATAACACAGCGCCAAAAACTCCCCCAGTACGTCCACGCCGAAGCTCGCCTGCGCGAAAGAAAGCTCTTTGTTGGCCGTGGAGGTTTTGGCATGCATCGACGTGATCATATCGATATCGTGTAAACGGCCTGTTAACCGTTCCCTGAGCGGCGGATAAATCTTGGCTTTTGTGTTAAAGCTGCGACAGGCGTTTTGATCAAGCAGGAGATGGTGGATAGAGGTGCTTACCAGACACGACCCCGACTGATCAATCCCCTCTGAGCTGCTGAGGTTTAAAAACAGTGTATCGACCCCGTAATATTTGGCCATATGCGCAATCTTGACCACTTCGACGCTTTCACACAGGGTGCTGACTCCGGCGATCCCCAGCTTATTGGCGATCTTTCCCGAAGCCACCATTCCGCCGCCTTGCAGCGACGTAGAATTGGCGTTGCACACGATCGTTTTGTTTTTGAGTTTGGCGTATTCATACGCCCGCGCGATCGTATTGAGATCATAATCGCTGTCAATCTCTATAGCCGCGCCGCCTTTGTTAAGCAAGATGGCCATATCGCTTAAGCCTTCATCCGCTTTTGCGTTGACAAGCGAGAGAAATTCACACGCTTCCTGGCTGCTTTTGAGCTGCAAAGATTCCAGGGCGGTTTCGTTATTGATCACCGGGACCGTTTTACTGCTGTTGATAATGGCGCCCACACCGCTTTTGAGCGCTTTTTGCGCCACCCGGTTGACGCCTTTGAAACTGCCGTCGCTAAAGTTGGTGCCCACATCCACAAGCCATGGCAGCAGATACAGGCCCGAAGCGTCCACGCCGGGGCTGCCCTGCAGTTTGGGGCCGATTTTGGCAATTTTGCCATCTTCTACCAAAACGTCGCTGACGTAACTGCCCTTTTTATCCGCCACGGTAATATTTTTATAAATCATAGCTGCAATCCTTTATCAATACACGCACTAATATCGGTGCTTTCAGCCATAAAAGCTTCACACTCTTTTGGCAGCGCATCAAGAGTCGTCTGCCCGATCGCCACGGCTTTGAAACCCGGCCGCCACGAATAATTCTGAAAAAAACAGCGCACCGTTGAGGGGGAAGTAAAGATAAATACACTGTTGTTTTCAAAATCAACCGTTTGTGCAGGCGCGCATACGGTTTCGTACACAACCGCCTCTGTACACGCTACCGCGGCTTCATGCAGCATACCGGGCAGATCAAAAGCCAGCGTTTTGCCGTGTGGAAAAAAAAGCCGCAGGTGGCTGTATCGCCGCAGGATGAGCGTTCCCAGCTGCCTGCCGTATCCGCCGGCAAAATCCAAGATATGCATTCCCGCTGCTTTGGCTTTCTGCGCGGTTTTGCAAGAAACACAAAGCGCGCTGAGTCCGCGCAGGTCCACCCCGCTTTTTACCAGCGCGTTGACAGCCTCTTTGGACGTCAGCACCAGCGCGTCAAACCCGCCTGGCTCAACGTTGGCGCTATAGTAGCGGGTTTGTATTACAGGAAGGTGACAAACCCGCTCACACTCACTTTTTGATTTTGACAGCAGGTAGAGTATCGCCCTACTCCCACTCGATCGTCGCGGGGGGTTTGGAACTGATATCATACACGACCCGGTTGATACCGTCAACTTCGTTGATGATGCGGCGGCTGATATTTTCCAGCACGTCGTGGGGCAGATGGGCAAAGGTTGCCGTCATCCCGTCGGTTGCCTCAACCACCCGTACGCAGACGGTATTGTCATAGGTTCTGTTATCACCCATAACGCCTACACTTTGGACATTTAAAAGCACGGTAAAAGCTTGCCACGTCTTGTCGTAATAACCGCTTGCGTGCAGCTCTTCAAGCATGATCACATCCGCTTTTCGAAGCATCTGCAGATCAGGTTTGTTGACTTCACCCATGATACGTATGCCAAGGCCGGGTCCGGGGAACGGGTGGCGGCCGATCATATGCGGGGGCAGTCCCAGTTCCAGTCCCAGCTTGCGCACCTCGTCTTTAAAGATTTCTCTTAAGGGTTCAATCAGTTCAAACTGCATCCAATCGGGCAGCCCCCCGACGTTGTGGTGGGATTTGATCGTTTTGGAAGGGCCCTTAACAGAAACCGATTCGATCACGTCTGTATACAGCGTGCCCTGGGCTAAAAATTCAATCCCCTCATATTTTTTGGCTTCGCTGTCAAAGACTTCGATAAAGGTTTCGCCGATAATCTTTCGCTTTTTCTCCGGATCGGTAACACCCTCCAGTTTCTCCAAAAAGATTTCGCTGGCATCCACGGTGATCAGGTCCACGCCCAGGCGGCTTTTAAACATCGCCTCAACCTGTTCGCGTTCGTTGGCCCGAAGCAGTCCGTTATCCACAAAGATAGGCACCAGCTGATCGCCGATAGCTTCGGCAAGCAGGGCCGCGACCACGGCGCTGTCCACGCCGCCGCTGACACCGCAAAGCACCTTTTTATCCCCGACTTTTTCACGGATGGAACTGATCTGTTCCTTGGCAAAACCGCCCATATTCCAGTTGCCGTCACACCCGCAAATCTTTTTGGCAAAGTTTTTGAGCAGTTTGACGCCCTCTTTTGAATGGTATACCTCGGGGTGAAACTGAAACGCGTAGATATGTTCACTCTCATGCGCGATAGCCGCGTAAGGGGAGTTGGAACTGGTCGCGATCTTGACAAAACGCTCAGGCATTTTCTCAACCCTGTCACCGTGGCTCATCCATACGATCTGGCCGTCGGTGCTGCCTTCAAAGATTTTATGATTGCCCACGAAGTTCAGATCGGCTTTGCCGTATTCGTGGTGATTGGCCGCCAGTACTTCGCCGCCAAAATGCTGACTGATCAGCTGCATCCCGTAGCAAATGCCCATGATGGGCAGGCCAAGATCGTAAATGGCCGGGTCCGGGTGGTACGCGTCTTTGGCGTACACCGAAGCCGGTCCGCCGCTTAGGATCAGCCCCTTGGGTTCTTTGGCTTTGATATCCTCGATGCTTTCGCTAAAGGGGACGATTTCGCAGTAAATATTTTCTTCCCTGAGCTTCCTTGCGATCAGCTGCGTATACTGGCTGCCGAAATCTAAAACTACAATACCTTCTTTATCCATACATTCCCTTGATTGTTTATTTAATTGCTTATTTATCACTCAGCCTGTGCGATCCGATCGATTTTGGAGCGTGCAGTCCGTTTTCGATGATCGCTTTGGCGGTGTTGAGCCGAAGCTGCAAAAGCCGCCCCACGTTTGGCTGTTCATACACAAAACGCTTGGCTTTCATCAGCCCCTCACGGCTTCGCACGATGCCCACGTGTTCCCACATGACACGTCTGAGTTTTCGTTTTATCATTTTATCATCTTTTTGATGTAAAATAGTTTTATCATCCTCGTCAAACGTGTAAAATTGCAGATCAAAACTTGATCCCATAATATCCTCAGCCGCCTTTTTGCCAAAGACCAGACCTTCTAAAAGCGAATTGCTGGCCAGCCTGTTGGCCCCGTGGACCCCGCTGCTGGCACACTCGCCGATAGCATACAGATTCTTGATATCCAGCACCCTGCCGCGGGTATCTGTTTTGATGCCGCCGATGGCGTAGTGAAACGCAGGAGAGATCGGAATACGGTCACGTGGAGGTTTGAGCCCCACATCGCGGAAGGATTTGTAAATATTGGGAAAGCGCTTTTTAAAATAGCCTTCGCTGAAATTGCTCAAATCCAGATACACCTCTTTGGAAGTGCGCTTTTTATAATCAAAGATCGCGTGGCTGACGACGTCTCTGGAAGCCAGTTCGCCCCGTTTGTCGTAATCGCTGACAAAACGTTTGCCGTCCTCATCGACGATGGTGGCCCCCTCGCCGCGAAGCGCTTCGGTCAAAAGCATTTTGCGCGCCCAGGGGATTTTGGTAAAGACGGTGGGATGAAACTGCAGGTAATGCATATTTTCCAGCTCGATCCCTTTTTCATAGCAGATACCCTGGATATCACCGCTGATGGATTTGGCGTTGGTATGGTACTCATACAGCGACCCCACGCCCCCGCTTGCGATGATGACTTTTTTGGCTTTGAGGATATAGGGTTGGTACTCAATCATCACCTTGACGCCAAAACATTTGCCCTCTTCAATCAGCAGATCATACACCAGCGAGTTTTTGAGCAGAAAATGATTATTCTGTCCCATCATGAAATCATGCATATACCGCCCCGTCGCATCGCCTACATGCAAAATACGCGCGATGGAGTGCGCGGCTTCTTTGGTGTATTGCAGTTTGCCCTCTTTTTCATCAAAATGAAACCCCCGCTCAATCAGATCGTTGATAACCCCGAGGCTTTCCTTGCTCATCATCTCCACGGCGGCCTTGTCGTTGGCAAAAGACCCCGCCTCCAGCGTATCCCTGCTGTGCAGGCCGATATCTTTTTCATCGCGGGCGGTGGTGATACCGCCCTGGGCATAGAACGTATTGCACTCCCAGGCAAAATCCTTGCAGATATTGAGCACCTTCATCTGCGGGGGAAGATTCATGCTGGCGTACAGCCCCGCTATGCCGTTGCCGATGATGATAACGTCGTAATTTTGCAGCACTAGCGGCTCCTTTGTTCTTGTTTACTGTCTGGAACGTGGACCGGATCGGTTTTATATCCGCATCCGCTTAATACGAACATAAGCGCAAATGATGCTATAATAAGCGCATGAAAAACGCCGAATCTATAATTTCTCATCTGATTAATAAACCTGCCTTTAAAAATATTGCCAAAGCGCGCTGTCTGCGGACTTTGATCGATCACGCACTGCCCCAAAGGCTTGCGCGCTTTGTCGCTTTTTGCTATATCAGAAACGATATTCTTTTTATCGCCATTACCCATCCGGGTATTAAAATGGAACTATATTATAAGGATAATTTGTTAAAAAGCATATTAACTATGCTACAAAAAAGCGCCCCCGAATGTAAAATAATCAAATTTGAAAAGATCAAAACCTTTGTCATCCACCAAAAAACGCCGCGACAAGACCCCGATACGCAGCCTCATTACAGTGAACACGCCAAAGGGGAATTTGAAAACAGAGCAAACGATGAAGAGTTGGCCGCCCGGTTTGAAAACATACGAAATATCATCGTCGCAAAGGAAGAAAACCAGTGAGTTTGAAACAGTCGCTGCAAAACCTGCCCGCCGCCCCGGGGGTTTACCAGTATTTTGACGCGCACGACCGGCTGCTGTACGTGGGCAAAGCCAAGGTGCTCAAAAACCGCGTCAAAAGCTACTTTCGATTTACGCCGACACTGCGGCCCGATCCGGGCAGCGGCCCCAGGATTTACAAAATGCTGACTGAGGTAACCAGGCTGGATTATATCGTCGTTGACAGCGAGGAAGACGCGCTTATTTTGGAAAATTCGCTGATCAAGCAGCTCAAACCAAAATACAACATCCTGCTTCGCGATGATAAAACCTACCCCTATATCTATATCGATTACAACGAAACCTTTCCCAGACCCCAGATTACGCGAAAAGTCATAGGAGGCAAAAAAACGGCCTATTTCGGCCCTTTTCCCACCGGGGCCAGGGATATCGTAGATACGGTGTATGAAAACTTCGCGCTGGTGCAGAAAAAAAACTGTCTCAAAGGGGGCAAAGCCTGCCTGTTTTATCAGATGCAAAAATGCCATGCCCCCTGTGAGGGAAAGATTACGCAGGCAGAGTATGCCAAAATCGTTGAGGAAGCGATCAAACATATCAAAAAACCGGGACTGCTGCTGCAGCTGCTGCAAGAACGTATGCATCAGCTGGCCGGGGAAGAGCGTTTTGAAGAAGCGATCACGATGCGCCAGCGCCTGCAAAAGATCGAATCCATCACGACCGTTAAAAGCAATATCGATATGGCAAAACCCGTCGATTACGACATCTTCGCCGTTGACGCGGACAACCAAAGAGGCGTGGTGGTCAAAATCTTTATGCGCGAGGGCAAGATCGTTTCCAGTTCCTACAGTTATTTCAACCACGGCGAGAATTTTGAGAAGGAACAAGCTTACAGGCAGGCGCTTATCGAATACTACAGCAAAGACGTGGCGGTTATGGGCAGTGAAGTCATACTTGCCAACAGGATCAACAAAAGCGATCTGGAAGAGTTTCTGCGCGGGCGTTTTGGCAAAAAAATCCCCGTTGTCTGTCCGCAAAAGGGCAGCAAGAAAAAGCTGGCGCAGATGGCTGCGACCAACGCCAAAGAGTTGCTGAAAAAAGATAAACCCCAAAAACAGCAGGTCCTTGCCGGTATCAAAGAGCTGTTTGATCTGCAGCGCACTCCCTGTCGCATCGAAGCGTTTGACAATTCGCACATGGGCGGCAGCGCCCCGGTGGGCGCGCAGATCGTGTATGAGCAGGACGGTTTTGACAAAGCCTCTTACAAACGCTACCACCTGCACGCACGTGATGAATACCACCAGATGGAGGAGATGCTGCAGCGGCGTATCAGCCGGTTTGACGAAATCCCGGCCGGTGACCTGTGGGTGCTTGACGGCGGCGACACGCTGGTCAAACTCGCCAAATCCCTGCTGCGGCAAATCGGGGTCAATCTCGATGTTGTCGGTATCGCCAAAGAAAAAGTCGACGCCAAAGCCAGACGGGCCAAAGGCAGTGCCAACGATATCCTCTACACCGACAGCGAAGCGATCAGGCTGCCGCCCACCGACAAACGGCTGCAGCTTTTGCAGCGGCTCAGGGATGAAGCCCACCGTTTTGCGATCACGTTTCACAAAAACGCCAAGCGCAAAGAGGATAAAAAGATTTCGATGCTGCAAATCCACGGTATCGGCGAAGCCAAGGTCAAGAAAATGCTGCAGTATTTCGGCAGTTTCGAAACGATCAAAACCGCTTCGCAAAAGCAGCTGGAGGAGGTTCTTTCCCCCACAGATGCCCAAAAGGTACACAAGTTTTATAAAAATTGAACAATTATTAATCAAAAATTTATTAAACTTATTAATTTTACGGTATAATCAAAAAAATGCCACTAAATCTTGACAGAGGTAGCGTATGAGAAGACCCGAACCTATTGATGAAGAATACACCTTTGATCACACTATTATCGTCAGTGAAACCGATACAAAGGGAAAAATTACCTACGCCAACAGAAAACTTGCCATCATCTCCGGATACGACAAGAAAGAACTGATCGGCAAGCCCCACAATGTTTTGCGCCATCCCGATATGCCAAAAGAGGTATTTCACGATATGTGGACGACGATAAAAGCCGGGAAGGAATGGTCCGGACTGGTCAAAAACCTGCGCAAGGACGGCCGCTATTACTGGGTCCACCAGTTTATAAAACCCATTTTTGACAAAGAATCCAATATCACCGGCTTTATCGCCGCACGCAAGATTCCGCCCCGGGTGGATGTGGAAAAAGCAGAAGAAGTATATAAAAAGATGAAAGAAAAGGAAAAATAGATGTTAATCTTTGATAAAAACGCCAAATTGATCGTATGCAGCAATGATGAGGATTTACTCGATCTGGGAATTGACAGTGCTTTTGACTTTTTTAAAAGCGGCAGGGATATCGCTTCGCTGTTTATCCAAAAACCCGGATATATTTCCAACCACGGCGATCTGGCCTGGATCGATTTTATTTTCAACGAGGTTTTTGAAAACAACAGGGTTTTATGTGAGGTAGACGGGGAACAAAAAGCCGTTGCCATTACGCGGATACCGATCATGACCGAAACGGATATGCACCTTACCGCCCTGGAATTCAGCGCCCGGCCCCAAAGCGGCGAAACTGCCCGGGACCGTGAAGACAAACAGAGCGCTGCCCCCGCACACGACAGTAGCGGCGAACCCGAAGAGGACCCCCGGCCAAAGCACGAACCCGGCCAAAGCAGCGATAGCGACAACGACGACGATGAACTCATGGAGTTGCTCAATCTGAATGAACAAAACGAGGATGAGGATACAGACACGCAGGACAAAGACGACGCCCCTGCAGATGAGCAAGAAGATGCAGATGACGAGTATGAACTGGATTTAGATTTTGGCGATGAAAGCCAGGATGACGAACAACCCGATACCCAGGAGCAAAACACTCAGGATGAAAGTGAAGAAACAGACAGCCAGAAAAGCGAAGATGACGAACTGATGGAACTGCTGAATCTAAACGAGGACGAAAAGCCCCAAGAGAGTCCAGAACCTCAGGAAGAAACAGCACAGCAGGAACAGGACGATCAGGATGATGATGAAGAGTTGTACAACCTTGATCTGGACCCTGATACAAAAGATGCATCCGATACAGAAGAACCCCCCGCGCAAGAGCAAGATGAGCAAGATGAACAGGAAGAGTTGATGGACCTTGGCCTGGATGATGAGCAGATGCAGATCAGCCCGCCAGAACAGCCAGAACCTGAGCAGTCCGGGGGCCAAAGCGTACCGCAGTACATCGACGACAAGGATGACAGCAGCGAGGTGGAACTTGATACGCTGGCAGACGAACTGGGATTGGAAAAAGAGGAAACGGCAAACTTTATCGATGATTTTGCCAACATGGTCAAAGCCAAAGAGGACCTTCTGTACGGAGACAACGCCGCTGTTGAAGCCGCCAGTTTGAAAAATATCGCCGAAAACTTCCGGCTGCACAATATCACAAAGACCTTAGAAACTATCGAAGCCGGGGAAAACAACGCCGCGCTGCTTTTTTCACAGATTGCCAAGCTGCAAAATCAGCTTAAAGAGTATGTCACAACAGTAGAACCGGCTGCGACCAACCCGCAAAGCGATACGGATTACGAACCCTCAGGCGCGCTGCAGTGGGAAGAAGCCAGGATTACGCCCGTTGAGTTTGATCCCTCCGTCGCCGCGGACAGCCTGGGACTGCCAAATGAGTTGATCAGCGAATTTGTGGATGATTTCATTGAACAGGCGCTGGAAAATAAAGAGGTATTTGAAAAAGCGTATGACCAGCAGGATATAAAAACAATCCAGCAAACGGCCCACAAACTCAAAGGCGCGGCTTCAAACCTGCGCATTGACGCGATGGCGGATAAGCTTGAACAGCTGCAGCACAATGATGATTTTGACAACGTCAAACCCCTGCTTTTAGAATACTGGGGGATGTATCTTGGTTTAAAAGAGGTGCTGCAATGAAAAAAGTTTTAAGTGTTTTGCTCTTTTGCGCGCTTGGCGCACAGGCTTCTATCTTTTCAGACGCGGTAAAGGCGTATAACCAAAAAGAATACAAAGAAGCGTTTACCCTGTTTGAAAGAGCGGCAAACAACCAAAGTTCAATACAGGCCAACTATTTTCTGGGGCTGATGTATCTCAGAGGCCGGGGCGTTGCAAAAAACCTGAACCAGGCACAGCGTTTTTTGCAGACAGCTTCCACCATCGGCAACAAACGAGCGCAGTGTCTGCTGGCTGAAGTCTATCTGCAGCAGGAAAGAACACCGCTTGCCATGGATATTTTAAACCGGCTTAAAGACCAAAATATCGTCGAATGCGAAAAAATCCGACAACAATATAATATAAAGTAAAGGGTAGATAATGAAACTAGGATTTAAGGGCAGACTCGAACTTATCAGTTTATTGCCTATTTTGCTTTTATTCGCGCTTTCCTCATATACGCTGTATCAGTCATACACCACCTATTCCAAGGCAAACGCGCTGGCTGACAAGGTACAGATCAACCAGCTGGCCAACGACGTAGCCACGGAAGTTGCCAATGAAAGAGGATTGAGTTCGATCTATGCAAGCAGTTCAGGCAATATGCTCGAACAAAACCTGCAGCAGCAGCGCAAAAAGGTCGACAGCGCGATCAACAAGCTGCAATCTTTTGCCAAAAGCAACGGCAATGTGGATTTAAACGGCAAGATCATTTCCCATATCAACGGCCTGGACAAGGTCAGAGAAAACGTCGACAATCTACAGCTTGGTTTTGAAGAGATTTTTTTCGGGTTTTACTCCGATTTCACGACCGCGCTGCTGGCAGATATTAAAAACTTTGACACCCAGGGGCTCAGCGAAGAATTGGCGCAGCTTTCAGGCGTGTATGTCGGTTTGCTGGAATCCAAGGATTACAGCGGGATCGAACGGGGGTATATCTCCCATATCCTGACCCGCTATACGCCCATGAGCGATGCGGAAATTCAAAAATGGCTGCACTACATCGGTATCAGTGACAGTTACAAAAACCAGATCCCACAAAGCGGTCCGGTGGCCGCAAGACTGCAGACGCTGCTTAATTCCAAAAGCGTCAACCAGGTCCAAAGCCAGATCGATGAAGCCAGATCGCAGATCATGCACTCGGTGAATGAAGGGTTTTATACCGTTGACCCCACCCAGTGGTTTCGGATGAATCTGAGCAAACTCAACACCATCGCCAAGGCCGAAGATATCGTTTCTTCTGAGATGACGACACAGCTGCACGCGGTGAAAAACCACAACCTCTATGTTCTCATCGGCGCCGCTGCGGTTTGGCTGCTTGCGGTTATACTCGCACTGGTAGGCTTTTTCTTCGCCAAAGGTTTGACAACCAATATCAGAAGCTTGGAAGATATCTTCAAAACCGCCGCAAAACGAAGCGATCATCTTGATCTTGACCTTGAGATCGATCTTGATTCTCCCGACGGAACAAAATCAGCCTACCAGCTGCTGGAGTATCTGCTGGAAGAATCCTATAAAAGAAAAGAGATGGCAGAAGACGCCAGCCAGTCAAAATCGCTTTTCCTTGCTAATATGAGTCATGAGATCAGAACGCCGCTAAACGGGATCGTGGGCTTTACCGAACTGCTGAAAAACACCGATCTGGACGGGGAACAAAAAGAGTTCATCCAAATCATAGAAAAAAGTTCGGAAAACCTGCTTTCTATTATCAATAACATTCTTGATCTGTCCAAGATTGAAAGCAACAGCATCGAGATTGAAAACATCACCTTTAACGCGCGAGAAGAGTTTGAAAACGCCGTGGAAGTGTATTCGGTCAAATCCGCGGAGAAAAATATCAACCTGGGCTTCTTCCTTGATCCTTCGATCCAAAACCCGATCAAGGGCGATCCGACCAAGATCAAAGAGGTTATTATCAACCTTATCAGCAACGCGATCAAATTCACCAACGCCGGCGGTGAAATCGATGTGGAAATCAAAAAACTGCCCGCCCAGACCAAGAATAAAGCCAAAATCCAATTCAGCGTCAAAGACAACGGTATCGGCATGACGCCTGATCAACAGGAAAAAGTCTTTGAAGCCTTCGGACAGGCCGATTCCAGTATTACCAGAAAATACGGCGGCACCGGCCTTGGCCTGACCATCTCCAGCCAGTACATCGAAAAGATGGGCGGTCAAATGGAACTGGAAAGCGAACAGGGCAAGGGTACGCGCTTTTTCTTTACGCTGGAATTTGACGAACTGCCCACCGTCGGCGAAGAGCGGCCAAATTTCAACGATATCACCCTGGCCAGGCTCACTTCCAGCAAGCACAAAAAACAAGATGATTACATCAGCACGTACCTGGATTTCTACGGAGCCAAGTACAAAACCTTCAGCACGATGAATGAACTCAAATCCCTTAAAGAACAGGGTATTGACACCGTCTTTATCGACCTGGAACACGCCGATGAAGATATCTTAAAAGAGTACCAGAAAACGGGTATGGACCTTGTCATCGTCGCCAAAGCGACAAAACAGGGCAAGTTCGACGATTCCTCGCTGGTTAAAAAGACGATCTACGAACCGGTCAACCTGACCAAGGTCAAAACCGCCCTTGAAGCCCTCAGAGGCAGCGACGAAGTAGAACAGACCGTCAGCCGCAAAAACCTCAATACCGTCAGGTACGACGCCAAAGCCCTGGTTGCCGAAGACAACAGTATCAACCAAAAGCTGATTAAGCGTACCCTTGAAGAGCTGGGTATGGAGGTTGAACTCGCCGGCAACGGATTGGAAGCGTTTGAGAAAAGACGGGCCAACCCCTACTATGATATTATCTTCATGGATATCCAGATGCCGGTGATGGACGGGGTGGAAGCCACCCACGAAATACTGGATTATGAGGAAGATGAAGAGTTAGACCACATCCCCATCGTCGCGCTGACGGCAAACGCGCTCAAAGGCGACAGAGAGCGGTTTTTAAACGAAGGGTTGGATGAATACACGACAAAGCCGCTTGTTATTAACGAAATCATCTCCATTCTTGACCGCCTCATCGGGCAGACGGCCCAGGAAGTCACTGCCGATGAGGAAGATACGGCCGCGGATGTGGAAGATTCTACACAGCAGGAATCGATTTCACTGGATTTGGAAGAAAACGAAGCTGACGTAAAAGAAAATGATGATAAAATTTTACTCTTAAAAGAAAATGCGCTGGAGGGAAAAATCTTTACGCGTATTATTGAAAACCTGGGACATGAGGTTGAACTGGTCGAAGATTTTGACCGGCTCAGACAAAAAGCCGACAACAGCGGCGATCCCTATAAACTGATACTGGCTGACAGAACCGCCGGCAATCTCGACCTGGCAGAGCTTGAAAAGATCAATAAGATCACGCCGGTCATCATGCTGGTAAGTTCTTCATATGAACCAAATCAGCGCGAAGAAGCGGCCGTTACCGAAATCATTAAAAATTTCATAAACAAAGAGCTGCTCAAAGTAGTGATACAAAAACACAGCAGAGGATAACAATGAATTTAAAAATTTTAAACGTTGATGATGATATGATCAACCGGAAACTTTTAACCACCATGATCAAAAAGGACCAGGATGTCTCCGAAGTCGTAGAGGTTGAAAACGGGGAAGAAGCGCTGAAGGAATTAAAAGCAAAAGATTATGATATCGTTTTGCTGGATATTATCATGCCCGTACTCGACGGTCTGGAAGTGATCCGGGTGATGAAATCGGACAAACGTTTGAAAGATATCCCCATCATCATCCTTACCACCGACGAAACCAAAAAAGCGCAGGCCCTGGAACTGGGTGCCAACGACTTTCTTTCAAAACCCGTTCGCACCGAGCTGCTGCTGAACAAGCTGAAAAACTGGACCTCTCTTTAGCCGCCGGTGGTGTAAAAGGATCTGGCCGAAGTCGCAAATTCATTTGCGTTATGGCTCCATTTGTTTTTCTGGGGCTTGTTTTGCAAAACGGTTTCTACGATTTTTTCCACCGACCCGGCGTCTTTGTTTTTCAAAGCACTTGACAGGCTCAGTGAATCCTCAAAGTATAAGCACGGGATCAAATCCCCCTGCGCGCTGAGCCGCAGTTTGTTGCAGCTTTTGCAAAAGCTGTCGTCGTAGGGTTCGATGATGCCAAAGCGATACCCGTCCTCATCTTCGTACGCCGTGGCTGCCGAAGGCGTGTCGCTGCTGCGTTTTTGCACACCGACTGCCTGCGTGATCGTCTCCAGTATTTTTGCTCCGCTGAGGCTTTTGATCGTACTGTCGGCACTTTCATTTTCCATAAATTCGATAAAGCGTATCTCGTATCCGTGGATTTTGGCGTAGCGGTAGAGCGCTAAAATCTCGGCATCGTTGATATCTTTCATGACCACGGTGTTGAGTTTCACCTTCAACCCCTCTTTGTGTGCCGCGTGCAAACCCTTAAGCACCTGCGAAAGAGCGTCTTTTTTGGTGATGGAAAGAAATTTTTCCCGCTCAAGCGTATCCAGTGAAACATTAACCCGTTTCAATCCCGCCGCCGCGAGTTTGGCCGCCATCGCTTCAAGCAAAAAGCCGTTGGTTGTCACGGCCAGATCAAGGGAGGGTTCATACTCGTAAAGCATTTTTATAAAACGATCCAAATCCCCCCGTACCAATGGTTCGCCGCCGGTAATCCTGATCTTTTTGACACCCCGGTCGATACTAAAGCGCAAGAAATCAAACATCTGTTCATAACTTAAAAGTTCTTCTTTTGGGACCCATTCAAAGGGTTTTTCGGGCATACAGTAGCTGCACCTGAAATTACACCGTGACGTTACCGAGATACGCAGATAATCCACCACCCGTCCGCAGGAGTCAATCAGCATGGTTCATCCTTATTGTTTCAATCTGTCTTTATGCTATCACGTTTTGTATCTGCAGGCATTGACCTTTGTCAAGTTTTTTGATTTTGGTCAAAAATCTTCAAAACTTTGTCAAGTTCTGCCTTTAACTCCTGCAGTTTTTTATTGGTTCGCACCATCTCTTCTGAAGACTGGATCATAATATCTTCGCTTTTGTCGATACTGTCGCCGATCCCCTTTTTGTTGGAGACTTCGCCGATAATATCGTTAAACTCTCCGGTCAACTCCTCCAGCTTGTCTGAAGCCTGTTTGGACTGGCGCAGCGCGGCGTTGGAAAGTTCCATGGCGCTGTTGACTTTAAAGATGAAATGATTCAGCGAATGGGCGACCTCTTCGATCTCGTTTTCAGCCTCAACGTTCATAGGTTCAATCGGGGTTTTGATGTCACGCTGGGTTAACTGTCTGGATTTTTTCATAAATTCTCTGGCATGCATCTCTATCTGTTTGAGTTTGAGAATCGAAAAGGCTATCAGTGCAAAAAGAACAAAAAACGCGGTGTATTGGAATTTTTGGATAAATTCCGTTTTTTTCGCGGTGTGGGTACTGTACAATCCCACCGCTTCATCCATCTGGGCCAGCAGCTCTTCGTTTGTCTGAGCGATATCTTCAAAAGCATCCTGCTGCATCGGGGCGTCATTTTCTTTGATCCCTGTTACAAACTCCCGCACATCCTTTTCATACGCATCCCACAGATTCTGTACAATCTTAAGCTGCATCGATATCTCCTGCGTGGGTGCCGGCGGAATTTTTAACGCTTCGCTGCCCCGGCGCAAAATATCAAGACCGTTTTTAAACTCGTCCACGGCACTTTGTAACTGTTGGAATTCTCTAGTACCCGTTGCGTGGATATAAAAAATATTTTTAGCGATTTTTTGAGAAAGCATCCGCTGTTTGCCCGCGATATTCACAACCAGGCCGTCGCTTTTATTTTGGTAGTTGAGATACATCGAAATCACAATCGTACTAAAAGTAGCGACAATAAGCAAAGCCCCCAGAATTTTTACCTTGGTGCTGATCTTGTTTGTTTTCATACCCTATCCTATATCCATAAAAATTTCATGCAGCCGCTGCTTGTCAGCGATGACGACCATCCCTTTTTCCACGCGGATCACCCCGTTTCTGCTTAAGCGTTTCAGAACCCGTGAAAGCGTTTCGGGCTGCACATGCAGCATAAACGCCGCTTCGTTTCGCTTCAAATCGTTAAACATTTCCAAATCGTTATACAGCATGAACGCCACTTTCGCCGTCGCGTCAAAAACCAGCTCGCGGTTGAGTACGCATTGCAGCTGGTGGTTTCTGGCGATAAGTTCCTTGCTAAAGGGAAGGCTCAGCGTTGGATAACGCTGCAAAAACTCCGTAAACTCAGCAAAATCGATTGAAAGTATCTGACTGTCCTGTACAAACTCGGCGTTGGAAAAACAGTGGATCGATCCGGTCTCAAGCGAGGAAAGTTCTGAAATCATACTGTTTTTATAAACATAATACAGAAAAATTTCATTATCATACTTATCGATTTTATACACTTTCAAAAGTCCCCGCACCAAGAAAAGCAGCCTGTTTTGTGTTTCTGCCTCATAATACAGAATACTTTCTCTTTCATAGCGGTGCAGGGAGCTGATGGCAGCGAGTCTTTGTTTTGCCTCTTTATCCAAAGAGGCAAACAGTTCAATATCTTCTATAATATCAGCTATCATCCAAAACGCCTCTGTGCTTTTTTTCTATATTCTAAACAAATATTACGGTTTTTGTCATTGACTAAAATCAAGACTTTTGATCAAAACCGGTAATAAAAACCGTGCACTGTTGCGTATCAAGCGGCTTGGCATAGTAAAAGCCCTGCAAGATATCGGCTCCAAGGCGTTGCATATACTCAGCCTGCTGCCTGGTCTCAACCCCTTCGACGATACTTTTTACCCCCAGGTTCTGGGCCATTGAAATGATAGTTTTGACAATCACGTCATCTTCGGTGTTTTCAAAAATATCCACCAGAAACTCTTTGTCGATCTTGATGTAATCAAGGGGCAGTTTCTTCAGATACATCAGCGAAGAATATCCCGTACCAAAATCATCGATCGCGGTCTGAATACCGAGTTTGTTGCAGCGGTTGATGAACTTGGTCATCATGTCAAAACTGTCTACCAGGGAGTGTTCGGTAATCTCAAAGATCAGGCGACTGGCAATTTTCTCATCCAGGCTTTCTATGCTATCAAGCAGCTGTGTGTGAAAAATCTGCTTTGGCGAAATATTGACCGATATGGGCAGGTGGCCGTAGGGGGTATCGTCCCAGGATTGCAGCGTAGCGACCACTTTTTCATACACGGCCTGTCCGATATGCAAAATCAGATCGCTTTGTTCGGCAATGGGGATAAACTCCCCGGGCGGTACCAGCCTGCCCTCTTTCTGCCAGCGTACCAGCGCTTCAAGACTGTAAACCCTGCGACTGTAGGGATCGATCTTTGGCTGCAGGTAAATGATAAACTCGTCATTTTGCAGGGCCTGCTTCATATCCGCTTCAAAAGCCAGCTTTTTGAGCAAATTTTTGTGCAGTTTCTCATCATAATAGCTAAAACTGTTCTTGCCCAGTTCTTTGGCCCGAAACATCGCCATATCCGCGTACTTGACGATGGTATCGATATCATCTGCGTCATTTGGATAGATACTGATACCCATACTGCCTGAGAGTTCAAAATCGATATTTTTAAGCATAAAGGGTTTAGCCAGAATCTGCAGTACCCGCTTGGCAAAGGTTTCAACATAGCTGGTGTCGCCTATATCTTCCAAAATGAAGATAAACTCATCGCCCCCGACCCGGCACAGAGTATCGCTTTTGCGCAGATTTGTGCGAAGCTGGCTGACCATATCGATCAGCAGCCTGTCGCCGTAACTGTGGCCAAGGGCGTCGTTGACCGTTTTGAAATCATCCAGGTCCAGGTATAAAAACGCCACTTTCTGCTTCTGCCGGTCGGCTTTTTCAATCGCTTTTTGCGCTATTTCATACATCAGATTGCGGTTTGGCAGCTTTGTCAGCGAATCGTAATTGGCCAGGAAGCTCAGCTGCCGCTTTGTCTCGTATTTGTAGGTAATATCGCTTAATATCCCCACATAGTAGCGTACCTGTTTGTTTTCATCATAAATGGCAAAGATATCGCTTTGCTGGATATATTCCTTGCCCCCTTTGGTCTTGTTGACAATTTCGCTGCTAAAGCGCCCGGCTTTTTGCAGCTGCTGCCACATCCCTTCATAAAAGCTTTGCTTATGGCGGTTTGATTTTAAGATGCCCGGCGTTTTGCCAAGCACTTCCTCCTTACCGTAACCGGTAACGCGTTCAAAAGCGGGGTTGACATCCAGGATTTTACTGTGGGCGTCGGTGATGATGATAGCGTCGTTGGCGTTGGTAAAAACCTTTGACTGCAAAAGCAGCGATTTGTACTGACTGTCCAGGCGCCGCTTATACTCGCCAAATTTCATTTTGATCTTTTCTATAACGGGCCTGGCGAAAAAATGGGCTTCAAACAAGATGGTCAGTACCGTGGCCATATAGATCAGCAGCTCCCTGTTTTGCAGCTGTCTTGTTTTCTGTTCGCTTTCTTTTTGAAATACGCTGACGGCATCGTCAAGCTTTGGCAGCAATACCTGTGAAAGCGCATACACTTGTGTCACAGAAGCTTCCTTTGGATTTTGAAAATACTGTTTGACAAGATTGGTATAATCGCTTACGGTATCGTTGATGCCGCCGGTATGAAAGTACAGCTCATTAGAACGCTGTGACTGCAGATTGGAAACAATAAAGGCATAATCATCCTGAAAGGTTTTGAGTAACTTTTTGGCTTCTTGCAGATACTGCTGTTTGTCTGTTTTTTGATGCATCTGCAGTGACAGAACGATCTTTTGCGAAAGCATTCTCTGTTTACCGCTGAGGTTGATCACTTTGGCGTAGTGGCTTTGAGACTGGATAAGCGAATTCATCGTATAGTAGGCAAAAGAAGCCCAGAAAATCAGCAGCGCAAAGATGATCGCGTATGATTGCAGCACGCTTAATTTTTTCAACATTAATCCACCCTCTGTGCAAACTTGCCGCATTTGCTTATTTTGGGGTGGGGTGAGAAATAAGGAGGATTATTTATAAAAACAATCATGCGGCAAGTTGCAATTTGTATTGTATCTGTTTTTCATTTGTCTGTATTTGACCCGGGTCAAATCAGTTGGAATACACAACGGTTCTGATGTTATCTTTGTCGATATTTCTCATCTCATCGTATTTTCGCTGGTACGTAATCTTGGTTCGTTGATCAATCGGTGAGCGCAGCGATTTATACTCTATAAGTTCCCCATCCTTATATACGCCGCTTATTATAGCATGTACCCAGTAGAATCCGTCATCTTTTCGCATATTTTTTACAATTCCCTCCCAGCGGCCCTGTATTTTCAAATCTTCCCACATCTGGGCAAAAACACTTTTGGGCATATCGGGATGGCGTACGATGGAATGGGGTTTGCCCACCAGTTCCTGAACGCTGTAGCCGCTGATGGAGGCAAACATTTCATTAGCGTAGGTAATACGTCCGCTTAAATCCGTACGGGAAATGATCAACTCCCCTTCGGGCACATCGGTTTCAAACAAAAATTCAGAGCTGTTATACTCTTTCATTATCTATCCTTTAAATCTTTTTTATACCCAAAGCCTTTGTCCAGACTCTTGGCAAAACCTTCCAGATTGTCTTTGCCTTTAAGATCACCGTGATAGACGATCCTGGTGGGATCAACATCATCTCTTTGCAGCAGCTCGGGAACGTCGTCGGCGTTATTCATCACCTGCATATTCCGCTCAAGTTCTTCCTCACTGTATGCCATCTGCATATCCGCAGCGATGACGTGCTCAATCTCTTCGATAACACGCAGTTTTTCAAGCTCCTCATCCACGCTTTCGCCCTCTATAGTGACTATAACGCGGCCTATCTCGTCATGGAGGTGATAATCGCATACTTCGCATGCTTTTACCTCCGCTACGACACCCTCGACGTGTTCGGGTCTGGTTTGAATAACTATACTTGAAATGTTCATACTGTACTCCTTATTGTAATGTATAATGGTTGATCGTTTCGCTTTCGCTGGCGACAAACACTTCACTGTCTGATACAAACAGTATCTTGGTCACCACTGCCTCGTTGCCCTTAAGATCATACAGCCTGTCTTTACTGTTTATCTCAAAAACAAGTACGTCGTTTGCCGGGTTGTACGCCACGGCCCCAAGCGTGGCCGCCGCATTCATGCCGCACGCATACAGCAAAAAATCAAACTGCATATACGTCGCCGCACCAAAGGGTTTATAAATGCTCAGACGCCGGTCCTGCCCCGCACCCATAACCACGCCGTTTTTATACGACACGTCATAGATTCGGTCGACGTTTTGCCCCTCATACTCTTTAATCACTTCAAAATCACGCATGCGCAGCATATGCACCACCCCGCTTTCATCGGTAGCAGCGGCTACTTTTTTCTCTTTGTCCAGGGCAAAATCGCTGAAAGAGGAGTAACTTAGCTGCTTTTTAGCCAACTCCTTGTGTGTTTTATAATCATACTTGATCAGCTGATTGGAAAGCGTGGCCATCAGGATCGTATTCTCATCCAAAAACTTGGCTTCTGAGAGCATGTAGCCTTTAGACGTGTCTATGATTTTTTTCAAATTATCCGCTTCATACAACCATATGTTTCTGTAACTGCCCTTGCCCTGAGCCGTAACCAACAGTTTTTCCCCGATCTTATCAAGGCTGTAAATCTTTGAGGGTACCATTTCATGGGTAAAGCTCTCAATCTCAGGCAGCCTAAAAAGCGTTGTACTCTTCTTGTTTTGCAAGTCATACGCTTGCACAACGCCGTTTTGAGTCGCGGCATAGAGGGTGCCTTTTTCATACAGCAGCGTTTTCACAAGTCCGTCGGCTTTGAGGCTGTAATCCGGCTGCAGTGCTTTTTGGCCCCAAAGCAGGCTCGCACAGGCAAAAAACACAAAAAAAAGGCGTTTCATCTACAAATCCTCTTGCTTTTCAAACTGCTCTTTATACTTTGCCATCTCTACCTTAATGTTGTGGAAATTTTCTTCACTGAGATTGTCATCACTGCTCCACTCTACCTGGGCTTTGCCTTCATACAGCGACCCCAGACGCTCGACTTCGACGGAAAACTCATGCATACTTTTACACACATACTCTTTGTTGTCAAAACTGTCAGTCAGTCTGATCAGCCACCCGCCCAGACCGTCTTCTTCTATATTTGCTTTAAGCTCTACGCTGTTCATTTTCTCCTCCTTCTTTCGTAGTAATCTCTATCGCCCCGGGTGCGGGACACACCCCCACGCAAAAGCCACACGAAGTGCATTTATCCTGATCGATGCTTGGCCGAAACATCGCCAAAAAGGTAATGGCATTGTCCAGGCACGGGTCTTTGCAGGAAAAGCACATCGTCTTGTTCCAGCTGAGACATTTGAGCATATCGATTTCAAAATGCGCATCAATTTGACCTTTGCTGGCTACCTGCAGCACTTCCCCAGGACACGCCAGAGCACATTCGTCGCAGTAGGTGCATCCTGATTTTGAAAAATCCAGACGCGGGGTATTATCTTCTCCCAACACGATGATACGCTCTTGACAAGCGTGCGCGCAGTGGCCTTCACAGCTTGCGCACTCCTTGGCAAAAGCGTCTTCATCGACACAATACGGCGGTCTGATAAGGACCTCTTTTTTCTCTTTTGGTTGAAAGCTGCCCCTAAATGCACTGAATAGTTCTCGTCTGCTGCTCATAATCACCCCTTCATACGTGCAAAAAGAAGGTAAAAACCTTCTTTTTGCCTATTTCATGATTGTATCTAAACCCTCATGAAGCTTGCTTCCGCTCCAGGAAGACCTGCTTTTGCCATCTGTGCTGGTAAACTCGGGTTCAAAAGTATTTTCAACCGCCAGTTCACCCTGACTTTGCGGCGCGTGGCACTGCGTACAATTAAAGCGTGAGCCTGAAAGATCGTCGATTTTTTTCACTGAAGTCTCGTTTTTCATATTATCGATAGCCTTTTCAAAGTTGCCTTGACTGTATTTGTGTCTTGGCCGCATATCCAAAAAGTGTGACTCAGGAATCGGTGTTGCGTTTACCGAAGGCGCTACCTGCGGCATATGGCACGCGGTACACTGGTTGTTGTTTCTTGATACCGGCAGCATTCCCTCAACGCTGTGCGAAATCATCGGCGGCGCATCCTGAAACGCTCTGGTATACGTTTGGCTTGTCCCGGCTGCCGCCTGAGAATATCTTGTTGGATTTGGCCGGGTGACAGTTTCATCCAGCAAAGAGGTATGTCTTAATCCCAGTCCCTCTTCTTCTAGCGTGGGAACCTGTGTCTGCTGTGAAGCTTTCTGGTTTTGCTGTTGTCCCATACATCCGCTCATTAACAGCGCTGCCGCCGACGCGGCGATCAGTGCTGCTGTGAATTTATTACTTCGTTTCATTGCTACTCTCCTCTTTTTTTGCGTTTGTGCGCAAATTTTTTATACTAAACTCCAGCGCGTCATCATCACACACTTCGATGCATCTGCCGCAGTTAATACATTCTCCGGACACGACCGGCCGGCTTTCCTTGCCGATCATATCAAGAACCTGGTCTTCAGGGCAGATAAGTTTGCACTTCATGCACGCGGTGCATTTTGACTCATCGTGATGCACCCTGATAAAACTGAATCTGCCAATCAGCGAGTAAAACCCGCCAAGGGGGCAGATATGGCCGCACCAGCCGTTTTTTAAAACAAAAAGATCAAACAAAAAGATCACCAGCATCGCCGCCAGGCCGAACCCAAAGCCAAAAATGATGCCTCTGTGCGTCATCCCGATAGGCGACACAAACTCAAAGGCCGTCACGCCAAGGGCAAATGAGAGCACAAGCCCAAGGCCAAGCACCCAGTAGCGCATATTTCTGGATGAGGGCTGCTTTTTATGGATGCTGTCAATACCCAGCTTTCTTCGCAGAAAGTTGGCCAAATCCGTAATCATGTTGACCGGACACACCCAGGAACAAAACGCTCTGCCGCCGATGATCATATAAAATCCCGCGATAATGGCGGCGCCTATGAGCAGGTTGGCCGCCATTGCCGAGCCGGCCGCAAACATTTGCAGCGCGGCGTAGGGATCAGCCAGCGGAACGGTTTCAAGGATCAAAGATGAACTCAGGTTGCCCTGCAAAATCTTCCATCCCCAGACATTGGCCGCGATATATAAAAACAGCAGGCCAAGCTGAACGATACGGCGAAGGATCAGAAAACGGTATTTGTCATATAATCTACTCATCTAACAATCCTCCCATATCATTGAGTGAATCCTCAGCGTCCCTGCCGCTTAGGTCTGTCCTGGTCTCTTCGCCAAAGGCGTCCTTGACCCGCTTGTCATCCTCGCTGTCCCAGCCTTTGATATAGTGGCTGCCCGCTTTACCCTGCACGACTTCATGAGGCAGGATGATAATAGAGGGCTTTTCGGTGACGCACGCTCTTTCACACAAACCGCATCCGGTACACGTGTCGCTGTGAACGGTGGGCGTCAGCATCCCGTGCTTGCCTGTGCGCTCATTTCTGGAATAATCCAGCGTAATGGCTTCATCCATCAAAGGACACGCCCTGTAGCACGCATCACACTGAATCCCCCAGTAGGCGATACAGTTTTCCTGATCCACGATCGCCAGTCCCATTCTGGCTTTGTTGATATCAAGTTCGCCCTCTGTGCTGACCTTTGCTTCATCCAGCGCATTTGTCGGACAGACGGGAACGCAGGGAATATCAGGACACATATAACACGGAATATCCCTGGCAATAAAATACGGCGTGCCAACGGGTTTGTTATCTCCGGGTTTGGCAAGCATCAGCGTATCATACGGACAGTTTTCCACACACATCCCGCATTTGATACAGGTGGCTAAAAACTCATCCTCATCCAGGGCTCCCGGAGGCCGCAGCAGCAACTCGCTGGCCGTGGCTTCGTCCAGGTAAGCGCTCCAGACAAGTCCGCCAAGGGCTGCCAGACCCGCTGCTCTGGCCGTACCCAGCAAAAATTTGCGCCGCTGGCCGTTTTTTGGCGCGGCTGTTTTGTTTGGTTGATTATTGTTCAAGACAATACACCTTTTTATCTCTTTTTGGCTGCTTAGGCTTTATAGATTTTGACCGCGCATTTTTTAAAGTCAGTCTGTTTTGACTGCGGGCAGGTCGCATCCAGGCACACTTTGTTGATGAAAACTTTTTCATCAAACCACGGAACAAATACAAGCCCTCTTGGAGGTCTGTTTCTGCCTCTGGTTTCCACTCTTGCTTTGACTTTGCCTCTTCTGCTTTCTACCCAGCAAAGTTCACCCTGCTTGACGCCGTATTTCTCACCGTCTTTGGGGTGCATATAGCACAGCGCTTCGGGCACGGCTCTATAGAGTTCGGGAACTCTCATGGTCATCGTACCTGAGTGCCAGTGTTCCAGTACACGTCCTGTACATAACCAAGTGTCATACTCAGCATCGGGTTTTTCCGGCGGATCCATGTAGGGTCTGGCAAAGATTTTCGCTTTGTTTTTCAGCCCCTTCTTGGTGCTGTTGGTTACGCCGTTAAGGTCACCGCTTGGCAGCGCTTTTGCCAGCTTGCCGTAAAAGGCGAAATCGCCGAAATCTTCCTGCTTGGCATAGGGGTCATACAGGGAGTTAAATCTCCACTGCGTCTCTTTGCCGTTGACAACGGGCCATTTCAGGCCGCGGACTCTGTGGTAGGTATCAAAATCGGCCAGATCGTGAGCGTGGCCTCTGCCAAAGTAGGCATACTCTTCAAAGAGGTACTTGTGGATGAAAAAGCCGTAACCTTTAAAGATTTCGCCGTCACTGCCGCGGACGTTTCTGCTGTCGCCGTAGCCTTCGGAGTTGTCATACCCCTTTTGGATCGGATCGTTTTGATCAAGCTTGTAACTTCTGCCGGCTTCATTGTTATACAACACGTCAAACATAGTCGTATCGGGGCTGTAACCCATTCTTTTGGCATCTTCGATCACATCGGGCAGTACGGTACCGTCTCTGAGTTCATACTCGCCCCACAGATCGCGGATGGTAAAGCGTTTGGACAGTTCTACCCACTGCCACGTGTCACTCATAGATTCGCCAACGGGGATAACCTGCTGTCTCCAGTGCTGGGTCCGTCTTTCGGC
>JBNJFE010000007.1:0-3697 GCA_051746505.1 Campylobacterota bacterium
TGGTGGAGTGTACCGGGATCGAACCGGTGACCTCGACGCTGCCAGCATCGCGCTCTCCCAGCTGAGCTAACACCCCATGAAAAGAGAGTAAAATTATAGCAAAGTAACCTTAAACAAACCCTAAAAGGGTCTGTTTTTAATCTAAATCCTGTTTTTTGAGGTGCATATCCATCTGCGGAAACGGGATAGAGATGCCTTCTTGATCAAATCGAAGCTTCACTTCCTCGGTTACGCCCCACAGTACATCCAGGTAATCGGGCCGGTTGACCCACGCCCGTACCGTAAAATCCACGCTGCTCTCGCCAAGCCCTGCTACGGCTACGACGGGTGCGGGGTCTTTGAGGATTTTTTCATTACCGTCTACGATTTGATTGAGCACCTCTTTGGCCTTTTTGAGATCGTCATCATATCCGATCCCAAAAGTCATATCAACTCTTCTGGTATCTTTAGCAGAAAAGTTAGTGATATTATTGGCAATCACGTTTGCGTTGGGTATGACGATAGCTTTATTATCCACGGTGGTTAAAAACGTTTGAAAGATCGTCAAATCTTCTACCGTGCCCATCTCACCGTTAACAACGACAAAATCGCCGACTCGAAAGGGTTTAAAGGCTATGATCATCATCCCCGCCCCGATATTGGAAAGGCTGTCTTTAAACGCCAGGCCTACCGCTAAACCGGCGGCACCGAGTACGGCGATAAAGGAGGTGGTTTCTATCCCAAGCTGGCTGAGCGCGGCCAGCACCACAAAAACCAGCATAGCGCCATAGAGCACACTGTTAAAAAAGCTGGTTATGGTCGTATCCACTTCGGCTTTTCGCATCATTTTGATAAGGATATCGGTCAATTTTCTTGCGATCAGTTTCCCCGCAAAAAAGATCAGCGCCGCCAGGGCGATATTGACAATCCAGTCAAGCATAATTGATTGCATATATTTCCTTTACAGTTGGATTTTTTGTGTTGCCAGCAGCCGCACCTGCGTGCCAAGCTTTTCCTCAAGCCGCCGCTTGAGTTCTAAAAGCCCGGCTTGATCCAGGGTCTTTGGCGTATAAATATCAATATCCACAACTATCTTTTGATCTTTTTGTTTGGTTATAGAATTGATTGTATACTCCACCGGCTGGCTGGCAACGCTAATTTCGGTATTCTGCGATAATTTCGCGTTCATATTATTTTGCCATACTATATCCATAAAAGCAATAGCCAAAGGCCACGAAACGGCCACAACGGCCACAAGCGTATAGATAACGCCCCGTTTTGCCCGGTGCAGCGGCGCAAACCCCAAAACGATAAAGGTCACGCTGGCAGCCATGGTGATGCCCACAAAGTTGGTGACAAAAAGTAAAAACGAACTGCCCATGACTTCAAAATCCATCCAGCCTATCCCGATCCCGGTCACGGCCAACGGAGGCACCAGCGCAACAGCGATCGCAACGCCCGCAAGGGATTTTGCCACCTGTTCTTTAGCGTTGGCATACGCTGCGGCGATACCCGAAAATATGGCCACAAACATATCAAACAGATTGGGCTGCAGGCGCATCTGCATCTGCGGGGTGAGTTCTTTGATGGGCACAGCCATCGTAAACAGGGCCGCAAACAGCAGCGACGCGGCCACACCGAAGACAATGGTAACAAGACTGCTTTGCATCAGCTCACTCTGGCTTCGCACAACGCCCATGGAAAAAGACACAATCGGACTCATCAACGGCGCCAGGATCATGGCGCCGATGATCACAGGTGTTGAGTTTTGAAACAGCCCCACCGTCGCCAGCAGCGTGGAAACGATCATCAGCACCGTATAAATGCCCCCGATCTTTGAAGCCGCTTTGAGATTAATAAAGAGTTCTTTAAAATCCTCGTACTCAGCCTTTTTAAACAGCGGCAGCGCGTTTTTGAGCAGCATGGTTTTATACTCACCTTTTGGCAGATTGGCCGCGTCGATTGTGTCGCTGTTTTCTTTTTTCTCTCTGGTGTTTTCGGTTTTGGCGTTTAAATGCAGATACAGCGCTTCTTTATTGACTTGCAGGTTGATCTCTTTGGCCGAAACGCTGACCCCGTCAATCAAAAAATCGATCCCGCTCTTGCCCGAACTGATCCCCAGTTTGCCGCTTTTGATCAAACCCATACTCTTTGGCAGACTGGTAAGAGAAAACCGTTTGTAAAAAAAGATCACAAACAGCAGATACAGATAGGCAAAGATACTTTTTGGAGCCAGTATCAGCGCGTTCATCTGCCCGTCATGCAACGATATATCTTCATTGACAAACTCATCCTGCATATTTTTGAGATTGTGTTCATACACCATAATCCCCGTAGCGGCGGTATTGACCGTTTCCCCGTTTTTAGCTTTGATGGCGTAGGGGTGAAAACGTACTCTTTTGAGGTTTTTGACAAAACGTTTGAAACGCTTCAGGGCCGAATCATTGGGCAGCACTTCACTGTTGATACCGTACACGTCCCCGATGATGACACTGCTGAAAACGATTTTTTCATTACAGGTAAGAATATCGATGCAGCTTGCCCTGGCCCCCTGCGCGATCTGGTCAATCACCTCTTTGGGGTCGCTGTTTAAATCATAAGCTTTGACGCTTTTGATGCAGCGTTCATTGGCCAAAATCGCCACTTCCGCACGTGAGCCCATTGCGTGAGAGAGAAAGGTTTTGATCTGGGCATCATCCAGATGCAGAAGATACAGCGCGCGCCCGTCTAAGGCTTTGTCAAAATCAAAATCCTCAAAAGCTATGACCTGCGTTGCAGAAAGCTTGTCTGCGACGGTTTCTTTCAGTTTCGCGACACTTTTATCCGTACTTTGAGCGGAAGTTACAAGATAGAGGGCTTTGTACACGCAAACTCCTTTTTTACACTGCTGTTATTGTAGCACAAAATCCAGCGCTTTGCGGGCTAAAGCCGACATGGGCAAAGAGCGCATTTCCCGCAAACTCACCCACTGCTGCCCTTGTAAAATCCGCTCTGTTTGCTGCCGGTATACGTACACTTTTAAGCGGTATTTCGTGTAACTGTGTCCAAAACCGCCCAGATAGTCTCCCCCGGGGGTGCTGTCGTATTGCTCAAAGCCCCAGAGATTTTTATACAGGGTTTGAGAGCTTTTTTGCACGGCGATTTTATCACCGGCTGTGCGCACAAGCAGGTGCAGGTTTTTTGTGACGGTTTGAATTTTTTTCTTTTGGCTGAAACTTTCGGGATCATCTTTGCCCGCACAGATCGCAACTAGCGGACAAGCTGTGCAGTGTGGATTTTTTGGCGTACACACCAGCGCCCCAAGGTCCAGCATCGCCTGGTTGTGGTCAAACGGATGATGCGTATTTAAAAACTTTTGCGCTTTTTGCTGCAAATCTTTGTCATCTTTTTGCGCGTACAGGCGTTTTAGCACCCTTTTGATATTGGCATCCACGATCGCTGCCCGCTTATGAAAGCCAAAACAAAGCACCGCGTTTGCCGTATACTCACCGATACCGGGCAGCTTTCGAAGCTGCTTATAAGATGCCGGAAGTCCGTGGGGAACAAGAGTAGCGGTTTTTTTCATATTGCGCGCCCTGCTGTAATACCCAAGCCCCTGCCAGGCGTGCAGCACCTCATCCTCACGGGCACGAGACAGTGCCAAAAGCGAGGGGAAACGGTTTAGAAACTGAAAGTAGTAATCATGAAGAACCCGCGAAACCTGCGTCTGCTGCAGCAT